>CAZHEM010000017.1:0-28214 GCA_964531725.1 uncultured Acetatifactor sp.
TCTCTGCAAACGCAGGTCTTGAAGGAAGCGTTATCATCAACAAGGTTAGAGAATCTGAAGTTGGTATCGGTTTCGATGCATTAAAAGAAGAATATGTAGATATGGTTAAGTCAGGAATCCTTGATCCTGCTAAGGTTACCAGAAGTGCATTACAGAATGCAACTAGCGTTGCAAGCACACTTCTCACAACCGAAAGCGTAGTAGCAAACATCAAAGAAGATGCACCAGCTATGCCAGCTGGCGCAGGAATGGGAATGATGTAAGCGGAAGGTTCTGCTAGACGCAGCCGATGAAACAAGGAAGAAGGGAAATCAAGCTCGCTTGAATTTCCCTTCTTTTTTGTTGAAGCGGATATGACGAAGTCCAGCGGATATCCATGTGACTGCGGTAGCAGTTACATGGATAAGCCCGCTGCCTGCGTCGAAGCAAGTGGTGTGCGCTATTTTCACAACGTTAACTATGTCCAATACTTCCCACCATTCCCCCTATTCCCCCGCGGCAGGCGCCGAAGGCCTGCCGCGTTCGTTGCAAGAATGTTCACGTTTGCCATATCCTTATCCATAGCCACAGATGCCGTAGACCTGTGGCGTCCCATTCCGCTATCCATTACCCAACCGCTTCCAATCCTCAACGCTAGATCTACTGCGTCCCATTCTGATAATCTTTTCCCTTGCCCAATCCCTCACCCTCATTTATACTTAATCTTGTGCGAACTAGACTAATCCATCGCATCTTAACTTGTATCTCTACTAAAATAGCTGAAAAGACCAAAATTAGTAGAGAAAATCAAAGGAACTCCATAGGGAACCTGCCTTATTATAAGAAAACCTCTACTAAAAGAGCGAAAAAGACCAATGTTAGTAGAGAAAATTTCAACTGAACTGGCTCATAAACAAGAAAATCTCTACTAAAAGAGCAGAATAAGCCCGCATTAGTAGAGAAAACCAAAGAACCACCCCAGGGAACTAGCCCATAGACAAGAAAACCTCTACTAAAAGAGCAATATAAGCGCTATATGGTAGAAAACAGAAAATGGATTTAAATATCTAATGGAACTATATGCATGTATTACGAGTAATAAAAAGACAACTTCCAATTTGAGAGGATATTACAATGAAAATTAGTGTTAGAGATTATGAAGATTATTTGTATGACCATTATAAGAATCATGGTATTGATTCTAGCTTGTTTATGAAATTAGTCGAAGAAGTAGGAGAAGTTGCAGAAGTTTTAAATAAACGAGATGGAAGAAAGGCTTGCAATAATGAGGATTTAAAATCACAATTAGCAAACGAACTGGTGGATGTTATTCATTATGCGTTTGCTATAGCATCATTAAATCAAATTGATTTGAATGATGCTATTATAGAGAAAGATAGAAAAGCATCAATTAAATATAATCATGAGATTAATCTTGAGAAGTTTTTGTTAACGCGTTAATTCCAAATTTAGTTAAATCAAAGCTTAATTTGAGATAAGGAGAAAAAATGATTTCACTAATAGTAGCATATGCCCAAAATCGAGTAATTGGTAATAAAGGTTGTATTCCTTGGAAAATAAAAGGTGAGCAGAGACGTTTCAGAGAATTGACAACAGGAAATATAGTCATCATGGGCAGACGTTCCTATGAAGAGATTGGTAAGCCATTGCCCAACAGAACAACTATTGTCATATCTAATACGAAAACATTTGAAGGAGAAAATTGTCTGACCGCCAAATCATTAGCTGAGGCAATCAAATTGGCTGGAGATAAAGATGTATATATTTCTGGTGGTGCAAAATTGTACGAAGAAGCATTGCCGTTAGTGGAGAAAATGTATATTACAGAAATTGATTGCGAGATTAAAGGAGATACATTTTTTCCGAAGTTTAACAAGGAAGAGTTTGAAAAAGAGTTAAACGAGAGAGTAGAAGGCGAAATTCCGTATACTTATGTGACCTATACAAGAAAATAATCTTGGTTGAGGAACAAAAGATAAGAAATGAACTTCATGTTGAATAAGGGGAGGTAAGCAAAATGAAACTTGATGGTGTTGGATTATTTGTAGAAGACATGGCGACGATGGTTCGTTTTTATAGAGATGTATTAGGATTTGAAATAAAAGAAGGCGAGAATGCAACCAATGTTTATTTAATCAAAGATGGAACTCTTTTTATGCTGTATGAAAGAAAGAACTTTGAAAAAATGACAAACAGAAAATATGAATACATAAAAGGGTTCAATGGTCACTTTGAGATCGCATTGTATGTTGACACCTTTGAAGAAGTTGATATGGAATATGCTAAGGCTGTTGAAAAAGGTGCACGTTCTGTATTGGAGCCTACAACAGAATCTTGGGGACAGAGAACCTGCTACATTGCTGATCCAGAAGGGAATTTAATTGAGATTGGCTCTTTTAATAAGGCATTCGATCGTTAACTTTGAATTTTACGGAGGATAGGAATGAAAGATCTGGTTGTGTATATACATGGAAAAGGTGGCTCTTCTAAGGAAGCGGATCATTACAAAACTCTTTTTAGTGACAGTACGGTAATTGGTTTGGATTACAAAGCACAAAATCCATGGGAAGCAAAAGAAGAATTTGAACAATTTTGGGATGAGCAAAGCAAAGATTATGAGACGGTTGTTTTGGTTGCTAATAGTATAGGGGCATTTTTCGCGATGTCATCACTAGCGGAGAAGCATATTAATAAAGCATTTTTTATTTCTCCAATAGTAAACATGGAAAAACTAATAAATGATATGATGATGTGGGCAAATGTTACAGAAAGGGAACTTTCAGAGCGGTTAGAAATAGGTACAGACTTTGGTGAAAAACTATCTTGGGAATATCTATGCTATGTAAGAAAAAATCCAATTGAATGGAATGTTCCAACTCATATTTTATATGGAGAAAAGGACAATCTAACATCATTAGAAACCATTTCAGCATTTGCAAAACAAATCGGTGCAGAACTTACTGTTATGAAAAACGGAGAGCATTGGTTTCATACAAACGAGCAAATGAATTTTCTTGATGACTGGATGGAATCCACAATAAGATAAATTTGTAGACTTGCCTAGGTAAGGTAATTACCAACTAAATAGGGAAACAACAAGAGTAGTTGGAATGCTAAGATGTGAAAAAACCAACTTAGGAGCAAAGATAAGAAATTAGTTGGTATGTGAAGGGATGAAGAAACCAACTAAAAGGAAGAAAAACGTAATTTGTTGGTGATTGCGATGTAAAAAATACCAATTAACAGTAAGAAATATACAATTTGTTGGTATAAGAAGTGGTAAAATGCTACGAAAAAGTGGGTTTTTGAATTGACGGAGAAGCCTATGAACAGACAACGGGAATCAGTATGGGAACTTTTTACCGAATGGTGAGAGAGTAAGTATTCGGTTGATTGTCGAGCAAATAACAAGGAGCATACAATGGAAAACATTGCAAAGAACATAAATATTTTAGGTGGATTCTGTGGAAAAAGAGATATCGTAGAATTAACTTCAGCACAGTTACACAAGACATATGGTATAAAGCAAGCCGATGTGATGGTGCTTTTTGGGGGCAGTATCATGTGTGGTGGAGATGTTTTGGCGCAAGCCATGCAAAATAACATTGCTAAAAAGTATATTATTGTTGGCGGAGAAGGGCATACAACCGAGACTTTGAGACAGAAAATGCATGGGGAATTCCCAGATATGGAAACTGCCAATATGCCAGAAGCCAAGGTGTTTGCAGGCTATTTGAAATATCGATATGGGCTAGAACCAGACTTTCTTGAGTGTAAATCAACAAATTGTGGCAATAACATTACATACTTATTGGAACTGCTTGAAGAAAATGGAATCTCATTCGAGAATATTATTTTAGCCCAAGATGCAACCATGCAACATCGAATGGAAGCTGGATTAAGAAAGCATGTTACGGAAGATATACAAATAATAAATTATGCTGTTTATTCGGCAAAAATTATCGTACAGAATGCTACATTAACCTATGCTGAACCAATTTGGGGAATGTGGGATGTTGACAGATATATTAGCCTTTTGATGGGAGAGATACCAAGATTATCCGATGACGAAAATGGATATGGTCCCAATGGGAAAGGTTTTATAGCTCATGTGGATATTCCTGCAGAGGTTAGAAATGCCTTTCATGAATTATGCAGTAAATATTCGGAATCCATAAGAGAAGCGAATCCTTTGTATGCATCTAAGCAGTAATGTCCATCTTAAGAGTAGAAAAATGAGCGGAAAAGGTATATAGGAAAAGATGTATAGGAAAAGCTACAAGAGAAAAGTTATGAGAGAAAAGCTACGGGAGAAAAGGTATACATGAAAAGTTATAGAAGAAATGAGGGAAGCTATGAACTTATATGATACTATAAAAAATTATCATCCATACAACGAACAAGAACAACGCGATAAAGAACAAATGCTACAGTTCATGCTTCATAACGATAATTATTTATTGCGTGAAAATCAAGTTGCGCATTTCACGGCATCCACATGGACTGTGAATAAGGAGCGCACCAAGACTTTGATGGCATATCATAATATCTATGATTCATGGGCTTGGACTGGTGGACATGCGGATGGAATTGAGGATTTGGCTTCAGTGGCATTGCGTGAACTGCAAGAGGAGACTGGGGTAAAACGCGCCCGATTAATAAGTGATGAGATATTCAGCTTAGAGACCTTGACCGTAGATGGGCATGTGAAGAAAGGCGTCTATGTACCGAGTCATTTACATTTTAACATTACTTATCTAGCAGAAGCTGATGAGAACGATAATTTAGTAGTAAATGAAGCGGAAAATCAGGCGGTAAAATGGTGGACTTTTGAGGAGACATTAAAGGTATCGACAGAACCATGGATGATAGAGCGTGTGTATAAAAAGCTGATTGAAAAGATAAATCAAGAAGGGAACAATTTAGAATGACAAAAATATTTTTTGTAAGACATGCACAACCTGAGCATAATCATGCGGATGATAGAACAAGACCACTCACTGAAGAAGGAATCGCTGATTCTAAAATAGTACTAGAGACATTAAAAGATAAGTCAATCAGTGCTTTCTATAGTAGTCCCTACAAACGAAGTGTTGACACGATTCAAGAGGTGGCAGATTATTACGGATTAAATATACAGACAGATGAACGTTTTCGTGAGCGTGAAAAAGGTCCTAATGGAAATAATCATGGAATGTTCCAGAAACGTTGGGCAGATCATGATTACCATGAGGATGGTGGAGAATCCATCAATATGGTTCAAAAGCGCAATATAGAAGCATTGAAAGAAATTCTCCAACAGAATAATGGCGGGAACATAGTTATCGGAACGCATGGGACTGCATTAAGTGCTATTATGAATTACTACAATCCTGCGTATGGTTGTGATGATTTTTTGCGCATTATCGATTGGATGCCATATATTGTAGAAATGGATTTTGAGGGACAAGAATTAATCTCTGTGGTTGAATACGCTTACATAGAGAAAGAATTTAAAGGAAAAGCGAGAGCAGATAAAAAATAGGAAAGTATAGAGGGAATATCGTGAATATACAGATATTTGGAACAAAAAAATGCAATGAAACCAAGAAAGCACAACGTTATTTTAAAGAGCGTGGAATTCAATTTCAGTTCATCGATATGAATGAAAAGGGAATGAGCAAGGGCGAGTTGCGTAGTGTATGCCAAGTGGCCGGTGGAATCGACGCAATGATAAATGAGGATTGCAAGGATAAGGATGCGTTGGCATTAGTTAAATATATTGCTGAAGATGAGAAAGAAGAAAAACTTTTGGCGAATCAGCAGGTGATTAAGACTCCTATTGTAAGAAATGGCAAGCAGGCAACGGTGGGATACAAGCCAGATGTGTGGAAAAGTTGGGCATAGGAGCAAGTATAAAAAGTAAAATACAAAAGGAGAACAACATGAACAGATTTGAATATGAAGTAGTAAGTATCGACGGTGACTATGCGCACCTTAGACGCATTGATGAGGAGTCAGACGAATTAAAATTGGTAGCGAGAGCACTCCTTCCAGCAGAGATTATGGAGGGGACAAAGCTTCTCTACGAGTGGATGCAGTATAGTATTATGGAGTAATTAGCAGCCCTATAATTTCCCACTGTGGGGGATTAAGTGTCATTCAACTAATATTTTTTACCTCTTACCTACATAAAATTACCTGTTGGGTAAAATCTATTTACACATTTTTAGAATGCGTTATACTGAGTATATCAATCAGGTTGATATATTTAGAAATGAGGGACGGGCAACGTGAAGATAAGAATCGAGATAGACACGGAGTTGTTAGATGACGAAGTGATTATCCGTTGCAAGGAACTAGATGAAAAGGTCATGAGCTTGCAGAATCTACTGTCAGAACATGGAAACAAGGACAAATGTATTTTGTTAACCAAAGGGGAGACGGAATACTATGTTCCAATCAAAGACATCTATTTTTTTGAAACGGAAGGGAAGACGATTCGGGCGCACACAGCAGATAAGATTTTTGATGCACCTTTTAAGCTATATGAGCTGGAGGAGATGCTGCCAGGTGGATTTATGAGAATATCCAAATCCACTATAGCGAATCTGGATTACATCTATTCCATCACAAGGAACTTAACAGCGTCCAGTGTAGTAGAATTTAGTGAGAGCAATAAGAAAGCTCTTGTATCAAGAAGTTATTATAAAGCAGTGGTAGAAAGATTACGCATTCGAAGAATGGGCAAATAAAATGGAGGATAAAGACATGAAGAATTTAAAAAATATATTTTGGGGTGTACTGTTATTATTAGGCGCTGTGGCTGTATTGGCTAGTAGCATGGGATATTTGGAAGGTTTTAACGTGTGGCACATTATTCTGACCGTCATATTGGCAGCAGGAGTTATTGAAGGTGTGTTAAATAGAAGTATTGGTACCATTCTTTTTTCCATAGCAGGTATTGTGATTGTGAATGATGAATTGCTTGGTTTGGAAGAGATTACTCCATGGCCTGTGCTGTGTGCAGCAATTCTTGGAACCATTGGTTTGAACATGATTTTTCCAGAAAGCAAGCGCAAAAGTAAGCATGCGGGTGTATTTGTAAGCAAGCCTAAGGAAATGACAGAGGAAAGTGTTATTACAGACGTAAATGGTGATGTAGTAAATTATGAGACTGCTTTTGGTGAGGCTGTAAAATATATTAATTCTGATAAATTGGCTATTGCAAATTTAGAGTGTACTTTTGGTTGCTTAAATGTATATTTTAATGAAGCAACGTTGGCAAATGGTGTCGCAGAAGTAAATGTAGAATGTAATTTTGGAGCAGTAGAATTATATGTTCCTTCTACTTGGACAGTGGAAAATGATGGACATGCTGTGTTTGGTACAGTGGAAGAAAAAGGACGTTGTAATCCAGATGGACAGAACATCTTACGCCTATCTGGTGGTGCACATTTTGGAGCAGTTGAGATACATTATATCTAATGCAATATATGACATAAAAAAGAGGTCTTTTGGCATTACATACTGTGCTTAAAGGGTTATGATATTGGTAAGAAATAAGGGATGTTGGTAACAACATCCCTGCAACATATGGCGGTATTTTATTAAAAGGCGATATTTTCGACACATCATTATTGTTAAGGAGGCCAACTATGAGCAATCAGAGAACCTATCAGAATCCAGTACAAAGGGGATTTTTCCCAGACCCATCCGTTATTCGTGTAGACGATGACTATTATATGGTGAATTCCAGTTTTCAGTATTTCCCTGCGATTCCTATATCTCATTCCAAGGATATGGTGCATTGGCATATTATAGGTCATGCAATTACCAATCCTGAATGGTTGGATATTAGTGATATTCGTGATTCTCATGGAATCTGGGCGCCAGATATTGAGTATGTAGATGGCAAGTTTTATATTTATGCTACTTTACGCCTCAATGCAGATGGTAAGCGTGACAATAATGTAATGCGTCGTCAGCTTGTAATGGTATCTGATAAGCCAGAAGGACCATACAGTAAGCCTGTATGTTTGGAAGTAGACAATATTGATCCATCACTTTTTGTAGATGATGATGGTAGCAAATACATGATTATTGCAAAAGCTGCACAGACAGTGCCACTTACTGACGACGGATTAGCAGTTGCTGGCGAGATGCGTGAAGCATGGGGCGGTACTGGAGAGCGTTGTTCCGAAGGACCTCACATGATGAAAAAGGATGGTTACTATTACGCGATCGTAGCAGAGGGCGGTACTGGATACGGACATGGTATTAATGTGGGACGTAGTACTGAATTATATGGTACTTATGAGAACTCTCCTTACAACCCTGTTATGCGTCAGTTAGACCCAGAGGCTCCGATTCAGCGTGCAGGCCATGGTAAATTAGTGCAAGACCAGAATGGTCAGTGGTGGTGCTACTACTTGTGTGGTAGACCAAATGGTGGAAAATATACCACAGTAGGTAGAGAGTCAGCCCTTGACCCAGTGCAGTGGACAGAGGATGGATGGTTTACTGTGAATAATGGTCAGGGACCAAGTTTGGAACAGATTGCACCAGATTTGCCAGAATGTGTTTATGAGAGAAATCTTTTTGATGATTTCAATGAGGATAAATTAAATTTAGAGTGGGAATTTGTTCGTAATCCAGACAATGGTTCATGGTCTTTGACCGAGAGACCAGGATATTTCCGTATTTGGACCAGAGACGGACAATTGAATGAGATTCGTGCTAAGAATACCTTGCTTCGCAGAGAGCAGGAGCTGTCTTATGAAGCAGAGACAAAGGTAGAATTTTACCCAGACAAAGACGGTGAGCAGGCAGGACTTACTTGCTACTATAGTACGGCTACCTATGCTAGATGCGCTGTGTGCTATGAAGGTGGTAGAAAGATTCAGTTGGTTATCAATCGTAATCATGGTGAAGAGTTAATGGCAGAGATTGATAATGTAAAAGAAGCACCAATTTACTTGAAAGTGGTAGTAGAGAAGTTGACTAGAACCTTCTATTACAGTTATGATGGAGAGGAATGGATGCTTGTAGGACGTCTGGAGAACTGTATTTACTTATGCGACGAAGGTGTACCAGATGATCCAAAGCGTCATACAGGAACTTTGGTTGGTATATATGCCAATAATGGCGGTTGTGGCAGTCGTAAACCAGCGGATTTTGATTATTTTAGATACTATGATTAATAGGTTGAAGCTATAAACAATGAATGAAATCTGTAAGGAGAGGCTGTTGTAGTACACATACGAAAGAGGTCAACTATGGGAAAAAACGTAGCAAAGGAAAGACAGTGGTCATTTGTAACATACGGAACTAGCGTAGATACAGAAAACAATGGTTATAGTGGAAGTATTGCGGAAGATAATTTATCTGTGTGGAGCCTAAATGGAAAGGGCAAATTGGTTCCTCGTTCGACAGATGGTCTGGCTTTTTATTATACAATCATGGACCCTAAGAAAGAAAATTTCCTTTTGTCGGCTGATATTCAGATTGAACAGTGGACTTTTTCCAATGGGCAAGACGGATTTGGTCTGATGGCATCAGATACCATTGGTATTAATGGAGATGAGACTACCCTCTGGAACAATTCCTACATGGCATCGGTAACAAAAGTTGGCTATTTTTATGATAAAGAGACTGGGAAACCCTCTGATGTAGGTGCAAAATATATGATGCATTTAGGCGTGGGCTCGCAGGAGAAAAAAGGAATTACGAAAGAATCTCTTTTGGATGGAACCCAGACCGAACATATTGTAAGCACAATGCATACCTTGGATACTACGGCAGGGGAACAAGGCTTAGAAGATGGAATCTACAATATTGTAGGTAATTTTACCAATGATGTAGATATGCATAATTTGACAGATGTAACTACCTTCCACTTGAGTATTCAGAGAAACAATACAGGATATATTGTTTCATACACCAATACAGAAGGCAGAACTATGTCTCAAACGTATTATCATGAAGATAATGAGGACGAATTGACCCGCTTGGACAAGGACAAAATCTATTTGGGGTTCTATGCCGCAAGAAATGCCAAGGTGCAGATTCGTAATGTGGAATTAAACGTTGTCTCACCACAGGAGGATGAACCTGCTAAGAAAAGACCATTTCAGTATGTGACTCCTACATTGCTCATTCAATCCTCTAGCGTGTGCAATAAAGACGATTACTGTATCGCATTACTTTCTAATGCAGATGGTGTGGCAAAAGTAGAGAATGCTTCTGGGCAGGTGTTGGTAGAAGGAATACGTTTAAAAGCACAGGAAAGAAGCTATGTATCTGTGAAAGTGACTAAGGGAGTCAATGATTTCCGAGTGCGATTTACTCCTAATGCAGATTATGCGCCAAGCAAATATGAGAGGCTTATTAGTTACGAGGAAATGTGCAAGGAATGGAAGACCACATATCAGCCGAACGAAGGTGAGATAGTATATGTAGGACCGTTAGGGACATCAGACGGAGATGGTAGTAAAGAGAATCCATTGGATGTGCAGAGCGCTGTTAATGGTGCTGTTCCAGGACAGACATTACTCTTACTAGGTGGAGTCTATCTGATGGAGGAGCCTTTGGTAATAGAGCGTGATATAGACGGAACAGAAGATGCCTATATTACTATGATGCCTGCAGAAGGGGAAAAACCACCGATTTTTGACTTCCAGAAAAAGTGCGAAGGTATGACCATCGGTGGTGATTACTGGCATTTAAAAGGTTTTACTGTTACCAATTCCAAGCCAGGGACCAAGGGTATTCATTTAGGTGGAAGCTACAATATATTAGAACAGGTAACTTCTTGCAGAAATGGTAACACGGGTATTCAGGTTAGTAGATACTACATTGAAGACCCAAGAGAATTCTGGCCTCGTCACAATAGATTGTTAAATTGTACCGCTTATTTAAATGCAGACCCAGGATATACTGACTCTGATGGTTTTGCTATCAAGCTGACGGTAGGAGAAGGAAATGTATTGGAAGGTTGTATCTCTGCCTATAATGCAGATGATGGATATGACATGTTTGCAAAAGTAGAGACTGGCTCTATTGGTAAGGTGGTACTAAAGAATTGTATAGCCTTTAAAAATGGCTATATCATAGATGACGAAGGAAATGAACAGCATGTAGGAATCGGTATTGGTTTTAAACTTGGCGGAGCTAGTCTTTCGGCAGGACATACACTCATAGAGTCCATTGCTTTTGGTAATGGATTCCAAGGCATTGCATCGAATGACTGTCCAGATTGTAAAGTGATGAAAGCAATTAGTTTCAATAATGAAGGTGCTAATGTGGGACTTTATACCACAGATGCGAAAGATACGGAATTCTATGCAAGAGGTGTTGTGTCTTTCAGAGACCAAGCGGGCAAGGAAGAACTACTAAGAGGCGAAGGCAATCAGGCAGAAGAAGATATATATGATGTAACCAATTATTATTATGATGGCAGTGTGAGTAAGAATACACAAGGAAAACAAGCACAGAGTGACTGGTTTGTATGTACCGATATGGATAAGGCTATTCATGGTGGGATTACAAGAAGAGCGGATGGTAGTATTGACTTAAATGGTTTCTTGCAATATACCGAGAAGGCACCTAAGGAAGTGCGCTTTGAGCTTCCTTAGGGATAAGAAGTTGTAATAATGGACGGTAGGAGAACATTTTTGATGACCAGTGTGGAATTAGAAATGGAAATATTGTCTGAATAGAAATTATGAAAAAACAACCAAGTAGCGCTTTAAAGTGTGAAAACTTTATGCGCAACTTGGTTGTTTTTTTATAACAAAGTAAATTTAACAAGAAAAATGTAAGGGTTTACAGGTTAGAAGATACTAACATTGTGAAAAGTGCACAAAAAACAAGCTTGATTTTTGGCTTGTGAACTGCAAACTAACTATGATAAACTGTACACTGTGCCCTGGGAGAGGTAAAAATCTCCAATTTTTTTACAATGAAAAATGTAAGCGTTTACATTTGAAATGTAAAAAGGGAGGGTGAAAAAGTTATTATTTTAGGAGGACGTTATGGTCAAGGTGAGGAAAAGCTGGAAACGTGCATTAGCAAGTGTAATGACCTTTGCTATGCTGTTAACCAGTGTCTACACTATGCCAGTACAAGCGGAAGAAGCTACTGGAAGTGAAGACGTAGCAACTGTTTCAGAAAATGGTACTTCAACAGCTACCAATAATTCTGGAACTGCACAGTATGACGCATCAAAAATTGACGTTTGGGATTTTGGTGCAGAACAGTTAGACGAGAGTATCTACAACAATATGTGGGATGTAGATGCTATCAATAGTTTGTCTCCAAACGTGGAACCAGCAACAAAAGGTGTAAATATTGCATCCTTTGATGATGGCAATGTAAGTTTTAATGATGGTGGTTATCCTGCAACACATCGTTGGAGAACAATGAACACCGCTCTTACTCGTTATGATGAGAAGAATAAGAGTTTAAATGGAGTAACCTATACAGGATTTATTTATTCTAACAAGGGTGCCTCTGCAGATGTGTATGTAGGTCTTAATGTTAAGGCTGGTGACATCGTTACTTATGTAGTAAGTTCCAATGGTACAGAAGCTCACTATGTGTGGGAAGCACCAAGTGGAGCGAAGCAGACTGCTACATATGATGCAGCAGAACAAGCAACTGTTATTACCTTCTATGCAACAGAGGATGGTGTACATAAGTTATATACCACTTTAGAGAAATTAGTAGTATGCCGTATTTATAGAGAGCATACCAATGATGTGGAAGTGTCTGGTAAAGTAACTGCTCCAAGTGAATTAGCAGACTACAGTGTGGTATTTACCAACACTGCAAGTGGTGCGGTAACCGAAGCAGAAGTTACTAATGGTGAATATACTGCAACTTTGAAGGACAACTATTCATATGATGTAACTCTTAAAGATGCAAATGGCTATGTTATTACAAGCGAAGCTACTCTTGACTTAGCAAAGGGTGCAAGCGCAACAGATTTTGCAGTAACTGTTGAAGCGGTAAGCTTACATACTGTAAGTGGTACTATCAAGGGACTTTCAGAAGAGGCTCTTGCAGCAGTGAAGATTACAGCTAAGACTGATGAAATTTATGTACCTGAGATTACAATCACAGGTGATACTTATACAACTGAGTTAGAGACCAATGTTACTTATGAACTCGTAGTAGAAGGAATCAATGATTATACATTGGTATCTCCTACAGAGCTTAGTGCAACTGCGGATGCTACAGTTGATTTGAACTTTGAAGCCAAACCTACTTATGCGGTAACCTTAGATATTCAGGGTGCAACCGTAGCTGATATGGCAAATGCAACCTTCACATTTACCAATTTGAATGAAGAGGGTTATGTATATGAATTTACTGGCACAGAGAACATTGCATTAAGAGATGGTGTGTATAGTGTAGTAGCTTCTAACACAGGAAGCTATGTTCAGAAGTTGACTTCTAATGTAACCATTAATGGTGCAGCAGTAACTAAGTCGATTGCATTTAGTAGTGATATTTCAGCATGGGATTTTACCGCAAGTGATTTCCATTCAGCTGGATTTTCTGATACTACACAGACATATACCTATAATAATATGAGCTTTACTGGTGGTAAAGCACACCAGAATACTTACCTTTATATGGGAGCAGGTACTGTAAGTGTTCCAGTTAAGGGGGATTGTCAGATTCAGGTGACCTCATGCTATCAGTATTCATTCTACTTTGTAGATGAGTCAGAAGCTTCCGTAGGACAGAAGACTGGTTCTACAGGACAGTTAGATACTTTTACTTATGATTACAAAGGAGAAGCAGGAACAGTAGATATTACTTTCCTTGGAACTTCTTATGTTAATAAGATCGAAGTAATTGAGAAAGTTGCATTAGACACTGAAATTAGTGTAGGCGCTAATGGCGACTATGCAACTGTTAACGAAGCATTAGCAGCAGTTAAGAAAATGGAGCGTCCAAACAGTGAACGAGTTACTATTTCTATCGAGCCAGGTAACTACGAAGAGATGTTGGTTGTTGATGTTCCTAATGTAACTTTGAAGAACAGCAGTGCTAATCCAAGTATCGAATTAACCAACAAGGGTGTTGATATTGCGGATGGTGCAGTTCGTATTACTTCTTATTATGGACATGGTTATTCATACTATAGTATGGGTAGCGATTGTAAGTATGACGAAGAAATCTTACAGGTAAACAAAGAGAATGGTTATGAATCATTCACTAACCCAGGTAGTGGTACTACAGCAGGAAGCTACTGGAATGCAACTGTAGTTGTAACTGCAGATGGTTTTGAAGCAGAAGGAATTATCTTCGAGAACTCCTTCAATCAGTATGTTTCTGAAAAAGCAGCTAACGATGTAATCGTAGCTCAGTCAAGTGCAAAAGAAGGTAGCGTACCTCGTGCTTCTATGCAGGCTGGTGACACTACTGTTCAGAACAAAGCTTATGTAGAGAGAGCAGCGGCTCTTGCAATCTACAATGATGTAAAACAGGTATCTTTTGATAACTGTAAATTTGTTGGACGTCAGGATACTCTTTATGGTGGAACTGGCGTAACCGCAGCATTTTATGATTGTTCAATCTACGGTGGTACCGATTATATCTTCGGTGGTATGACCGCAGTATTTGCAAAATGTGATTTAGTATTTAACACAAGTGAAGATAAGAATGATGTTGGTTATATTACTGCAGCTCAGCAGAAGGCTGGAAGAGGCTACTTAATGTACAATTGTCATGTAACCTCTACAACTCCTGGTGTAGATACTGCTTCAGAATATACCTCTAAAGCAGGATATCTTGGAAGACCATGGCAGGCTAATACTGGTGAAGCAGTGTTCTATAACACCATTGTTGATGCAACCTGTGAACAGTACTATGAAGCATCTCCTTCCATGATTCAGCCAGTAGGTTGGACTTCTACTTTAGGTGGTGAGTCTGCACTTAGCGTTGAGTATGGTACATACGAGATGGCAGATGGTGTTGACAATAGTGCAAGCCGTGCTAGCTGGGCAAGTGTACTTTCACAGCCTACTCTTGCAGATGGTTCTGCTATTTCTGTAGAGACTTTCCTTGGATCTTGGGATGCTTTCGCAGGTAAGGATATGACAATCGAATTACCAGATGGTAAAGTAGATAATACTCCTGAGGCAGATCCTGCCCTACCAAGCGCAACTACTGAATTTACTCTTGAATCTTCGGCTCTTACTGCATTCGCAGCAGGTGCTAAAGCAGATGGAGATACTGAAAAAGCAGGAACAGAAGAGTATTTTACAATTATCTACAGTGCAAAATCAAAAGTAGATAGCAGTTCTAAGACTTTTGATGATGGATATGCATCAGCACAGAGAATTAATCTTGGTGGTGCAGCATCTACAGAGAAAAATGCAATTAAATTTACCACTAATAATCCAGCAACTGTAAAAGTATGGTGGGTAGAAGGTGGTGACGATAATCGTCAGATGACAATTCTTAATAGTGCAGGAACAGCAGTGGCAACTACTAGTGAAACACTTGCTAAGAATGCAACCTGTATCACAACCTTTGAATTGGCAGAAGCAGGTACCTACTATGTTGGTGGTGCAACCAACAACAATTACATCTTTAAGATGGTGGTTACTGAGGAAGCACCAGCAGAGCCTATCGTAAGTACTCTTGAGACATCAGCACTTACTGCATTTGCACAGAACACTAAGGTAGACGGAGATACTGAGAGCGCAGGTACCGATAATTACTTTACATTAATCTATAGCGCAAAATCAAAAGTAGACAGCAGTTCAAAGACTTTCGATGATGGATATGCATCAGCACAGAGAGTAAACTTTGGTGGTGCAGTATCTACTGAGAAGAATGCAATTAAATTTACCACTAGCAATCCAGCGACTGTAAAAGTATGGTGGGTAGAAGGTGGCGATGATAATCGTCAGATGGCAATTCTTAATAGTGCAGGAACCGCTGTGGCAACTACAAATGAGACACTCGCTAAGAATGCAACCTGTATCACAACCTTTGAATTAACAGATGCAGGAACTTATTACCTTGGTGGTGCAACCAACAACAACTACATTTTCAAGGTAGAAGTAACTGAGACACCTGGTGGTTCTGTAAAGCCTCCTCGTGCAGATTGGTCAACTGTTGCGGCTCCTGTAATTACTAATGTAGCACAGAGCACAACAGATAATACTAAGGTCGAAGTAACTGTAAATGCAAACGTTGGATATGACGGAGCAGATAAGATTACTGTTACTTTAATTGACGCAAATGGTAAAGAAGTAGGTAAGGCTAATTCTTCTGCAGAGAAGACTGAGCATACCGTATCTATTGCACCTACAGCATCAGGTACATATACAGTATCTGTAGTAGCGATTCGTGATGGTGAGGAAGATAAGGCAGGCGAAAGAAAAACAGTTGATTTCGTACTTCCTTTAGTAGCTCCATACGTAAGTAGTGCAACCAATGTTGGTGGTGGTGATGTATCTGTAGAATGGAATGCAGTTCCAGAGGCAGACAAATATATCTTAACTGTAGACGGAACAGAGATTAGCATTGGAACTACTTTATTAAACGCTACAGTAACTGGTCTTACTATCGGACAGAATTACACCATCAAGGTGGTAGCTGTAAGAGGTGAAGACGTATCAGCAGCTGGAAGCATTAGTGTAAATGTTGTTGATGAAGTTCAGAGAAAATGGAGCTTCACAGCATATGGTTCAAGTACAAATGAAAAAAATAATGGTTACGAAGGTAACGCAAATGAAGGTTCAGTAACTGTATATAGTGAAGGCGGTAAAGGTAAGGTTGTTCCAGCATCTACTGACGGTTTGGCATTCTACTATACCGCAATGGATCCAGAGACAGAGAACTTTACATTAACTGCAACTGTAAACGTTGATTCTTGGAAGCTTTCTAATGGACAGGAAGGTTTCGGTTTGATGGTAGCAGACGCTGTTGGTCCTAATGGTGATGCAACCGCATTCTGGAACAACTCATACCAGAATATTGCAACCAAGATTGAGTACTATCATGATGGTGAAGGTGTAACCAACGATAGCACAGCAAGCAAGATTTCTATGAAATTAGGTCTTGGTACTATTGCTAAAACTGGTGCAACCGCAGCAGATATTGCAGATGTAACAGCCGGAAAAGCTGCAATGCCAGCAGGATTTGTAAGCGAGTCTTCTACTTTAGAGACAAGCGCAGCAAGCTTAGGTGCAGGTACCTACAACTTAGTAGGTAATTACACTGGTGCACAACCTACAGGTAACTTAGACGAGTTAGTTACTACTTTCCGTCTCCAGATTCAGAGAAATAACACTGGTTACTTCTTGAGATACTTAGATATGGATGGAAATGTAATTGGTGAGAAGAAGTACTACGATTTAGAGAGAACTGCTCTTACTCAGATTGATGAGGACAATATTTATGTTGGTTTCTTCGCATCAAGAAATGCAAGAATCACAGTATCTGATATTGAACTTACAACCATTCTTCCTTCAGAGGATGCTCCAGCTGAGGAGAGAGAAATCGAATATGTATATCCTGTAAATACCATTGAGTCAGCTACTATTGCGAACTCAGCAAATTATGAATTGGTATACTATGGAAATGCAGATGGTCAGTTGATTATTACTGATGCAAATGGTAAAGATGTTGTAAATACTGAATTTACTGCTCTCACCAAAGAGAGAAAGAACGTAACATTAAATTATGGTAAAAATGAATTTACCGTAACCTTTGTACCAGATAAGAATTATCGTCCAGGTGAGTACAAAGAGATGACATCTTATGACACTGTAACATTCAAACATGTTGTAGAATATAAGACTGTTTCAAATAAGACTATCTATGTAAGTCCAGAAGGTAAGTCTAGTGCAACTGGTATGAAAGATGATCCAATGGATGTCTATACCGCTGTAAGCTTGGCTAAGCCAGGACAGAAGATTGTAATTATGGAAGGTACTTACAACCTTTCAAGTACTGTTAAGACTGAGCGTGGTATCGATGGTACTGCAGATAACATGATTTACATGATTGCAGACCCAGAAGGCACTTCAAGACCTGTATTTGACTTTGGTGGTAAGTGTCCTGGTATGGTACTTGCAGGTGACTACTGGTACTTCCAGGGATTCGATGTAACAAGATCACAGGATGCTCAGAAGGGTATTCAGGTATCTGGTAGCAACAACGTATTAGATAACCTCAGAACCTACAAGAATGGTAATACGGGTATTCAGGTAAGCCGTTATAAAGGAACTGACGAATGGGAAGATTGGCCAGCAAACAACTTAATTCTTAACTGTACTTCTTATCTCAATGCAGATAAGGGTTACGAAGACGCAGACGGATTTGCAGCTAAATTAACAGTAGCAGACGGAAACGTATTCGACGGATGTATCGCAGCATTCAATGCAGATGACGGTTGGGATTTATTTGCTAAGGTTCAGTCAGGACCTATTGGTGTGGTAACCATTAAGAACTCATTGGCATTCAAGAACGGATATGTAGTAGATGAGAATGGCAAAGAAGTAAACGCTGGTAATGGTAACGGATTTAAGATGGGTGGAGATAGTATGCCAGGTGCACACATCTTAGACAACAGTATCGCATTTGCTAATAAGGCAAAAGGTATTGACTCTAACAGTGGTCCAAACATTCAGGCATTTAACTGTACTTCATTTGATAACGAAAGCTATAACGTAGCATTCTATACCAACACCGCAGTGAATACTGCATATGTAGCAGATGGTGTACTTTCTTATAAAGTATCTAATTCTGTAGCAGAGCAGTTCAAATTAAAAGGTACTCAGATTGAGGCAAATGTATATGGTGTAACCAATTACTACTTTGATGGAAGTAAATCTGCAAATAGTGCGGGTGCAACCGTAAGTAGTACATGGTTTAAAAATCTTGACACCGCAGCAGCAATTACTGGTATTACCAGAAATGCAGATGGAACCATTAACATGAATGGTTACCTTGAGCTTACTGATGAAGCAGATGAAAATGTTGGTGCAAGAATGACTGGTACACCTTCCGCTATTATTAGTGTAGAAGAAAATGACCCAATTGATGTACCAAGTGTAAATCCTGGTGGTTCTAGCGATAAGCCAGTACAGGATAATGAAGATGATGACGATGATCAGGATGTAGAGGTTACTCCTGAACAGGGAACACAGACTTCTCCAGAACAGGCTCCTGCACAGAGACCTTCACAAGGTGGTGCACAGGGTGGTTCACAGGGTTCTTCTCAGAGACCTGCACAGAACCCAGAGCAGGCTCCAGCAAAGAAACCTGTACATAAGACAGAAGTAAAATACGACAAGCTTGATTTGAAGGCAGCAGCAGAAGTAATCGCAAAAGTTCTTGAGACCGCTATGACAGACGCTGTTAAGGAAGCAACTGGTTGTGATGATGCTTCTGAATTGCTTGAGTACATTGTAAATGTAGCACTTGAGATGTCTAACCAGAAGGGAATTAAAGCAGATAAAGAGAGAACCAGTGTAGTAGAAGTAACTGTAATGGTGGAAGATGAAACTACTGGTGAATTCGTACCTGCAACCGAAGAAAACTTCCCAGAGGAAGGGGTAGATGTTACCCTTCCATACCCAGAAGGAACAGATAAGAACGATAAGTTCAACATTGCTCACTTGGTAGTATTGGGATGCAATGGCAAGACCCCTGGTTCTATGGAAAGTGTTGATTACAAAGCAACAGATGATGGTTTAGTAGCTCATATTTATAGTGCTTCACCATTCATCATTACATGGGAAGAAGGCGTAGCAGAAAGCAACACCACTGTTGCAGAGACTCCTGCAACCACAGAAAAAGCAGAAGTAGCAGCTGATTCTACCGTAGTTGTGGAAGCAACCGCTGCAGCAGCAACTGCAGGTACTAACGTATGGGGAATCCTCATCGCAGTAGCAGCAGTAGCTGTAGTTGGTTTAGCAGTTGGAGTATTCGTACTCCGCAGAAAAGAAGATACCTTAGAGTAATCTAATGTTATCTATATAGAAACGCGATTTTCAAAGAGTGTTTCAGGGAGGATAAAGCCCTCAGGTGACGAAGCCTGAGGGCTTTTTGCGCGTGCGCCTAGTGGCGCACGTTTATAAAGAACCAGTGCGTTACCACAGAGAATTGGGCGTTTTTGCTAAGTTTTTGGTCGCTTTTTTGGTAATAATGAAGTGGGTCATTTCCTTGACAGTGACATAGTGTCACAGTTTATAATTATAACGTATAGTGCGTGTTTGTAACAAAGCTATAAACACGAAAGAGGAAGATGTTATTTAATCAAGGAGGACGTTATGATTAAAATCAAAAGTAACTGGAAACAAAAGTTGGCAAGCATAATGGCTTTTGTATTATTGCTGACCAACGTGTCTATTATGCCAGTTCAAGCAGAAGAAACTGCTGGTGAAGGTTCAGCAACAGTTTCAGAGAATGAAGTGAATGCGACTTCTGACACTGGTGATGGAAATGAATTTGTGTTAGAAACTTCAAGCTTAACGGCATTTGCACAAGGTGCGAAAGCAGATGGTGACACAGAGAGTGCAGGTACCAATAATTACTTTACCTTAATTTATAGTGCAAAAACTAAGGTAGATAGTAGTAGTAAGACCTTTGATGATGGATATACATCTGGTCAGAGAGTGAATTTTGGTGGTGTTGCATCTACGGAGAAAAATGCAATTAAGTTTACTACCAGCAATGCGGCTACTGTAAAAATATGGTGGGCAGAAGGTGGAGATGATAATCGTCAGATTACAATTTTGAATAGCGCTGGAACAGCAGTGGCAACTACAAATGAAACCCTTGCGAAGAATGCAGCGTGCATCTCTACTCTCGAATTGAGTGAAGCAGGAACATATTATCTTGGAAATGCGATTAATAACAACTACATTTTTAAAGTGGTTGTTACGGAAGAAGTGGCGGCAGATCCTATTGTTAGTACACTTGAAACTTCGTCGCTTACAGCATTTGTAGCAGGTGCTAAGGTAGATGGAGATACAGAAAGTGCAGGAACAAATAATTACTTTACCTTAATATATAGTGCAAAGACCAAAGTAGACAGCAGTAGTAAAAGTTTTGATGACGGATATTCGTCAGGTCAGAGAGTGAATTTTGGTGGTGTTGCAACTACGGAGAAAAATGCAATTAAGTTTACTACCAGCAATGCGGCTACTGTAAAAATATGGTGGGCAGAAGGTGGAGATGATAATCGTCAGATTACAATTTTGAATAGCGCTGGAACAGCAGTGGCAACTACAAATGAAACCCTTGCGAAGAATGCAGCATGCATCTCTACTCTTGAGTTAAGTGAAGCAGGAACATATTATCTTGGAAATGCGATTAATAACAACTACATCTTCAAAGTAGAAGTAACCGAGACCCCAGGTGGCACAGTAAAACCACCTCGTGCAGATTGGTCTACAGTAGCAATTCCTGTAATTACCAATGCAGTACAGAGTACTACTGACAATACAAAAGTAGAAATAACTGTAAACGCAAATGTTGGATATGACGGAGCAGACAAGATTACCGTGACTTTAACCGATGCTAGCGGTAAGGAAGTTGGAAAGGCTAATTCTTCTGCTGAGAAGACAGAGCATACCGTATCTATTGCCCCAACCGCATCAGGTACCTATACCGTATCGGTAGTAGCAATCCGTTCGGGAGAAGAGGATAAAGTAGGTGCAAGTACAACTGTTAGTTTTGTACTTCCTTTAGTAGCTCCTTACATAAGTAGTGCAACCAATATTGGTGGCGGTGATGTATCTGTAGAATGGAATGCGGTTCCAGAAGCAGAGAAATATATTTTAACAGTAGAAGGTACTGATATTAGTATTGAGACAACAGAGTTGTTAGCTGTTGTAAGAGGATTGACAATTGGACAGCAGTATACCATTAAGGTTGTGGCTGTTCGTGGTAATGATACTTCCGCAGCAGGAAGCTTGGCTGTGAATGTAGTGGATGAAGTTCAGAGAAAATGGAGCTTCTCTGCATATGGTTCAAGTACCAATACAAAAAACAATGGTTATACAGGTAATATTAATGAAGGTTCTGTAACGGTATACAGTGAGGGTGGTAAAGGTAAGGTTGTACCAGCATCTACTGATGGTTTGGCTTTCTATTATACCGAAATGGATCCTGATACAGAGAACTTTACATTAACTGCAACTGTAAATGTTGATTCTTGGAAACTTTCCAATGGACAGGAAGGTTTTGGTATGATGGTAGCAGATGCTGTTGGTCCGAATGGCGATGCAACTGCATTCTGGAACAACTCATACCAGAATATTGCAACCAAGATTGAGTACTATTATGATGGTGAAGGTGTAACCAACGATAGCACAGCAAGTAAGATTTCTATGAAATTAGGTCTTGGTACGATTGCGAAAACTGGTGCAACCGCAGCAGATATTGCAGATGTGAAAGCTGGACTGGCAGCTATGCCAGCAGGATTTGTGAGCGAGTCTTCTACTTTAGAGACTAGTGCTGCGGCTAAGGGTGCAGGTACCTATAACTTGATTGGTAACTATGATACTTCAGTAGTGCCAGGAGGCAACTTAGACGAGCTAGTTACTACTTTCCGTCTCCAGATTCAGAGAAATAACACTGGTTACTTCTTGAGATACTTGGATATGGATGGAAACATAATTGGTGAGAAGAAGTACTATGACATTGAGAGAACTGCTCTTACACAGATTGATGAGGATAACATCTATGTTGGTTTCTTTGCTTCTAGAAATGCAAGAATTACAGTAACAGATGTAGAGCTTACTACCATTCATCCAGATAATGATGCTCCAGCAGAGCAGAGAGAAATCGAATATGTATATCCTGTGAATACCATTGAATCTGCTACCTTCTCTAACTCAGCAGATTATGAATTGGTATACTATGGTAATGCAGATGGTCAGTTAATCATTACAGATGCAGCTGGCAATCAGGTATTAAATCAGAGCTATGTAGCACAAGATGCAGAAGGTAAAGGCGTAAAAGCGAAGAAGAATGTAACATTAAAAGAAGGCAAGAATGAATTTACCATAACCTTTGTACCAGATAAGAATTATCGTCCAGGTGAGTACAAAGAGATGTCTTCTTATGAGACAGTGACCTTTAAGCATGTAGTAGAATACAAAAAAGTTGTAAATAAGTATCTCTATGTAAGTCCAGAAGGTGAAGCGACAGCAGCTGGTACCAAGGATTATCCAATGGATATCTATAGTGCAATTAAGCTTGCAGCACCAGGACAGAAGATTATTATTAAGGAAGGTACTTATAACCTTTCAAAAACTGTAAAAGTAGAACGTGGTATCAATGGTACTGCAGATAACATGATTTACATGATTGCAGATCCAGAAAGCACATCCAGACCAGTATTCGATTTTGGTGGCAAGTGTGCAGGTATGGTACTTGCAGGTGATTACTGGTATTTCCAGGGATTTGATGTAACTAGATCAGCAGATGCTCAGAAGGGTATTCAGGTATCTGGTAGTCATAATACCTTAGATAACATTAGAACTTACAAGAATGGTAACACTGGTATTCAGATCAGCCGTTATATGGGTACCGATGAATATGATCAGTGGCCATCTTATAATACCATTTTAAACTGTACATCATATCTTAATGCAGATAAGGGTTACGAGGACGCAGATGGATTTGCTGCAAAATTAACCGTAGCAGATGGTAATGTGTTCGACGGATGTATCGCAGCATACAATGCAGATGACGGTTGGGATTTATTTGCGAAGGTTCAGTCAGGACCTATCGGTGTTGTAACCATCAAGAACTCATTGGCATTCAAGAACGGATATGTAGTAGATGAGAATGGTAATGAAGTAAATGCAGGTAATGGTAACGGATTCAAAATGGGTGGTGATAGTATGCCAGGTGCCCATGTATTAGAAAACAGTATCGCTTTTGCGAATAAAGCAAAGGGTATTGATTCCAACAGTGGTCCAAACATTCAGGCATACAATTGTACTTCCTTTGATAACGAAAGCTACAATGTGGCATTCTATACCAATACTGCAGTAAATACTGCTTATAAAGCAGATGGTGTACTTTCTTATAAGGTATCTAACTCTGTTACAGAGAATATTAAAGAAAAAGGTACTCAGGTATCTAGTGATATTTATGGTGTTACAAATTACTACTTTGATGGAAGTCAGTCTGCAAACAGCGCAGGCACAACTGTAACTAGTGCATGGTTTAAGAATATTGATATCGCTGCAGCAATTACTGGAATCACCAGAAATGCAGATGGAACCATCAATATGAATGGTTATTTGGAATTAACAGACGTGGCAGATCCTAATGCAGGTGCCAGAATGTCTGGTACTTCATCGGAAGGTGTAGTAGTTCCAAGTGTTAAAGTGGACACCACAAAGGCAGATATGCAGGTGGGTTCTAGTGCATTGACTTCTGCTCTAGAGCCAGTAGTGGCAGTTGTAAAAGAGAAGACTCAGTGTAATACTGCAGCTGAGCTTGCTGATTACATTGTTAAACAGTCTATTCAGATTGCAAAATCAAATAAAGTAAAAGCAACTGTGGAAACTACTTCTGTAGTAGAAGCAAAAGTACAGATAAAGGATGTAACCACTGGTCAGTATGTGGAAGCAACCAAAGATAACTTCCCAGTAGAAGGTGTGGATATCTTACTTCCATATCCAAAGGGAACTAATAAAGATACAAACTTTAGTATCGCACATCTTGTAGTATTAGGATGTAACGGTCAGATTCCAGGTACTATGGAGGATTGTGAATATGTTGCAACCAAAGATGGTTTGGTAGTACATGTATTAAGTGCTTCTCCATTTGTTATCTCTTGGGATGATGGAACAGTAGTTGATAGCGGTATGCCAGATGATGACGATGACGATGATGATGACAGCAATGGATATACTGACAATACTATCAATCAGCAACCATCTTCATCTCAAACAACTACCAAAAAGCCTTCTACATCAGCAGGCAAGTTGGTAGCATCTACTCAGAAGGCTGAGACTGCTAAGAAAGATACTACCAAGAAGGAAACCGTGAAGGAAGAAAAACCTGTAACTGTTGAAAAGCCAGAAGAGGCTGTAAAACCTGAACAGGAAGCTTCTAAGGACGAAGTTAAGGTAGATGATAAGACAGAGTCATCTGTTGCTGTACAGGCAGCAACAGCAACTGCAACAGGAAGCAACGTATGGGTTATCATTGTTGTATTAGCAGTGGTAGCAGTAGTAGGTGTTGGTGTTGGAGTATTGGTATTTCGTAAGAAAGACGGTACTTTAGAATAACTAGCAGGACGAAGGTATCTGCAAGATAATTACCTAATAATATTTATGCTAAAAAGCCCCCAAATACTTGATATTTGGGGGCTTTACGATTGCCCGCAATGTGGAAAAATGGTATAATAAAAGAAAATGCGGAAGGATGAGGAAATATGAAATACAAGACTAGCGATTTGTCCAAAATGTTAGATGTATCTGCCAACACCATTCGTAGATTTGCAGAAAAAGGTTATCTGTCACCGCAGAGAAATGATGGGAATCAATATCGCTATTTTGGAGATGAAGATGTAGAGAAGATTACCTATATTAGTAAATACAGAAAGATTGGTTTTGGACACGATGAGATTGCTAGTATGTTGAATTCTAATATTTCTCATAATTGTTCTGTATATGAAAAAAAGATGCAGGAGTTGGATGTTGAGATTGCCAGATTGCAAGCCTTACGCCATATGCTCAAAGACGATATCATGATGATGAAGGGAATTGAAAAGTACGGAACAGATTTTATCGAAATGGATAGCGTAGCAGTTCATTATGTATCCTACAAAAAGGGGGACGAGATTAGAGAAGATTCAAATACTCGCGAGGCACTTCATCAGTTTATTTATGATTTTCCAGAAATAGAATATAACTATATCATTCGCAAAGAGGACATTTTAAATCGTAAAGTACGCTGTGAGGAGGCAATTGCTATACGAACTAAGTTGGCTAATAAGCGTAATTTGAATCTGAACAATGAGGCAATTGAGCAATATCCAGCATGCCCTAGCATTCTTCGCATTATTAAATTGCCTATTGATTTTGCCAATGGAGAGTTGGCTGAGAGTGAAGATATTAAGAAAATTCTGTATGATGATTTTTTTGCTTATATGCAGGAAAAGGGATATGAATTGGCAGGAGATGCCTTTGGTGCCAAGATAGGATTTTCCAAAGAGGATGATAGAGAAATGCAATATATCATATTAGGGATGCCTGTGAAGAAGTTGGAAAAATAATATAATGAAAAATTGCTAAAATAATAGATAAAATCAAGGATTGGTTGTGTGTTTTTGACAAAACAACCAATCTTTTTTTGTGAATTATTAAGGCGTTCCTTTCCTTGACTGTGACATGATGTCACACTTTAGAATGAAGTAGTTGGCGGATTTCGCCAGAGTTTTATAGGGTAGGAGAAAGGCAATGAAACGTAACATGAAAAAGTTTTTTCACAGAGTTATTGCAACTGCATGTGCTTCCTTCATGGTATTAGGTAGCGTCTTATCAGATGTGGGAACCTTGAAGGTAGAGGCAGCCGGTGAACACACCGTATGGGTTGTAGGTGACTCAACCGTTAGTGCATTTTCGGATGATTATTATTATCCAAGATATGGCTACGGTACCCAGATAGGTAACTATCTGAATGATACCTATACTGTTCAGAATTTAGCAGTATCAGGTACAAGCTCATTGAGCTTTACACAGCACGCAAATTATTCTACTTTAGTTAGTGGAATTAAGGAGGGTGACACTTTAGTAGTTGGTTTTGGGCATAATGATGAGAAGGCAGAGGATGCGGAAAGATATACTTCTCCAGTAGGTGATTATACTACAGAAGGTTCTTTTGCAAAGAGCCTCTATGATAATTACATTACTATGGCACAAAATGTTGGCGCAGAAGTAATTCTGTGTACACCAATTGTTAGAAGAACTGCAACTACTGGTTCTTGGAGCGAAAGTCAGCTTCATGTTACCAATGGTGGTGATTATGCACAGGCAGTTCGTGATTTGGGGGCTAATGAAAATGTAAACGTACCTGTTGTTGATTTGACAACACTTACTAAGGATTTATATGATTCATTAGGTGCAGAAGAGACTGTGAATCTTCATGCATGGACGAAAAATGATGCGGGTAGTGTAGATAATACACACTTAAATATATATGGAGCGAAAAAGGTAGCTTGGATGTTTGCTAATGCAGTGGCAAATACTTCTGCTACATTAGCTTCTGCTATTGATTTGTCAGCAGGAGAACCTACGAAAGAGGCAGATTTGGTATCTAATCCAGATTTCGTAGAGATTGATTATGACAACAATTTAGCACAGAGTGCTTTATGGGCTGATTATGTAGTAGGTGAAGGAGATAGTGCAGTAGCATTTAAGGGTACTGCGTTCGGATATTTGGGTGGTAATCCATCTACTTCTAACTATGTATTTGAGACAGACGCAAATGGCAATATGCATTTAGTGTCTAAGAACAACAAGGGTAAGATTACTGGTTCGGCAGATGGTCTTATTATGTATTATTACAGAGTGCCAGTAGGTAGCAGCTTTAGCTTGTCTGCCAAGGCTACTGTAAATGCATTTGATGCCAATCAGCAGGTGGCATTTGGTTTGATGGCACGTGATGATATGTACATCGATTTGAACGATACCACGATTGCTTCTGATTATGTGGCAGCAGGTACTTTAGGTACTGGATGTAACTGCTTCTATCGTAAAGCAGGTGCTTTAGGTGGAAAGGCTGCATTGACAACAGAGACTCTTGCAGCAGGTTCTAGCTATAACCTGAGCATTGTTAGCAACTCAGATGGTTATACTTGTACTTTTGGCAATGAGCCAGCGCAGAGTGCAGGATATGACTTTGCACTTACCAGTGTTGATTCAGAATATGTATACATTGGTATGTTTGTAGCTAGAAATGCAGATGTAACCTATAGCAACATTCACTTGGTTGTAGATGGACAGACCATCGTAGATACCAGAAAAACAGAATACAGTGTAACTGTTAACAGCGACGAAAACGGTGGTGCAAAGGCAAATGCGTCTTCAGCTGCAGCAGGTGCGACTGTGAATTTAACTGCAACACCTAATGCAGGATACTATCTCAAAGAGTGGCAGGTAGTAAGCGGAGAAGTTACTATTGAGAACAATAGCTTTGTAATGCCTGCTACTGATGTAGAGATTAAAGCA
>CAZHEM010000018.1:0-27283 GCA_964531725.1 uncultured Acetatifactor sp.
ATGCAGTGTGAGAGAAGGTGATAACTTCATCTGCACCTGCGAAAATCACATCATGGTCACCAACGATAGTGCCACCTCTAACTGCACTGATACCGATTTCCTTCTCAGGTCTCTTCTCTCTTCTTACACTTCTATCATACACGTATTCGTACTCATTATTCAACTCTTCATTGATTGAATCTGCCAAAGCTAGTGCCGTACCACTTGGAGCATCTACCTTCAAATTATGATGTTTTTCAACAATCTCTATATCAAATCCAGCTGGTGCTAATACAGAAGTTGCTTCCTTTAACATCTTAATCAACAGATTGATGCCAAGTGACATATTAGCTGATTTTAAGATAGCTACCTGCTTAGAAGCTTCGCCCACCTTCTTAAGCTGCTCTTCACTAAGTCCTGTGGTACAAAGTACACAAGGAAGCTTTTTCTCTACACAGTAATCTAACATCTTATCAACAGCCACTGCCGCAGAAAAATCAATTAAACAATCTGCTTCCACATTACATTCATTAATATCTGTAAAAACAGGATATGCATTATGTCCATCATCCCTTGCATCAATTCCTGCCACCATAGTCACTTCAGAATCTGAAGCAATTAAATCACTAATAACCTGACCCATTTTTCCATTACAACCATGCATAATCACTCTTATCATTTTGTTTTCCTCAACTTTCCTTATTCTCTATACCTAAATACGAATCGTTCCCTTAACGTCTACTTATGATTCAAAATATCCCGCCTATGATGAAGTCACAAGCGGGATAATTTTTTCACAAACTATAATATGCCGTATGCTTTCATCGCTTTCTCTAATTTCGCTGCATTGGCATCTTCCATTTCGCTAAGAGGCATTCTTAAGGTTCCAGCCTCCATACCCATTAAGTTCAAAGCTTTCTTAACAGGGATTGGATTCACTTCACAGAACAAAGCATCGCAAAGTTCAATTGCTTCCAACTGCATCTTGCAGCTTCCTGCTACATCTCCGTCAAAATACTTCTGGCAAATCTCATGTGTCTGCTTAGGTGCCACATTTGATAATACAGAGATAACTCCGATACCGCCTAATGAAAGAAGTGGTACTATCTGGTCGTCATTACCAGAATAAATATCTACGTTACCATCTGCAAGAGAAGCCAATTTAGCAACCTGACTAATATTTCCACTTGCTTCTTTTACACCCACAATATTCTCAACATCCTTGCAAAGTCTAACAACAGTCTCTGGCAAAATGTTACATCCTGTACGACTAGGTACGTTATACAAAATAACAGGAATCTTTACAGAATCTGCAATCGCTTTAAAATGAGCATATAAACCATTCTGAGTTGCTTTATTATAGTATGGGCTTACTACTAAAAGACCATCTACACCATATTTTTCTGCTTCCTGTGAAAGATAAATCGCAGTCTCAGTACAGTTAGAACCAGTTCCTGCAATTACAGGAATTCTTCCTGCAACAACCTCTACACAATACTTAATTACATCCAAATGTTCCTCATGAGATAATGTAGAAGCCTCACCAGTAGTTCCACATACAATAATTGCATCTGTTCCATTTGCAATCTGAAATTCTACCAACTTCGCAAATGCTTCGTAATTTACTTCTCCGTTTGCTTTCATTGGGGTAACAATCGCTACACCCGCACCTTTAAATACTGACATACTATGTCCTCCTTTACGTCCGATGGCCGTATCCGTACGCTTATTCTCACTTCCTATTGTTATTATATGTAAAGTGAAAAAGAAACGCCAGCGTTATAATGCGCTGGCGATGATATACAAAAGATATCGTCTTCGATAGCGCACCATCTAATTCTTAGATGACAGTCATACGGCTCTTAACCGCATGCCCAAGACTTGATCTACAGGATATCTCCTCTTTCGGCGTCTTCCCCTTTCCTTTTTCCTCATCTGCGCCTGCCACATCCGAAAAATTACTCTTGAAATACGCAACCTCTATCTCTTATTACGAAATCATAATAGCATCTTACAAAAATACTGTCAATGAATTTATTCCCAAACTTTGAATTTCACAGTCTCAATTTTGGATACTTCATCAGCAAGCACACAAATGTCGTCATTCAAAGATACTCCCGTTAAAATCACACTTGTATCTTCACGACATTCCAAAAGCGCCTTTAATTCTTCTACTGAAATAATATCTTTCTCTACCAATCCAAGAACCTCATCTAAGATTAACAAATCACATTCTCCAGTAGTAAGAACTTTTTTTGCAAAGTTGATGCCATTTTTTATATTTGCAATCTCTTCTTTTTTCTTTTCCTCAGTGAGTTCATCATAGTTATCATCCGACTTTTCAAAATAGAACACTTTAATCTCAGGTTCCATTCTACGGATAAACTCACACTCTCCAAGACCTTTTCCTTTTAAAAATTGGATAATTACTACACTTTTACCTTCCACGACAGCTTGAACAGCTCTTCCAATTGCTGCCGGCGACTTGCCTCTGCCATCTCCTGTATAAATATGTATTAATCCACACCCCATGACACACCTCATAAACTGTAATATATTGCTTCTCAATATTTCCTTTGACAATATAACATATTTTCTACATCTTGGCAACGCTTTAAGCCATCCTACTAAATGTAGGCTTTAGTCTTCTAGTACCTCCAATTTACTAACCGATACTTCAAATGCAACTCTCTTTTCTACATTTTCTTCATCTAATTTCTTCATATATTCACGGCTTTGAATTCTGCCCCATACAGCGCATCTTTCTCCCACCTTAAAATTATTAGCATATCTTGCATTTCTGCCCCAGCATATGCAAGGTATGTAATCGGATTTTCCATATGGTCGATTTACTGCCAACAATAAGTCCGCAATTTCTCTTCCTAGAGGCGTTTTGCGATAAATAGGCTCTTTACAAATATATCCGTCCAAATAAATTTGATTTGTTTTAGAACTCTCTTCCATCTCCTCTACGAAGAAGATTTCCCTAGCAAAAACGGATAATACCAATTTGTTCTTGCGTTCCTCATGTCGGTTATAAGAACGAAATTGTCCATTGACGCAAATAAGCATTCCCACATAGCTTTCATTTACATCAATTAATCGCTCCGATACCATAACAGGAATCACATCATAGCTTTCACTTAGTCTCTGTACTTTCACATCTACCATATAAAATCCTTCCCCAAAGATTTCATGGCTGTACGAAAAGTCACTAACGATTTCTCCCATTACCGTTACTTGGTTGTTTTCAATAACCTTATCTGTCATTTTGTTTCTCCCTTCTTACACGTTAAGAATTTTTCTGGTAATCAATACCTGTGTAATGCAATATTATTTATACTACTTTTTTATTCAGAATAGTAGTAAATCCCATCGTAATATTTCGTAGTATTTCGCACCTTTCGACAAAAGAGAAGTATTGCACCCTATGAAAAATGGTGCTATACTGTAACAGTTTGAGAACTCGACAAATTATTTAGTGCACAAAAGGTACACTATTTATGAAGTAATTGCTTAAATAAGAATGGAGATTTATATGAAGCAAAAAAGAGAAGATGTAAGAAACGTTGCTATTATTGCTCACGTTGACCATGGTAAGACAACCTTGGTAGATGAGCTTTTAAAACAAAGTGGTGTTTTCCGTGCCAATCAGGAAGTTGCTGAACGTGTCATGGATTCTAACGATATTGAACGTGAGCGTGGTATCACTATCTTATCTAAGAACACTGCAGTTATGTACAAGGATACCAAGATTAATATTATCGACACCCCTGGTCATGCTGACTTCGGTGGCGAAGTTGAACGTGTACTTAAGATGGTAAATGGTGTTATCCTTGTAGTAGATGCTTTTGAAGGTGCTATGCCTCAGACTAAGTTCGTTTTAAGAAAAGCCTTGGAACTCAAGCTTCCTGTTATTGTATGTATCAATAAGATTGACCGTCCAGAAGCTAGACCAGATGAGGTTGTAGATGAAGTGTTAGAGCTCTTCCTTGAGTTAGATGCAGATGATGCACAGCTTGACTGTCCATTCATCTTCGCTTCTGCTAAAGCAGGTATCGCCTCCCTCGATTCTTCTGAACTTGGTAGCGATATGGAGCCATTATTCGAGACCATTCTCGATTACATTCCTGCTCCAGAAGGTGATATGAGAGCTGGTACACAGGTTCTTATCAGTACTATTGATTACAATGAATATGTGGGACGTATCGGTGTTGGTAAAGTAGATAATGGTGTTATTAAAGTAAATCAGGACGTAGTCATCTGTAACCACCATGAACCAGATAAACAAGTTAAAGTAAAAGTAAGTAAATTATACGAATTCGATGGTCTTAACAAAGTAGAAGTAAAAGAAGCCGGCGTTGGTTCTATCGTTGCTATCTCTGGTATTAGCGACATTCACATTGGTGATACCCTCTGCTCTCCAGATGCAATTGAGCCAATTCCTTTCCAGAAGATTAGTGAGCCTACCATTGCTATGCAGTTCATGGTTAATGACTCTCCTCTTGCAGGACAAGAAGGTAAATTTGTTACTAGCCGTCACCTTCGTGATAGACTTTTCCGCGAGTTGAATACAGATGTTTCTCTCCGTGTGGAAGAAACCGAGGCTGCGGATTGCTTCAAGGTATCTGGTCGTGGTGAGCTTCACTTATCCGTATTAATCGAAAATATGCGTCGTGAAGGTTTTGAGTTCGCAGTTAGTAAAGCTGAGGTTCTCTACCATACCGATGAAAATGGTCACAAATTAGAGCCAATGGAATTGGCATACATTGATGTTCCTAATGACTTTGCTGGTGCTGTTATTGAAAAGCTTGGTCAGCGTAAAGGTGAGCTTCGTAACATGGGTAGCATCTCTGGCGGTACCTATACCCGTCTTGAGTTCTCTATCCCAGCAAGAGGCTTGATTGGTTATCGTGGCGAGTTCATGACCGATACCAAAGGTAACGGAATCTTGAACACCGTATTTGACGGCTATGGCCCATACAAGGGAGATATTCAGTATCGTAAGTTAGGTTCCTTAATCGCATTTGAAGCAGGTGAAGCTATTACCTACGGTCTCTACAATGCTCAGGAACGTGGTACACTCTTCATTGGTGCTGGCGAAAAAGTATATTCAGGTATGGTTGTTGGTCAGACTGGTCGTGCTGAAGATATCGAGATTAATGTCTGCAAGAAAAAACAGCTTACCAATACCCGTTCTTCAAGCGCAGATGAAGCACTACGTCTCTCTCCTCCAAGAATCCTTTCTTTGGAGCAGGCTTTGGACTTCATTGATACTGACGAATTATTAGAGGTTACTCCTACCAATCTTCGTATCCGTAAGAAGATTCTCGACCCTACTATGCGTAAGAGAGCTTCTATGAAGAAATAATATATATTTTTTGAATATGCAAACAGCTCCCCAATGCAGGGAGCTGTTTTTATATGGTTATTATTTTCTATTTTCTTTCACTACTTTTACAATCTGGATAATGACGGTAGGAATCACTGCTAATACTACAATCGTTGCAATCTGTCCCACTGCTAATACCGATACTTCAAATAATCTACTTAAGAAAGGTACAAACAATACTAATAAAAGGAACACGATACCTGCTACAAACGCACCTACACTAGCCATATTGCTCTTAAAGCCAATTCTAAAGATAGAATGTTCACTTCTACAGTTGAATCCATGGAACAGTCGTGCCATCGTAAGAGTTGCAAATGCCATAGTACTTGCCAAAGCAGCATCTCCTGTATTCAATCCAATGTGGAATGCAGTCATTGTACAAATCGCAATCAAACCACCCTGCAATAAAAGTTGAATCATGAATTCTTTGTTCAAGATGCTTTCCTTAGGGTCCCTAGGCTTTTTAGACAACAAGTCTGCTTCTGCTGGCTCCATACCAATTGCAATGGCTGGCAAAGAGTCTGTTAACAGATTCATGAACAATAAATGCACTGGTGCAAAAGGAACTGGTAACGCAAAAATAGAAGTATATAATACCGACATAATACCTGCCATATTACCTGATAATAAAAACTTAATGGCATTCTTGATATTGCGATATACATTACGTCCGTTAGTAACTGCTTTAATAATCGTAGCAAAGTTATCATCCGTAAGAATCATTGCCGCAGCATCCTTGGATACTTCCGTACCAGTAATGCCCATTGCCACACCGATATCCGCTTTTTTCAAAGCAGGTGCATCATTAACGCCGTCGCCCGTCATAGCAACAATATTCCCCTTCTTCTGCCACGCATTTACAATCTGAATCTTATTCTCAGGTGATACACGAGCATATACAGAGATGCGTTCAAGCTTCTCATTTAGTTCTTCTTCTGACATGGCATCTAATTCTACACCTGTCACTGCCAAATCTCCATCCTCAAAGATACCAATCTGTTTCGCAATAGCAGTTGCAGTTACCTTATGGTCACCAGTAATCATAATTGGCTTAATTCCAGCACGTTTAGCATCGGCTACTGCTGCTTTGGATTCCTCTCTTGGAGGGTCCATCATAGAGATAAGGCCTACAAAGATATAATCACTTTCATCTGCAAGTTCTAATACATTACTTGCATCAGATTCTTTATAGGCAAATGCTAATACACGAAGTCCATTCTGCGAGAATTCCATATTCTGATTCAGAATTGCTTCTTTATCATTCTCTGTGATAGGTCGTATTCCCTCACTGGTGCGAATACGAGTAGTTCTATCTAAAAGTACATCTAGCGCACCCTTTGTCATTATATGTGGTTCACCATGGAGCATATATTTGGTGGACATTAACTTTCTATCGGAATCGAAAGGAATCTCTGCGATTCTAGGCATTACTTCTCGGAAAAATTCGTCATCTAAATTGATGGAACGAATCATTTCGATTAAACAATATTCTGTAGGGTCACCAATTCCTTTTCCATCTACAATAGAAGAATCATTGGTTAATACTGCATTATATAATAAATAACGATGTAACTGATTTTTTAGATCCAACTCCTTTGGTGCAAGAGTTTGTCCGTCCACATAAACATTCTGAACCGTCATCTTATTCTGAGTCAAAGTACCTGTCTTGTCAGAACAAATAACAGATACGCAACCTAAACTTTCTACCGCCTTCAACTCTTTGATAATAGCATGTTCCTTAGCCATCTTCTGTGTGCCCATAGCCTGTACAATGGTTACGATAGAACTAAGTGCTTCTGGTATAGCTGCTACTGCCAATGCTACTGCAAACATCAAGGAATCCAACACTGGCATATCACGGTAAATACTTAATCCAAATACAATTACAGAAATGACCATAATAACCATTGCCAGACGGCTACTAAACTGATCTAAACTAATCTGTAATGGCGTCTTCTTCTCCTTAGTGGCATTCATCAGTGCTGCAATCTTACCAATCTCGGTATTCATACCAGTACCAGTCACTACAACCATTGCACGTCCATAAGTTACCAAGCTACTAGAATATACCATGTTCACACGGTCACCAAGAGGAACTTCCTCTGTGATATCCACTGCCTGTTTATCTACATTGGTAGACTCACCTGTAAGAGCACTTTCGTTCACTTGTAACGAATAATTCTCTAAGATACGTCCATCTGCAACAACCATATCGCCTGCTTCCAAAAGGACAATGTCTCCAGGTACTATATCTCTAGAAGATACTTCTATCTTCATACCATCTCGTATAACTTTCGCATTGGGTGCAGATAAGGATTTCAAACTATCCAATGATTTCTCTGCTTTTTTATGTTGTACGGTACCTAGAATGGCATTCATTAGGATTACTGCAAAGATTACGATGGTACTCTCCACATTGCCAGATACCATAGAGATAAGAGCTGCTACAATTAAAATAATTACAAGCAAATCAGCGAACTGGGATAAAAATACCTGTAGAGTGCTTTTCCTCTTACCTTCCTGCAATACATTCGGTCCCTTTTCCTGTAAAAGCTGTGCAGCCCGTTCTTTTGAGTGACCTTGTGTGGTTACGTCAAGTTCTTTTAAGATTTCCTCTTTCGTTTGTAAGTAATAGTCTTTCATATTTGACCTCCTTGAAAAAAGTAATTTATAAAAGCACTCTGACTTATCTGCACCTTTCTTTGCAAAAAGAAAAGACTTCTGGCGCATGATAATTCATGCATCAAAAGTCTGGTAACCTAATCAGGCATGTGCCACCAAGTTATTACTAACCGCGATTGTTGACGACACATTAAAACTACTCCCCTTTAATGGAATGCTTTGTTATTAATTTCCTTCACTATATCCAATTCATTTCCAATTGTCAATAAATAATTTATAAAGAAATTATAAATCTGTGGATTCATTATTTTCTATTTTTCTAACAATAGCCGTCTGTACCTGATGCTCAGAAATGTCCGTTACCTTAATATGTAAGCCCGCAGTCTCAAGTTCTACATTACTGCCGTCTTCGGGAACGGAACCAAGTGCACTGAAGATTAAACCATTAAAAGTATCATGCTCGTCACATGGAAGATTTATACCTAATTGTGACGAAATATCTTCGATTAATGCACGACCATGAATACGCCAACACTCTGCATCAATGGTTTCAATTAATTCTATTTCCTCTTCCTGCCTCTCATCATCACCTAATTCACCAACTAATTGCTCTACCAAATCATTGAGGGTTACAATACCACTCATTCCACCATATTCATCCAACACCACTGCCATTTTATTATGACTGCGTTTCATATTACGGAATAATATATCTGCTTTTACTGTCTCTGGTACAAAATATGCAGGCTTTACTGCACACTCCATGACCTTTTCACGACTTCTATCCTCTAAACGAAAATAATCTTTTGCATTCAAGATACCAACAATTCTGTCTGCCGAGTCCTGGCAAATTGGATATAATGTATGGCGACTATCAAAGATAATCTGCTGCCATTCCTCCATAGACTCTTCCATCCAAAGCATGGTAATCTCTGTTCTATGTGTAACAAGCTCTCCTGCGGTTAAGTCATCAAACTCAAACACATTCTGGATGAATTCTTTTTCTTCGTAATCGATAACACCTTTCTCACTACCAACATCCACCAGCATACGAATCTCTTCTTCGTTAACTTCTTCGTCTTCTGCATTTGGGTCAATACCTATCAGACGAAGCACTCCATTGGTTGATGCTGTTAAAAACCATACAATCGGTTTAAATAATGTTGCAATCACACTGATTAACGCAGACATGCCAAGCGCTAAAGTTTCTGCCTTACGCATAGCCACACGCTTAGGAACTAATTCTCCGAAAATCAGTGTAAAATACGATAACACAATCGTAATCACTACTACAGCAATAGCTTCTAGTGTACTTCTAGGAATGGTTACTCCTAGACCAATCAACCATTCTACTAATCCACCAGAAAAATTCTCTGCTGCAAAAGCACTACCCAAGAATCCCGACAATGTAATAGCTACCTGAATGGTTGCAAGAAACCTTGCTGGCTGACTGGTTAAGCGCACAAGTCTAATAGCTCGTTTATCGTCATCTGCCGCCATCTTGGCTAGCTTTGCATCATTCATCGAAATAACCGCAATCTCCGCACATGCAAATACTGCATTCAGCGCAATTAAAATAACTTGTAACAAAATCATAAATAATATTGAATTTTCCAATTTTTTTCTCCTTCAAATAAATAAATCATATGATACGAAGGAGGCTTATTCCCGTTACTACTGTCTCCGTCACTCATGTTCTTCTTATCCATCTCCTTTCTCAACAATTTGATATGGATTGTAACAGAGATACAAGAATACGGTCAAGTAAAATTCATGTAAAAAGGCATGCGATCCCAAAAATCGCACGCCTTATTTGTCATTATTCGCTTACATATTCTAAGCTATTCTGTTCTTCTACAAAACCTGCTTTTTTCTTCCATTTACCGATTCGATAAAAGAGAGAAGTCAATACTGCACCTATGATCCATGATGTTACCAAGGATATCTGAATACAATCACTACGTCCGTTTGGTAACTGTGGACTACGAGACAACCAAGCAATGCCATAAGCAATTGGCACACGAATAAGAACCGTTGTACACAGTGAAATCCACATTGGAGTCAAGGTATCTCCTGCACCACGCATAACACCTGATAAACTTTGTGTTACTGCCATGGCAATATAACCAACTGCCAGAATACGCATACCATACATACTTAAGTCTACCAATTCTTCTGTCGTCGTAAAAATTCCCATCAAATACTTTCCAAAAATTAAGATAATTCCCGTAATAACCGTTGCACAACCTACTGCGAACAAAGTTCCCTGCTTAGCACCTTGAATAACACGGTCTTTCTTTTTTGCACCTACATTCTGCCCTGTATAAGTAGTCATGGCAGTACCGAAAGAAAGATTCGGCATCATGGCAAAACCATCCACACGCATAATAATAACATTGGCAGCAATAAACATTTTTCCAAAACTATTGGTCAGGGATTGTACAATAATCATAGCAGATGACATGATTGCCTGTGTTAATCCAGAAGGCAATCCTAATTTGATAATCTGTACCAAATGTTTTTTACTAATCTTAAGTTGCTTCCATCCCAAGTCAAAGACTTGTCTCATATTTATAAGCTTCCACAAACACAAGATAGAAGAAATTGCCTGCGCAATGGCTGTTGCCAAGGATACTCCTGCTACTCCCATGTTAAATCCAGCTACAAACCATACGTCCAATACAATATTAAGCACAGTGGCAATCAATAAATAGATTAGTGCAGAAAAAGAATCTCCCATACCACGAAGGATACCACTTAATATATTGTAATATGCCATACCTGCAATTCCATATAATAAAATTCTTAAATATGCCGTACATCCAGCCATTAAGCTTTCCGGTGTATCTAATGCTTCCAACATAGCTGGTACAAGTGGCGGCGCTACTAACATTAAAAATAACGATACAATTGCAGTTACAGTAATACAAGTTCCAATGGTACTAGATAGTTCTTCTCTTGCTTTCGCACCGAAATATTGTGCCACCATAATTCCTACACCTGCAGATATTCCTACAAACAATACCAATAACATGTTAAAGAGTGGTGCTGCACTTCCTACAGAAGCCAACGCATCATCACCCACATAATGGCCTACTACGATGCTATCAACCGTACTGTAAAGCTGCTGTGCAATATTTCCCACCAACATAGGAACAGAAAACATAACAATACTTTTCCATGGAGTTCCTACTGTCATATCTGTTGGTTCAAATAATTGTTTAAATCCTTTTTTGGATTGTCCATCTGTATGTCTAAATATACTCATATAATTCATCCTTTGCTTTACAGATTTTTACACATGTAAACAAGTATATCATCTCATAATATAAATGAAAAGAATTGTTTCTTAAATAAAAATAATAGAATTTTAATATCTTTTGTCTCATCTTGTATGATATACTAAAAGCGAAAAATAAATAGAAAGGCAAATGACGACATTGAAATTCATTAATTCTACCTTCAAAGAAAAATTTCTTGAAACCTTAAAAGCCGTTTTTCCGATTCTGGCTATTGTATTACTTCTTTGTTTTTCCATCGCACCTATCCCACCTAGTATCTTAATGACTTTTCTTGTAGGGGCAGTTCTCTTAATCGTAGGAATGCTTCTCTTTAATGTAGGTGTAGATTTGTCAATGACCCCTATGGGAGAACGTGTTGGCTCCATTATGACGAGAAGTAAAAATGTATTTATAGCGATATTAGTCAGCTTCATTATGGGTTTCGTTATTACCATATCTGAACCAGACTTGCAGGTATTGGCACAACAGGTACCATCTATACCAAATTTAGTGTTGATTCTAGCTGTAGCATTAGGCGTTGCTGTCTTTTTGGTAATTGCAATTCTTCGTATGTTGATTGGTATTCCGCTTTCACGCTTACTTGTATTCTTCTATGTAATAGTATTTGCGTTGGCACTCTTTGTACCAGGTGACTTTTTAGCAATTGCATTTGACTCTGGCGGCGTAACCACAGGTCCTATGACTGTTCCATTTATTATGGCATTTGGTATCGGTATTTCTGCAATCCGAAGCGATAAACATGCCGCAGATGACAGTTTTGGTTTAGTATCCCTGTGTTCTATCGGACCTATCCTTGCAGTACTCATTCTTGGCTTAATTTTTAATCCAGCATCCACAGAGCAAGTATCGGAATCTATTCCAATTATTGATAATACAGTAGACTTGTGGAGATTATTCTCTAGTGAAATACCAACTTACATTCATGAGATGGCAATTTCTATTTTTCCAATTGTCTTTTTCTTTGGAATCTTCCAGTTAATATCGCGAGATATCAATAAGAGGAACCTGATTAAAATCGGTATCGGTATTGTATATACATACATTGGACTTGTATTATTCTTAACTGGCGTTAACGTAGGCTTCATGCCTGCTGGTAATTATCTTGGACAGACCATTGCAGGTCTCCCTTATGCATGGATTATCGTTCCTATTGGTATGATTATTGGTTACTTCATTGTATTGGCAGAACCTGCTGTATTCGTTCTTACGAAACAGGTTGAAGAGATGACATCTGGTGCTATCTCTGCTAGTGCTATGCGAACCAGTTTATCCATCGGTGTGGCTGTATCTGTTGGACTAGCCATGATTCGTGTTTTAACGGGAATCTCTATCCTATGGTTTCTAATTCCTGGATATGCCATTGCATTGATACTTACCTTCTTCGTATCTAAGGTATTCACTGCTATTGCATTTGACTCCGGTGGTGTTGCTTCTGGTCCTATGACTGCAACTTTCCTTTTACCATTTGCAATGGGTGCCTGTGAAGCATTAGGAGGTAATATCATTACAGATGCCTTCGGTATTGTAGCAATGGTAGCAATGACTCCATTAATTACCATTCAGGTAATGGGACTAATCTTCAAGATAAAAGAAAACAAACTTCACAAAGATTTTGCAATGCAGACAGACGAATCCGCTCTACAGACCTATGGAGACATGGACATTATCGAACTGTAATTACTTGAAAATAATTGTAATATCTTAAAGAAATGAGGATAACATGGGAAGTTTATATTTAATGACGACAATCGTCGATAGAAAAATTATACAAAAATATCTAGATGTATTCCGTGAAAATAATTTACACGTAATGTTCCTAACCCTTGGAGCTGGTACCGCCTCCAATGACATCTTAGATTACTTAGGCTTAGATTCCTCAGAAAAAGCAATTGCTTTTTCTGTTGTAGAAGAAAGTGCTTGGAGCAACATCAAGCGACAATTAGAAAAGAAATTAAAAATTGATGCTCCTGGTGGCGGAATCTCCTTTACTACCCCACTGAGTAGTATCGGTGGAAAGAAAACACTACAATTTCTATTAGAAGGTCAAGATTATCAAAAAGAGGAGGAATCAACCTTGAAAAATACCAATCATGAATTAATCGTTGTTATTGCCGAACAAGGATATAACGAACTTATTATGAATGCAGCTCGCGAGGCAGGAGCCTACGGTGGTACTGTTATTCATGCAAAAGGAACTGGTATGGAACTTGCTGAAAAGTTCATGGGCGTATCACTTGCAGCAGAGAAAGAAGTAATTTATATCGTTACACAGACTGCACAGAAGAACGAGATCATGCAAGCAATTATGAAAAATGCTGGCTTGGATAGCAAAGCAAAATCTATTTGTTTCTCTCTTCCAGTAACCGATACAGCTGGTCTTCGTTTAATTGAAGATTAAAACACATATACACTATCAACTAAATTGTAAAAGGATGTAAGCCATTAGAACCGACTATCTCGGATATCAGTTCTTATAGCATACATCCTTTTATTTTCATATAAATTAATTTATTCCAACACTTAATTCTGCATATGAATTTCTTGTTCCTTTAGCAAAGGATACGACACTAATCTGTCACAGTCCAAGTCCTCTCTGTGCATATCCACTCCGTTAATCTGACGATTATCATAAGTAATATAATAATAGATTCCTTGATCCACATTACAACAGGAACTATATAAAGTAATCTCATACATATCGTTTCCCATATGCGCACAGCCTCTTTGCTGTTCTACAGAGCCAAGAATATGGAAAAACTGAGATACACTCTCCTTCTCAGACTCACCAGAAACAGAATTCAGCTTGGTAAATGCAGCCTTCACAAATCTAGACGCTGACGACAGATCCCCGGGTAAGCCGATTGCCCCCATTCCTCGGCTATATGCCTTTAGATCTACCTTATCACTAAAACGATTCTCTGCAGCTTCCTTAGACAGATTCATATAATTGCATAAATTGTGCATGTGATAATCAAAGGGAGGATTATTGGTCAATACCCCAACTGGATTCTCGTAAATCCGAATGCCCTCTGCTACCGACTCTACCGTAATAGAATTCTCTTTATCTGCAATAATCCAATGCAAAGGAGACAATGGTAATTCTTCACTGAATGATATATTTACCAAGTTGATTCTAGAAAGAATCTGCTTCACCTCTTCTATATTAGTACACTGTCCCAATATCCATGGAATAAACTCAAAAGGCGTAATATTATCCACACCATCCTTCTGTGGATGATATACTGCATTCCCAGGGAAATTCAAGCCCGCCATACTCACACCATGCTCATTGGTTGCATCATAATAGAGAGGGTAATCATCCACTATATACGCCATACCAATCATGGCATAATGCTGCTTCTGTTCTGCCACTTTACGATAAACAAATGGAAACTTACGTGGTGTTATGGTTACCATCTCTTTATACGAATATTCATAATCCATATTACGTCCAAAATAATGATCTTTTGTGCTATATGTGATTGCGGTACACATAGATACACCTCCTATTCAATTATCATTATTCTATTTCTGAACCAACTTTCCTATGGAACAAATAAAAGCAAATACACTAATTGATAATATCTTACATGTAAAAAAAGAATGCTCTGACGAATGATTTTGCGTAAAGAAAAACCATACAAATGGCATTAATGCGATGAAAAAAATTACCAATGCATTGAGCCAATTTTCTCTTATTTTTATCTGTTCCCTTTTTGTTAGTACAAGTAGAACTAACCCTATGATAATACTAAAAATTATTATATAAAAAGCCCAATTACCAAAAGGTTCTATATTTAGTCCCAACACCTTTATATATCCTGATAGTTTGGAATGTCCTTCTACATTATCAGAACGAAGTGCCACTGTTGCAAACGCATCTTGAATGGTATTTCCACCTGTTAATATATCCGTCAGTAGCCATTTCATTCCCCATAGTCCAACATATCCCACCCCCCACTCTATGGGAAAAAGAATCAGTTTCTTGAGATTGTCTTTCCATGTAGTTTTATTCAAATATAGTGCCACACAGAGCGGGAATCCTAAGGTAACTAATGGATAAGTCAAAAAATCAAAATATGCGGTTACCATTCCCCCTATTAAAAAGAAATATTGATATCTATGTTTTATCAAAAGCTTTTCATGCCATTTCAATTGAATAATCATCATAATTGCCATTATATAAAAGCAAATACTTAATGATAATGAACTATACAAGGAGAAAAAGTACAGAAAAGGAATGGAAAGAAGCACACTAGCTCCTAATAATTGTTCTTTTTTCTGCCCACACAGCATCATAATAATCCCTACCAAAGCAAACTGAATAGTTGATGCTAATATTCTCATAGCATTTACTGTCATAAAATAAAGCATCGGCTTTAATACCACCAAATATCCATGCCAATATCTCGGATACTGTTCTATTCGTGTCTGCTCTACTCCTGATAAGTAATCTACCAATGAATATCCTGGTGCCCATCCATCCCCCTGTCCACTTTCGCCTCTATACATATACAAAACTTGTTCTAAAGTGGAGTGTTCTTCCGCTTCGTAAATTGCATGCTCTAACATCAAACAATCCGTAAAGGAGCCACGATTAGATGCAGCATATCCGGGAATCACAAGTTCCGATTGAAATTCACCTTCTATCATAGGCAATGATTGATATATATGATGTTCTATTCGTTCTACAGGTATTTGAAAAACAAGCAAGAGTGCCACTAATCCTATAATAGCTCCTACAAGTATAATCCCTATCTGTTTACCAATTAATGCAAGTGTCTTTTTCATCTGTCTTCCTCATTTCATGTCATTCAAACAATATAAGTATACCATACATTATATTGTTCCCAAACAAGAATGTATTTAATTTTATACATATTTTTCTATTTTTCCACATTGGTAGGTCTTGAATTTACAATCCCAAATGGTATAATCAAAATGTTTTTTATAATCTTACATAAATTACAGGAGACTATTATGAAAGAAGAAACATCTTTTCGACTTCACATAGGAATGCGCAATATCAAAACAGCATTAGCAGCAACTCTTTGCGCACTCATCTATTTTCCATTCCACCGCAATCCTACTTTTGCTTGTATCGGCGCTGTATTTGGAACTGGTAGCGATATGGAGAATTCTTGGCTTAACGGTGGCAATCGTTTTATCGGTACCATTATCGGTGGTTTATTGGGAATGTGGCTATTCCGCCTATACATCATATTCTATCCAGATGGGCAGATGCGCCCCCTAATGTTACTATTCATTTTTGTGGGTGTAGTTTTAGTTATCTTATGTAGTCAATTTTTTAAATGGCCCGGTGCTATCCAGCCTGGCGGTGTTGTATTATGTATTATTTTATTTAACACTCCTGTAGATGAATATATTGCATATTCTCTTAATCGTATGTTGGATACTGGAATTGGTGTTGCAGTAGCATTACTAATCAACCTACTACTTCCTCGTGAACGAGTAAATAGCATTCTCTATAAATTAAAATTGCGTAAAAAAGAAGAACAGTAAGAATAAGACCATCAAGATTTTATTGAATGATAACACACTTCAATTATCTTGATGGTCTTTTTAGTGATTATATTCTTTACTGTTTTTTGCTGATTACACTTTATTGGTCTTCACCAAATTCTGCAATATATGCTTCCAGTAACTTCTCTGGCCAATCAGAAACTGGTTCCAATCTTCCTGTAAAGAAACGTAAGGTCTTAGGCTCATGCACAAATCTTAATCCACCGATTAATTCTCTGTGGTCATATAACCATTTTACTCTATCCATTACATATTCTGTCTGAGATAAAGTAAATACTCTTCGTGGGAACGCAAGGCGAACCATTTCAACAGATGCAATATGCTCTGTACCATCTGGGTTACGCTCTTCTGATAAAGTACCACGCTCCATACCACGAATACCACCACACAAATACAATGCAGCCACTAAAGAACCTGCTGGATACTGCTCTGATGGAATGTGACTAACTACTTCTCTTGCATCAATGTGGGCACCCAATCCACCACCTGGAGTAATCATTGGCACACCATATTTATCAAGTTCTTTTACACAATGATTGATGAACTGTGGTCCCTGAGAAATAATATCTAAATCCATAGTCTCATCAAAACCAACAATCATTGCTTCCATTTCTTTTACAGACATACCACCGTAGGTTAAGAAACCTTCAAACATGGTAATGTAATCTTCCATCTCATGGAACATTGCTTCGTCACGAACCATGATCCCGCCACCACGTCCAAATCCAAACTTACGAGCAGAAAAATAAATCATATCAAATAAGTCTGCAATCATTCTGGTAATCTCACGAATAGACTTATCTTTCATAGATTCTTCACGCATTTTAATGAAGTATAAGTTATCCTGAAGTAAAGATGCATCTAAGATAGTCAAAATACCGTGCTGTTTTGCAAGGTCTGTTGCAGCTTTCATATTTTCATATGAGATAGGCTGTCCACCAATTAAGTTAGTACCTGCCTCTAATCTCATATAGGCAATGTTATCTGCTCCTTCTTTTTCAATGCAAGCCTTCACTTTATCAAGATCAATATTTCCCTTGAAAGGTAAAGTACTCTTGGCAATGAGTCCTTCATCCTTAACAAGCTCTTCTACATGGCCACCTAAACGGGTAACATGAGCTTTCGATGTGGTAAAGTGATAGTTCATAATTACACAGTTACCTGGTTTCACAAAATGCTGCGCGATGATATGCTCACACGCACGTCCCTGATGGGTTGGAAGTAAATATTTCATTCCAAAGATTTCTTCCAACTTATCTCTCATACGATAGAAAGTCTCACTTCCTGCATACGCATCATCTGCACGAAGCATTGCTGACTGCATTTTATCACTCATAGCGTTAACACCTGAATCTGTTAACATATCCATGAAAATATCACCATTATGTAACATAAAAGTATTAAATCCAGCTTCTTTCATTTTTTCTAAACGTTGTCTAGCTGGTAATAAGTTTAGTTTCTGCACAATCTTAACCTTATGCATTTCCATTGGTATTGCTTCTCTGCTGTAAAATTTAATTTCTGGCATTGTAAAAAACCCCCAAAAAATTTGTTATTTGACAAAATATAGTATATAATAATAACCACAATTAATAAAATTGATGATTTAGATATTAGCAATCGAAAATATCAATGGAGACATTATGGAAATTAGAAACCTTATTACCTTTGTTCAGGTAGCCGAATTAAACAGTTTCACCAAGGCAGCCAAGGCTCTTGGTTATTCTCAATCTACTGTTTCTTTTCAAATCAAACAGTTAGAAACCGAACTTAATTGCATGCTTTTTGAACGTATTAACCACACCATCAGTCTGACCGAAAAAGGACGAGAAGTACTAGCTTATGCACAACAAATCAGCCACATTACAGAGGAATTCAAAGAAAACCTCAGCAATTCTGAAGAGTTATCCGGTCATATTCACATTGTTACTCCAGACTCTATCTGTGAAATGATGCTTACCCAGAATTATAATGATTTCTATCATCACTATCCCAAAATATTTTTAAAGTTTTCTACTGCTGACACAGACGATATGTTCCGTATCCTTGATCACAATGAAGCAGATGTTATCTTCACCTTGGATAGCCATGTATATCATCAAGATTATATTATTGCAAAAGAAGAACGTATCTCCACACACTTTGTAACAAGTGCAAACTCACCTCTTGCACATAGGAAAACCCTTTCTATCAAAGATATTTTGGACCAACCTTTTATTTTAACCGAAAAGAAAATGGGTTACCGCCGTGTCTTTGATGAAATGCTTGCCCAGAAATCTCTAGAAATTCATCCCGTATTAGAAATTGGACGAACAGACCTCATTACTACTTCCTTGGAAAAGGGTGTTGCCATTTCTTTCCTACCTGATTTTGTAACACAAAAAAAGGTAGACGAGGGTAAACTTGTCCACCTTGATATTGTTGACTTTGAAATCGATATTTGGAAACAGCTTATCTATCACCGAAACAAATGGATTTCAAAGCATTTTAATGCCTTTATTCAATATGTTATGGAAAAAGAATTTAACTCTGTCTAAATCCAGCAAGACCAAAGGCTGCGGGGCCGCCGTGAGTCGTAATCACACCTGCAGCCTGAATCCATACAGTTTTCTCAAATCCACATTCTTTCGTTGCTTCTTCTACGCTCTGACGTACTTCCTCCGACAAACCTACTGTATGCACAAACCATATACAATCTTTCTCTAGATGATAACTTTCTGCATAATCCCGAACTAACTGAGCCGCTACCTTTACCATCTTGCCACGATATTTCTTAGTTGCAACCAATTTACCCTCCAGAATCTCAATACATGGATGTAGACTTAAAATACGGCTACCTAAGAAAGCCACATTGCTTACACGACCTCCTGCTCGCAAGAATTCCAGATTATCTGGCAAAAAGCACATGTTAGCACGTTTAATCAAATCATTGGCACACGCTACCGCCTCTTCTATGGTCATATCTGGCTTGTCCTGTAGCATCTGCGCCATTCTAACCACAATTGCACCTTGTCCCACAGACACCTGTTTTGTATCTATTAACGTAACATAATCTCGTTCCTCTGCTGCAATCATTGCACTCTGATAAGAGCAGGTAGTCACTGCGGAATATGCCAAGTACAAGATATGTGCATCTGGATATTCTTCGTGAATCTCATCAAATACATGAGAAAAATCCTCTGGTACACATCCACTAGTCTTAGGCAACAAGCCAGTTTCTTTATAGTAATCACATATCTTTTCTGCTAGATAAGCAGCATCATCAAATGTCTCATCTCCAAAAGACACATGCATAGGTGCAATCTTAATGCCATACTGCGTGGCCAACGCTTCTGTAATATCAGACCCTGTCTCTGCAACAAGAATTATAGATTTCATATTAACGCTCCGTTTCTTTGTTTTTCTTCTCTATATTATCTCGTTTTGAATACTGCGTCAAGAGTTATCACAAGCCATCATTGTAAAAATAATGTTCTGTCAAAGTCAACATAGGATATTTTTCTATGAGTAACCATTAGGACAATTTTTTTCTTCATTAATTGTCTCATTGCTAACTGAATCCTTTTTTCACTTTGAACATCTAATGCAGAAGAAGGCTCATCCATTAATAATATAGGAGAGTCTTTTAAAAACGCCCGTGCAATGGCGATTCGTTGACGCTGCCCGCCTGACAAATTGGTACCTCCCGCATTAATATGAGTATCATACCCCAGAGGTAGTTCGCGGATGAATTCATCTGCATATGCAAGTTTAGCAGCTCGTACTATTTCTTCCTCTGTTACACTTTCTTTCTGTTTTCCCATTACAATATTCTCTCTAATCGTTCCCTCGAACAGGTAATTTTCTTGAGGAATATAGGTAATCAGCTCCCTTAATTGCTGTAAAGAATAATTTTCAAGTGCCCTTCCATACAAAAGTATTTTCCCACTGTTTTTCTCATGAAAACGCAATAGCAACTTCAAGATAGTACTCTTTCCGCAACCAGATTCTCCCATGAGCAACACTTTTTCTCCATCTGCCACGCACATATCAAATGCCTCCAATACATTTTCTTTTCCATTGTAAGAGAAAGTAACTTTGCTTAATATAATAGGAATATCTGGTTTATTTTGTTGCACTACCTCCTCATACTCGTCCTTGGCTGGCTCATTCCTTTCTTCAGTTACAGTCCAGTCTTCCTCCCCTTTTTGTTCTAAGAAGTCAAACACTCTACCTGCTTTTACTAGAGAAGAAGAAAACGTAGCCATGGAAGAACCGAATTTCTGAACCATTACACTGACACTCATTTGTAAAGATACCACTGCCATAACAGTTCCATAATCCTCTTTACCTTGAGCCACAAAAAATGCTCCTACAAGAATGGTGCCAAAGCTTCCTAATATTCCTAAGAGAAAAGACAACATCTCTAATACAGCTGATTCTTTTACTCTTTGCTCCTCTTGTTTTGTTATTGTTTCATTTTCCTTTTGGAAACGCTCCACCACAATAGATGCACCACGATACATTTTCAATATAGGAAAACCTGACAGGATATCGCTCAAATGCCCCGCAAGTCTGGAAAGACTTAATTGAATATCTTTATTCATTGCCTTGATTCGTTGATTGATTTTCATGGAGATCCATACGGTAAGAAAACTAAATCCAATGGATATCACTGCTAAATAGGGACTATATAACATCATAGCAATTATAGCCGTGGCACCATCTACTATCTTACCTGCCACCCAATATACATGAGAAAAATAGGAATCCTTTAAGGAATTGGCATCCCAATTTAAAACCTTTAATGCGTCCGCACTATGATGTGTTTCATAATATGGCATATTCAACTTCATCAGTTTCTCAAACAACTTTATCTTGATATCAAATACGATTTTTCTTACAATCCTTATTTGAAAATATCTAAGGTATGGAAACACGCAGTTTAAGATAACGACTATTCCGCATAAGGAAACCGCATATAAAAATAACTCTTTATCCTGATATTCTACGGAATTAAACAGCATTTTATTCATGTAAGAATACATAATTTGCAGACAAGCAGATACGATAAGCGTAATGCTGAAATTTACCCAATATTTTCTCTTGTAGATTCCTATGTAAGAAAAATATCTTTTCAATTCACTCATTCCATCTCACCTCCAGTATTGGTATATTCTGAGTACATATCAAAGTAACAACCTTTATTTTGTAACAGTACCTCATGAGTTCCTTTTTCTATAATACACCCTTCATCCAATACAATAATCTCATCATAATCCTCAATTGTTGATAACCTATGTGCTGCTGTAATGATTGTTTTGTCCTTTGCCAGCTTGGCGATTGTCCCATTAATGTGCTCCTGGGTCTCTCGATCCAACGCAGATGTGGGTTCATCTAATAGCAAAACCGATGCATTCTTTAAAATTGCTCTTGCGATGGATATACGTTGTCTTTGCCCACCAGATAGGTTACTTCCTCTTTCTTCAAGCATAAAATCATAACTATTTTCCATCTTTTCTATAAATTCATCACAGCCAGCAAGTTCTGCTGCATGAATAATTTCATCTCTTGTGGCTTCAGGATTGCCTATACGAATATTGTCTAATATTGACATAGGAAACATAACCGCATCCTGTGAAATCAATGCCATATCCGCTCTTACACTAACAGGAGTAAGTTCCGAATATTTCTGCCCATAATAAAAAATTTCCCCCTGACTAGCTTCGTATTGTCTAGATAACAGCTTCAAAATCGTACTTTTACCGCTTCCACTTCTACCAACTAAGGCAATCCTTTGTCCCCTTTTAATTGTTAGGTTCAATTTCTCTATAATCTGTTTTCCCTTCCTATTCTCATAAGCAAAGCATACATCTGAAAATGTAAAAATGGGAGTATCAGAAACCTCTATTGGAGTGCTCTCATCCTTTGATTCTGATGGTATATCCATTAGCGAAAAAACTCTATTAACAGACACCATTGCCATCTGTGTACGAACCACTAGCTGATATGCTGTAACCAAGGGCTGATTGATTTTCTGTACTGCACTCAAAAAAGCAACTAGCATACCAAGTGTCATGCGCCCCTGTAAAACCAAATATCCACCTACACATAATGCAATAGCTGTTGGTACCTCATGTATCATTTCTGAAAAGGGAAGTACATTATATTGCCTTAAATCATTCTTATTAGATAAGTCAAGCGTCTCCTTTAATGCATGATAATATTTTTCTTGTCTATTTTCCTGTAAGTTATAGGACTTAATTACTGCTACACCATCAAATGCTTCCTGAATATGATTGTTGGTCTCTCCAAGCCTTTTCACATATTCTGCCTGACTTAATTTGACCGGCTTTAACAAATGAGTGCTAAGTGGTACTAAAATCACCAATGGTACCAGACACATAACTGCAAGCATAGGATCTAGACTTATAAGATACCCAGCGAATACAATCACCACAATGGGCACATATAAACAATCCTTGAAATAAGTCTGCATATATCCGGCAATTCCTTCAATATCAGAAGACAGCCTTTCCATTAAGTCACCAAAATTATTTTTCTCCATAAGATCAGGCGAAATCGTCATAAGATGTTCTAATGAATCCTTTCGCATATCCTTTAGAATCCTTGCACCAAAAGTTCCTGTCATTGCTACCACCAAATAATTAGACATTAGTCCAACCACTATCACGGCTACTATTTGTAAAAGTAACACAAGAACTCCAATAGCTGTTTCTCCTGTAGTTGTCTTATCTATGACTTGTTTTAAGATATCAATTACCTTCACATTCACAACAGAACATGCAACACTGGCTATGGCAGCAATAATAATATAAATACTGTAAGTTTTTGCATAATATAGTAATCTCCTCACTAGACATTTCCTCCTTTTTGAATTATACTTTTTACAGTTTAACAATGAGCCTACACTATAACAATTGCAGATTTACATGATTTTTATATACTTTCTGCAAGTATATAGTTGTCAAATGTATAGAAGGGATTAAACACTATGCCTCAACAGGATCGTCACAAAGACAGAATCATCCCAATAGAATTCAACTTTTTTGATACCTTAGAACAACTTCCAGTAAATGAACGCTGTTCTGTTGTGTTGCTCTCATGTGGCAGTGCCATGATTAAAATAAACGGACATATTCGCTTGCTGAATTCTCCTTGTGTAATCTGCATTTCAAAATACGATACCATTGAACTGATTCACTCAGACAATCTCAGTGCAAAGTCCTTTCATTTTGACCCATGGTATATTAAGGCATGCCTTACCTTTGAAAATCTGGAAGATTGTATTGAAATTGATGAAGAATATAGATATAACAGAAAAATGCTTTACATGTTTACCAAACATCAGGATAAATTTCAGGGTATCTTGGAACTGACACCACAAAATTATATTCATATTAATGAACTTATGCTAATGATTGGTGCAGAAACCTATTCCCAAAGTGATGGCTTCTGGACATGTCGCATCCGAAGAATGCTATTACAGCTAATCAACTGTATATATGATATCTTTGTGGACCAACGAAAGTTGAAATTCTTTGAGTTGCCCGAATATAATAATCCTGCTACAACCTGCGCAGAATATATTCACACAAACTATGCAAAAGAGATATCTTTAAATGATTTATGTACTCTTGTAAATCTCAATCGAACCTCTTTAAATCAAAAATTTAAACAGCAATTTTCATGCACTTGTATGGAGTACCTTCTCAACTATCGCCTTAAGATTGCGCAGGAGCTTTTATCCAATACCAATATGAAGATAAACGAAATTGCCCTGAACTGTGGTTTTAAATATGACTCCTATTTCATCAGACAATTCACCAATAAATTAGGGATTTCTCCGGCTACATACCGAAAAAATCCCTTGTCTTATACCGCCTTTGAGGGGAAGCAGATCCAGAAACTTGCTATGGATTCTATTGTTCAAGCATCTCCTCAATAAATATCCCATACCCCCTAGTTGGATCATTCACCAGTACATGTGTCACAGCCCCAATAATTTTGCCATCTTGGATAATGGGGCTACCGCTCATGCCTTGAATGATTCCACCAGTAATAGATAACAATTCAGGATCTTTCACCCGCACTTCCAGACCACGATTTAGGTCATTATGGTCTAGATGTGTTGCTGTAATCTCGATATCATAATACTGGGAGCTTCCGTCTACTGTACATATTATCTGTGCAGCACCTCTACGCACTTCCTGTTTGAGTCCAATGGGTAGTGCCTTATTGGAGCTTAAATTCATTGCCCCTTGATTGCAAACGCCAAAGATTCCACTTTCACTATTAGCCGTAATATCCCCTAAAATCCGCTCATCGGTATAAGTAATTACTCCGGTCATCTCTCCCGGCTTACCAATGCTACCTTCATTAATCTCAATAATCTCTGTCTCATATAATGTTCCATCAACGATCTCCATCAACGAATCCGTATCCACATCATTGATTCCATGTCCTAGCGCACCAAATTTGCCATTAGCATCAATATAAGTCATGGTTCCCACCCCTTGTGCATTGTCACGCAACCAGATACCAATCTTATATTCGCCCTTCTGATTCAACTTAGGAATTACAGTGGTACTGAATTCCTCCTCATTTCGATGTAAAAGTATTTTCACTGCTTTACCTTCACTCTCTTCGATATATTCCATGAATTGAGACTTGCTTTCCATTGCAACACCGTCACATGCCATAATGTAATCCCCCGTCTTAATTTTACCTTTTGCAGGGGAGCACTTCGCACCATCTGTACCATCGAATTCTCCAGTACCAATCACCAGCAAACCATCTGTCTCTACATAGATCCCAATAGGGACACCTACTGGTATCAATTCTTCATGCTCCATGACCTGAATATCTATCTGCTTTAATGAAAATATGCCGAAGAGCTTTACTTGCATACTATATTCTTCTATATCATTAAGCAATTCATCCGTTGCACTTGCCAAGTTCATAGTGATTGGTTCGCTTAAATCGATATCAACTGCGCCTTTCGGAATATTACTTTCTCCTTGCTCACTGACACGCAATATTTGCGCTTTAGCAGGTATATTCAAGTCAAAAGATTCCTCTTGTCCAGCTCTCACATAGATTGTAGATGGCACTTTGCTATCCATTTGATAAAATAGCAACACGCATAATGCAAAGGACGCAATGCTTAAGATACCATAAAGACAATACCTATAAATTTGTTTTCTTCTAACTCTTTTTTTCCAATTTTCTAATAAAATAATGGCATCTTGGCCAGCCTCTTTTTTAATTTGTTCATTTTCGCTCATCCATTTTTTCATACGCCACATACTCCTGCAACTACTAACTATACGAATAAGCAGACTCGAAATGTATTGCATTTCTCGTTCACGTTGCTCGTTCGCGCAAAAGAAAAAAGGCATCGAATGCCTTTTCTTAGTATGTGATATTTATAGAATTTTATCCTTTATAATTATCCTTATATTCCTTGGCCTGCTGATGCATTTCTTTTGCATTCACAAGTGCTGCTTCGGTTAACGCATCACTACCAAGAAGTCTCGCCAACTCTGCATTTGACTCTTCTTCGTTAATACAACGAATATCAGTAATGGTCTTGGTATCCTGACTACTCTTTTCAATGACAAAATGAGCATCTGACATTGCTGCAATCTGAGGTAAATGAGTAATACATAATACCTGATGATTCATAGCTACCAAATGAAGCTGTTCTGCTACTTTCCAAGCAGTTCTACCACTGATACCAGCATCAATTTCATCAAAAATCAAAGTATCTATCTCGTCCTTACTAGCCGATACAGTCTTAATCGCCAACATAATACGCGACAATTCACCGCCACTGGCAACTTGGCTTAATGACTTCAAGCTCTCACCTGGATTGGTAGAGATAAGAATCTCCACATCATCATATCCTTTGGCTGTTATGGTCTGGTTAGGTTGTACTGCAATCTCCAATTCCACAGTAAGGAAATTGAGGTGTGTCAATGCATCTTTCAATTTAGAACCGAGTATCACTGCATTTTCACGACGAATAGCAGATAATCGTTCACATGCAGTCTCTAAATTTGCTTCTGCTTGGGCAAGCTCCTCATGTAGCCTGCTCATGTATGCATCGTAATCTGCAAGCTTTTCTAAGAAGGCTTGCTTTTCTTCTCCATACGCAATAACATCTTCTATGGTCTTTCCATACTTTCCCTTGAGATGATTGATGGTATTCAATCGTTCTTCTACTCTGGCGAAATCTTCTCCATCAAATTCCAAGCCATCCATATATGCAACTAGATCTGTATTGTAATCTGCCAACAGATTTTCCACTTCACTAAGCTGTTGTTCTAACTGCTCTAATCTACTATCATAGGCAACAACATTTCGTACCAACCTCAAAGCTCGACTTAGGTTGCTACCTGCACCTGCCTCAGAATCGTTCCCTGTATAACAGTAGCTTTCC
>CAZHEM010000019.1:0-27273 GCA_964531725.1 uncultured Acetatifactor sp.
CCTTACCCATTGAATCCATATAGTCTATCATATAATTATTTCACAAATTAATCAACACATTTTTTCTTAAATTGCACACAAATTTCTGCTACTTCGATTAATTCACGTCTGGTTTGAAAGTAAACCTTCCACTGTTTTCATCGAAGTTCTCCATCTGTAGCGTTCCTTGCTTCCCTTCCAATTCCGTTAAAAATTGTGGCAAAAGCATAATTTTATCCTCTAACTTAGACGTATCCTTACCTAAAGCTACCTTTACACCACCAAAATAGATGGTAACCTCAGAAGAAGAATGAAAATAAATCTTGTCCGCAGAAAGCTCATACTTATTTAATAGCTTGGTTAAATCCATAATGCTATTAAACACCTCTGTATTCTCCACTGGCAAAGGTTTCCCCAAAACCACATGGTCAAACTGCAACCCTGTAATCTGCGGAACCCCCACCGTCATAATACTGGAACTTTCTACCACATAGCCATCCTTGTCAAAATACATATAAGTATCCAGATATTTTACAAATCCTGCTAATGCTTTCTCATATACTGTAATCTTGATGGTATCTGGTGACAAAATAGACACATCCATTACATCCACAAAAGGAATGTTTTCCACTCCTTTATTTTCATATTTTAGAGATAAATATAATGAATTGTGCCCCAAGGGTCCCTTCATTACAATTTCTTTGATTTCCTCTTCTGTATAATGCACATTTCCTTCTACATACACTGTTTGCACGGTGTAGGTGTGTATTACATAATATGCCGCACCTAAAACACATGCCACAAGGGTTAGTAGAATCAGTACCTTTCCTATTATTCTTCCTCTGCTTCTATACACTTACAATACGCGCTCCTAACTCTCTAAAGTCCCTACTGATATTCTCATATCCACGATATATATATTTCCCACCAGTAATTTTCGTTTCTTTATCCGCCATAAGCCCTGCAATCACCAAAGCAGCTCCTCCACGAAGCTCCTGTGCCTCCACATTCGCTCCATAAAGTCTATCTACTCCCGTCACTAGAACCCTTCTCGCATCCAATGTGGCAATATCCGCTCCCATACGTTGTAGTTCTGGCACTACTCGGAAACGATTCTCAAAAATAGACTCCTCCACAATGCATTGTCCGTTAGCCATAGTCAAAACCGCCAATGCCTGGGATTGTAAGTCTGTTGGAAAACCAGGATAGCCACTGGTCTGAATCTGTGGTACCGCCTTGGGGCGTCCCGATGCCTGTACCACCAATCCCCTATTCGTGACCTCACAGATGCCCCCCATTTGTCTTACCATATCTATCGCAGCCTGTAACTGTTCCACTGGGGCATCTTCCAGAAAGACACATCCTCCAGTTCCCATACAAGCTAACAAATACGTTCCTGCCACAATACGATCTGTGGGCACACGGTACTCACATCCGAACAGTCTTCTCCCACCACATATGGTTAACCTTGTGGTTCCGATTCCCGCAATCTGTGCACCACACAATCTTAAATATTCGCATAACGCTACTACTTCTGGTTCCGTAGCAGCTCCCTTTACAATGGTATCGCCCTCTGCCATAACCGCAGCTAAAATAATATTCTCAGTTGCACCAACACTAGGAAACGGTAACTCTATCCTCGCACCATGTAATCGTTTGGAAGAAGCAAGTAATTTTCCTTTTTCCTCAGCAAATACTACCCCCATTTTCTCTAATGCATTTATATGGAGGTCAATGGGACGTTCTCCTATGACACAACCACCAGGATATTCCATCATTACCTTACCGCATTTACCAATTAGTGCACCCAACAAACATAGGGAAGAGCGCATACTGGTAACCGCATCTTTCGGCATATTACCACAACGAAATCCACTAGGATTTATTTGAATTCCATTTTCTCCCCAGTTAACAATACAACCGAGGCTACGCAACAGGCTGACCATCCCATGTACATCCGCTATCTTTGGACAATTACTAAGCAAAGTAGTCTCCTCAGTCAGTAAGGTGGCTGCCAAAATCGGTAGAGCTGCGTTTTTGGAACCCTGAATGCGAACTTTACCCTCTAGGGCAATTCCGCCTTGAATATAGAATTTGTTCATGTGTCACCGCCCGAATACAAATTGAAACTATTATAATATATGTCTCTTGTACTCAAGAGGTACCATGTACCATTCCATTTACATATCTTTTAACTGAATCCGCTTGGCCACACTAAGCACCAAGCCTATCTCTATTAACAAAAACATAACCGAAGAACCACCATAACTAATAAATGGCAAAGAAATACCCGTATTCGGTATAGTTGCTGTTACTACCGCAATATTCAAAATCGCCTGAATAGCAATGTGGCCAATGACACCTACCACTAGCATGGCACCATATAAGTCTGGTGCGTTATTGGCAATAATCATCATTCTCCAGATTAGCATGATAAACATAAGAATAATTGCAATACCGCCGAACAATCCCAATTCTTCACAAATAATGGAGAAAATCATATCGTTTTGCGCCTCAGGAAGGAACTCTAGTTTCTGCATACTCTGACCTAAGCCTTTTCCCCAGATACCACCACTACCGATGGCATACAACGCTTGCAAGGTCTGGAAACCAACTCCCTGTGCGTCACTTTCTGGGTCCAGCCATGCCTGAATACGGCCCATACGGAAGTTACCTTCTCCTGCCTCCATAGATACTGCGGCAAAAATAACAATGGCAATCACTGCCACGGCCCCTAAGCCCATAACCACAAACTTTTTGTAATCAGGGTCTGCCACAAATGCCATAAGTAGGGCAATACCCATAACAATAATTGCCGAGCTCATATTTCTGGTAATAAACAAAATCATTGCCGCCAAAGGAATAGGAATCGCCATTACCATTATAAAACCTTTCATGGAACGGATATTTTTTCCCATCTTACAGACAAATAACGCTATCATCAAAATAACCGCTATCTTAGCAATCTCTGCTGGCTGTATACTCAAACCAATAACAGGAACACGCAGCCATCGTTTTGCACCATTTGCCTTAATACCGAATGGAATAATCAAAACCAAAAGAACAGCAGCTACTATATACGCCAAGCCTGTAACTCGTTCCCAGAAATGGTACGGAATATTGGCCACAAAAGCCATTGCCACCAATCCCATTACTGCAGCTATTGCTTGTTTTTTTAAATAATATGTACCATCCCCAAACTGGTTAAAAGCCTCATAGGAACTGGCTGAATAAATCATAATCAGACCAAAGCCTAACAAAAATAGTACAATGAACAATAGACTATAATCAAAAAAATATTCTGTTTGTTCTCTTTTTCTACGTTTGCGAGTCTTACTCGTTGCCATAGTTACTCCTTCTATTTTAATCTGCTAAAGCATTCACATAATCTTTGAACATCTTGCCACGCACTTCATAATTAGGGAACATTCCCCAACTAGCACATGCTGGTGATAAAAGCACTGCATCCCCGACCTCTGCCAGACTAGTACATAACTCCAAGCATTCTTCAAAGGTGTCGGCAAAGCGAATATTAGTAAATCCATGGGCTTTTGCACATTCAGCAATTTTTTCTCTGGTCTGCCCTATGAGAACCAACCATTTCACCTTGCCATCAAAGCTTTCAATCCACTCATCATATTCGCTGTGTTTGTCATAGCCACCACCAATTAAAATGGTAGGTTTACTCATAGCCTTAATACCTTGAATAGCGGCATCCGGATTGGTCCCTTTAGAGTCATTGTAATAATCTACACCACCCTTAGTTGCAACATATTCTATACGGTGTTCGACTGCACGGAATGTTTTGATAACTGCCAGAATGGTATCCATTGGCACTTTCATACCTTCTGCAATAGCAATGGCTGCCATGACATTTTCTACATTACACATACCGACTAGATTCATGTCAGTATGGATATTCATTAAACTAGTTACTTTACCTGCTTCACTCTTAACAATTGTTTCTCCATCTAAGTAATAGCCATCTTCCAGTTTTTGTGTACTAGAGAAATATACAGGTCTTGCAGAACATTTTGCCCCAAAGATTCTTGTATATTCATTGTCATAATTCAATACACATACATTCTCTTTGGTCTGATTGCTAGCAATATTTTCTTTTGCGCCTGCATAAGCCTCCATGGTATGATGACGATCCAAATGGTCTGGAGTCACATTTAAAATGGCACTTACTTTTGGATGGAAGGTCTTAACTGTCTCAAGCTGAAAACTACTAATCTCTCCCACTGTTACAGTATCTTCCTGGGTCTTTAGACTTTCCAAAGTATATGGATTACCAATATTACCAACTACAAACACCTTTTCCTTGGAAAAATGTGCCTTCATAATCTCACCTACTAGGGTCGTAGTTGTAGTCTTACCATTAGTACCAGTAATGGCAACCACTTGGCCTTTTTCTGCCAGATATCCTAATTCAATCTCACCAATAATGTCACAGCCCCTCTCACGAAAAGCATTCACAAATGGAATGTCAGTTGGCACACCTGGGCTTAATACTACAACCTCTATGCTATCTGCTATCTCCTCAGGTAACTTCCCTGTAATACAAGTTGCTTTGCATTCTGCTGGAAGCTTTTGCTCTAAATCTTCTTTGGTCAATTTTTCATTACTATCATAAAAGATAATTTCGGCATCAAAATGCTGCAATAAACTAACAGCACCAACTCCACTGATACCGGAACCAACTACTAAAACCTTACGTCCTTTTAACATGACTTTCCTCCTATTTCATCACAGTGCATACTTCTCCACTATGACTATCTTTACTGATTATACTCCATTATTCCCAAATACGGAAGAATATTTTCAAAAAGCTGGCGCACAATGGGTGCTGCCACCTGCCCACCATAATATACTCCCTTGGGATTATTCACAATTGCTAGTGCAATGACCTGTGGGTCTTCCGCTGGCGCAAACCCTACAAATGATGCAATATATCTCCCACTGCCTCGTGGCAAGGTCTGGCTAGTAGCTGTTTTTCCACCAATATGAAATCCCTCTATGCTACCATTTTTTCCAGAACCTTCTGATACTACTTTTTCTAAAATGCCTCTTAGAGTCTCGCTGGTCTCACTAGATACAATTCCTTCCTCCACTGGATATTGCAGTGTCTCCACATTAGTTCCATCTGCACTAACCACTTGAACTCCCAAATGTGGTGTAATGCGATTGCCACCATTTACAATGGAAGATGCGGTAGTAAGTAACTGTACTGGTGTAATCTGAAAAGACTGCCCAAAAGCCACCGTTGCTAATTCCACGTTCCCCATATTATCCTTTTGATGCATAATGGTTCCAGCCTCACCTGGCAAGTCTATTCCTGTCTTTTTCAGAAGTCCAAATTTCTCAAAATATTCATAATATCTATCCACTCCCAATGATAAACCAAGGGAAATAAATACAGGATTACATGAGTTCATAGTCGCTTGCACAAAGGTCTCTGCACCATGTCCCGCCACCTTGTGACAGCGAATTCTTCTATCATCTACAATAATATATCCTGGGCAGCTAAAATTACTTTCTGGTGTGACTACACCTTCTTCCAAGGCTGCTGCAGCAGTGATAATCTTAAAGGTAGAACCAGGTTCATAGGTATCATTAATACAACCATTTCGCCAGATTCCGTTTAATATGTTTTGTTTCTCTTCTGCACTAATGTTCTCTGAGATGCCCTCAGGCAACGCAAAGGGATTGTTCGGATCAAACTCTGGCACATTTACCATAGCAAGAATCTCCCCATTCTGAGGATTCATAACCAAAATGGATACACTATCTGCTTGCTTGGTTGCCATGGCCTGTTCTGCCAACTGCGTCGCATAGGACTGAATATTAATGTCTAGGCTAGTATACAGATTACTGCCACTAACAGGCTCTAATCTACGTTCTCCAGCTTCCTCTACTTCAATGCCCCTAGCATCGGTTACTGTCAGAATGGTTCCTGCTTCCCCTTCTAATTCTTCCTCGTAGACTACTTCCAAACCAATAATTCCTTGGTTATCCCCACCAGTAAATCCAAGTACCTTACTTGCCAATTCTCCATACGGATAATAGCGTTTGTAGTCTTCGTCTACTTTTACACCGGGTAAATCGTATTCTCTTATTCTATCACCAATCTCTTTGTCCACATTGCTTTTAATACGCTCCATGGAACTGTATTTCTCCACTTGCTTGGTTACATATTCCTCAGACAATCCCAATTCCTTGCACAGTACCTCTACCACCAGTTCTGGATTCTCTATCTGGTTATGAATTACGGATATAGTACATACTGTTTTGTTATCTGCAAGTATCGTCCCATTTCGGTCTAAGATTTTCCCCCTAGCCGCCTTAATACTGCGTTCTCTCTCGTGCAAATTGGTAGCCTTTTCTGCATAGTAATCTGCCCGCCATACCATTAAATACACCAAACGTACAAACAATAACACCAACAAAAGAATACATGCCATACAAGCAACAATAATCTTTTTTCTATGTGCCGCCTTGTTATAGTTGTTTAACATATAAAACCTCATAAAATTAGGTTATTATACTGTATTCCTAATTTTATGAGGTTATGTATATCTTATCTCAACTTACTCTGTTGGTTTTTCTAGTAAATTATTATTAACAGGTACACCGCTGGTTGCACCACTACCGCCATTAATCAGTTCTCCTGTGTTAGCGTCTAACTGTGCACCTGTAGCTGGATCTACTCTATAGCCCGTGGCAGGATCTATTGGAAAACTCATCCACACAGGGTCTCCAGATGTGGCGTTATCGCCCTCAGCATTACCTTCTCCTGCATTTGAATTTCCATTGGTATCTCCATTAGCATTTCCTTCACCAGAATTGGTACCTTCCAAATTCTCCAAGGCATCCTGCTCTGGATTTTGAGTATACATATTGGTAATCTCCAATTGTCTCTCATTCAACTCTTGAATCTCTTTTTCGCTTAATTCTTCTGTCATAAAGATATTCAAATAAGGAAGTACCTCTGTTAGGATATTGCGTACAATACCTGTCGCAAATTTAGCTTCATCCTGTTTCGCCGCATTTGCTCTATCCACTACTACATAGATAGCAATTTGTGGATTATCAGCTGGAGCGTGGCCCATAAAGGATACTACATACTCACCATTATCACGAGGTAATGTCTCCGCAGTACCTGTCTTACCACCAATGGCATAGCCTGCTGGTCTAGCGGTTTTACCAGTTCGTCTATCTCCACCTTCTTCCATTACAACGGATCTGGTGTACTGACGAATCAGCTCAGAAGTAGATTCTGATACTGTTCTCTTCAACACTCTAGGCTCAATATTCTCAATAGTAGCTCCACTAGCATTGGTAATCTTGTCAATCAAATGTGGTTCATAATAATAGCCACCATTTATCAGCGAACTGTAACCTGTAATCATCTGAATCATAGTTACATTAAAGTTCTGTCCAAAACTATTGGTTGCAAGGTCAGCCGCTTTCATATTGTCTGCATTGTATAATAAACTTGCAGTTCTGGCTTCTCCCGCCAAGTCTACATTGGTCTTAAGACCAAAGTTAAATACTTGTTGTGTTCGGCAAAATTCCTCTGTTCCCAACGCCTGCGCAATTTTCATAAGTGCTACGTTACAAGACCATGCAATAGATGACTGTACATCTACATCTCCATCACCATAAGTAGTATGACAGTAAATTTTATGTCCACCCACCTCTAAATAACCATTACAATCGTAATGCTCATTACCAGTAATGGCACCTGTTTCCAATGCTGCCGCTACGGTAAATGGTTTAATGGTGGAGCCCGGTTCATAAGTGTTGCTTATGCAATAATTTTTCCAGATATTATTCAAATTCAGATAAATCTCTTCATCTGTCATAGTGGAAATCACTTCCTCATTCATAACAATATCTGTCTTATTATCCACTTCGTAACCATTGGCATTTGTAGTTCTTTCTATTTTATAAGAACCAATCAAGCTATTGGTATTACGCACATCATTTAAATCAAAGGTTGGATAGCTGGCCATGGCAAGAATATTACCTGTATTCACGTCCATAATGATACAGCCTACATTCTCTGCTCCATTACCTTCTCGCACGGCATTTTTATGTTCTTCATTAAACTGATATAAATATTTCTCTACAATACTCTGAATATTCACATCAATGGTACTATGAATATTGTAACCATCAATGGCTGGCTTGATGGTTCTCTCTACATTCTCATCATCATTAAGATATCCATATTCTCTACCATTCGTACCATTTAACACATCATTATAGTATTCTTCCAAACCATAAGTTCCGGTATTATCCGTTCCTGTAAATCCAATTACATCCGCCGCCAAAGAGCCATTTGGATATACTCGTTTATATTCTTCCTCAAACCAAACGCCTTTGATATTGCTACCTTCTTCGTTCTGTGCCTCCAAAAAACCACTAATTTCCTCATAACTCAGCCTCTTGAGAGCTACATACCATGCCGAATCTGGATGAGTGGTTACATGCTGACGAATCTCACTAATATCCAAATCAAAATGCGTATCCAACGCACTTAAGGTTGGTTCTAAATATGCTTCCTTATCCAACATAACGCTAGCATCAATGATTAAATTATAAACTTTCTCACTAACCGCCAACTTAGTTCCCTTTGAATCCACAATATCACCTCTACGATATGGTAAAGTAGTGGAATCATATCTTTGCTGGGAAAGCACCTGCTTTTGATACTTCGTACCATCTTCGTTCACAATATAAAATAAACGAACGCTTAACCCTGCAAAAGCCAGCAGTACCAACACATACAGTACCACCAGCTTCTTTTGCATTTTTATGGAAAATTTCTTATTCTTCTTATCTTTCAACTCGCCTCATTGTCCTTCCTATTACAAACTTCTAATTGGACCCTGTTGTTGCACGACGCATGTAGTCATTTCCTTCATTTGAGTAGAATACAATCTGTCCCTCCTGTGCGTAGGTCATCCCCAACTCACCGATTGCAATTCTCTTAATCTCTTCTAAATCAATGCTACTTGTTATTCTATTATAATCTTCGTCATTTGCCAACTTCATGCTATTCAACTGACTTTCTAATCTAGCCACTTGTTTTACCTTTGTGGTTAAATCTGCCTGAAGCTGAATATAATTAATCAAAATTACTGCGGAAGCAAGCATTGCTACCATCAAGAAAGCTACATAACCAAGGCTCATATGCTGCGCCTTGTCCCTGTTCTTACGAGCTTCGTTGCTAAGTTGCTTTCTTGGCTCTTGTTCAAGCTCTCTCTGAATATCCAACTTACGAACGGTGTTACCATACACATAAGCATCAGAAGTAGCTCTACCGGTATATCTTCTATTATTCACTTGTGATGAATATCTTGTTCTGGTCTGAGCCATAATCTATCATTACCCTTACTTTCTGTTTATTTTTTGGCCTCGAACACACGAAGCTTTGCGCTCTTTGAGCGGCTATTCTCTTCTAACTCCCCAACGCTAGGTAGAATAGGCTTTCTTGAAATAACCTTACCCTTAGACTCCTTACCACATACACACACTGGAAATTCTGGTGGGCATGTACAAGGATTCTCATTCTTCTTAAATGCTGTCTTGACTATTCTATCCTCCAAGGAATGGAACGTAATAATACACAACCTTCCACCTGGATTCAACATGTCAATAAAATCATCTAAGGAATTCCTTAGCACTTCTAATTCTCTATTACACTCTATACGAATTGCCTGAAATGTCTGCTTGGACGGATGTCCATTCTGTCTCTTTTTAGCTGGAATAGCAGCCTTAATAATCTCATTCAATTCAAAAGTTGTCTCAATTGGTTTCTCCATACGTGCCTTAGCAATGTGCTTGGCTATATTTTTCGCAAATTGGTCTTCTCCATAATCTCTGATGATGCGGAAGAGTTCCATTTCAGAATAGTCATTAACAATGTCTCTAGCACTAAGTGTCTGTCTGCGATCCATACGCATATCCAATGGTGCATCGTATCGGTATGAGAAACCTCTATCTTCCGTATCCAACTGATAAGAAGACACTCCCAAATCCAATACAATTCCATCTACCTTGTTCACACCGAGTTCAGCTAAGGCTGCCTTCGCATTACAATAATTGTTACGAATAACAGTTACCATATCTCCAAAAGGAGCTAATCTCTGGCTTGCAGCCTGAATCGCTGCATCGTCTTGATCGATTCCATAGAAATGACCTGTAGTCAATCTGCTACATACTTGGAAAGCATGTCCGCCACCACCCAATGTTCCATCTACATAGATTCCCTCAGGCTTAATATGAAGTTCTTCAATTGTCTCATTTAGCAAAACGGAATAATGATTAAACTCCATTGTCGCCCTCCTTTCTATAATAGATGCTCTTATTAAATGGTTAATCCTAAGCCTTCCATTGCTGCGGTAATATCATCCATATTATCATCTGCGCTAATGTCTTCCCATTTCTCTTTGCTCCAGATTTCAATACGGCTACCCACACCTACTAATACAACATCTTTTTCCAATCCAGCAAATTCTCTAAGATTTCCTGGTACTAGTATTCTTCCCTGCTTGTCCAATTCTACCTGTGCAGCACCTGCTAGGAAGAAACGGGCAAACTGTCTTGCCTCTTTGTTAATGAGTGGTAATGAGGTCAATTTCTGTTCAAAAGCATTCCAATCATCGTTGGCATACACAAATAAGCAGCCATCCATACCCTTTGATACCACAAACTCTTCACCGAGAGTCTCACGAAACTTTGAAGGGATAATCAACCTGCCTTTCGCATCTATCGTATGATTGTATTCGCTCATAAACATATACCAATCACCACCAATCAAAAGTGAGTCTGCCACAAAATCAAATAGACGAATATGCCACTTAGAAATCTCCCACTTTATGACACTTCGCTCCACTTTCTCCCACTTTTATTATGATTTTAATATAAAATAAGGTATTTTACAAGTAAAATCAAGCATCTTTTTTAAGACCCACACGCCAAAAAAGCCCTTTGCAACGGGGTTGCAAGGGGCTTTTTGTATCTTTTTCTACTAGATATAGTAAGTGGTGGCAAATCCCATACCATATATTTGGTGTGGGTTCTGCCACCACTTTTTTAAAATTTTTTTCAAAAATTTTTAAGATTTTCTTTGTTTTTTCTTGAGTTTAGTACCTAAGTACCATGCATTTTCAGCATTCAGACACTACTTTTATGTTGTTACAAATTACATTTGTGTTTGCACTTCTATCCGTTCTCTACTTATACGTTGAAACGGAATAAAATAACGTCGCCATCTTTTACAACATATTCCTTACCTTCAATACCAACAAGACCTTTCTCGCGAGCTGCAGATAAAGAACCATGTTCTAATAAGTCCTTATAGTGAACTACTTCTGCTTTAATGAAACCTCTCTCAAAGTCTGAGTGAATCTTACCAGCTGCCTGAGGAGCCTTGGTTCCTACCTTGATAGTCCATGCACGAGTCTCGTCCTCACCTGCAGTAAGGTAACTAATAAGACCTAACAATGAGTAACTTGCCTTGATTAACTTCTCAAGACCTGATTCACTAAGTCCTAAGTCCTCAAGGAACATTGCTTTCTCATCATCATCTAATTCCGCAATCTCCTGCTCAATCTGAGCGCAGATTACGAATACTTCACTATCTTCACCAGCTGCAAATTCACGAACCTTGCCTACCATCTCATTGTTTGCACCATCATCTGCCAAATCATCCTCTGCAACATTAGCAGCATAGATAACAGGCTTGTATGTAAGAAGGTTGTAAGAGCGAAGCAATGCTAATTCATCTTCGTCATCCACTTCCATACTCTTTGCCATCTTACCAGCTTCCAAGTGCTCCTTAATACGACCAAGTAATGCTTCCTCTTTTGCAAGAGTCTTGTCCATTCTAGCAGCCTTGGTTACTTTAGAAATTCTTCTCTCTAAGATTTCTAAGTCAGAGAAAATAAGTTCTAAATTGATAGTATCAATATCACGGATAGGATTTACGCTACCATCTACATGTACTACATTAGAATCTTCAAAACAACGTACTACATGTACAATTGCATCTACTTCACGAATATTACTTAAGAACTGGTTACCTAGACCTTCGCCTTTAGAAGCACCCTTTACCAAGCCTGCAATATCTACGAACTCAATTACAGCAGGGGTAACCTTCTTAGACTGATACATGTCTCCTAATAATTTCAAACGCTCGTCTGGAACTGCCACCACACCTACGTTAGGGTCAATGGTACAGAATGGGTAGTTAGCTGATTCTGCACCGGCCTTGGTTAATGAGTTAAATAATGTACTTTTTCCTACGTTTGGTAAACCAACGATTCCTAATTTCATAATATATATTCTCCTTAAAACTTCTTCTGTCTCTTTAATTCATCATATAACAAGCAATAATTCTCATATCGCATCTTGGATATCTCACCCTCTGCCAACGCATCCTTCACACCACAAACAGGCTCGTTGATATGGGCACAGCCACCGAATTTGCAATACCTTTCATGCTCTGCAAATTCTGGGAAAAAGCCAGCCAAATCTTCCTTTTCCATATCGAACAATCCCAAAGAACTGAATCCTGGAGTATCTAAAATATAAGTATTACCACTAATTGCAATCAATTCTGTATGTCTGGTAGTATGTTTTCCTCGCTCTATTTTTTCACTGATAGAACCTGTCTCCATCACCGTCCCAGACTGCAGGCAATTCACTAAGGAAGACTTTCCTACACCACTAGGCCCCGCTACGGTAGTGGTTTTGTTCTGCAACAATTCCTTTAGCTCATCTACACCTTTTTTCTGTTTGGCACTTACCGCTATAGTCTTGTATCCGCATTTACGGTAAATGCTTTCATATTCTTCGCCCTTACCTTCCTCATCAATATCCTGCTTATTAAAGCAGATGATACATGGAATATTCTGCTGTTCCATCATAATGAGGAATCTATCTAATAGGTTAAAATTGGGTTGAGGCTTCACTATGGAGAAAATTACCAATGCCTGATCCACATTGGCCACTGCCGGACGAATCAATTCGCTATGTCTAGGCAATATTTCACGAATATTGCCTAATAGCTTTTCTTCGTCCAGAATGTCCATTTCCACATCATCGCCCACTAAGGGCTTTTTATTATCTTTACGAAATACGCCTTTGGCTTTACATTCATATACGCAGCCACCTGGCACGTGCACATAGTAAAATCCTGCAATTCCTTTAACAATCTTTCCTTGCATTCTTAATCTTCCTGTACAAACTCAATTCTTCTAGTTATAGACTTCTGCTCCGTACCACCTGGAACAGTCACCTCTGCTCCTGTATTAGGATCTACTCCAGTAGTTCCCTGTGTAGTCACAGAATAGGTCATAGTAATGGTTCCACCTGATGAGGTCAAACCATAATAATTAGCTGACTGAGGGAAGCTAGACGTGGTGGTCTCTAATAAGACTTGCCCATTATCGGTTACCAGTGTTATGGTCACTTCACTTCCTGCAACATAATCAGGAGCTTCCTCTACGGTAGGCGCTACAATACTTGCATTGCATTTGTAAGTAGCAGTAGATACTCCAAGGCTTACCTTAATATCAATGGCAGTTCCTTTTTCCACATAAGAACCATGAGAGGAACTCTGATAACAAATCTGTCCCTCTTCAATCTCAGCATTGTCACTATATACATAGCTTACGCTTCCAATCTCAAGACCAGATTCGATTGCCAAAATAGTACCTTCCTCTTCTGTCTTACCAATCAATTTAGGAACTTGAACCTTACTATCTTCCTCCCCCTTACTTACTGTAATGGTAATCACACTACCTCTAGGAGCTTTATTACCCTCCGAAGGGTTCTGAGAAATAACTTTTCCTCTCTCTACAGTAGCCGAATAATCCTCTGCTTTATTTACTAAAAATCCAGAACTAACCAGCTGGCTATTAGCTTCCTCAAAGCTCATGCCAGTTACAGAAGGAACTTCAATACCCTGAACACCTGCGCTTACAGTAATTACAATGGTGCTTCCAATCTCTACTTCTGTCCCACGATCCACATTGGCACCGATTACCACACCTGCATCGTAACTATCTGATTCCTCATATTCTAACTCTGCCACCAATCCTACTGCTGCCAACGACTTTCTAACATCATCCACATGAATCCCTACTACATCTGGCATGGAAACTTTTTCCGCAGCGATAGTAGATTCCTCACTGGTAATAATAGGACTATTTGGCTCATCATCTTCTACATTTAGCTCGCCAAAAATGTGCACCGCCAACACTAAAATAATGATACAAATTACAATACCTGCTACAATGGCTAGCACAGTTGTAATCTTTTCCATCTTAGGATCATAATCGTAATCATCTTCATCTTCAAGATATTCTTCTTCGTTTTCATACATAGAACCAGTATCATTACGCAATCTCATAGAATTGCGCATCTCTAATTCTTCTCTATCATCCACATAAGCAATTTGCTGTTTAATCTGTGCACGTTCACGTTCTGTAATAATTTGTGTGCCACCCTCCATATCTGGATCAGCCTGTACTACAAAGTTCTCATCTGGATTTAAAAGAGATTTCTTCAAATCTTGAATCAGTTCTTGTACATTGCTATAACGTCTATCAGGAGACTTTTGGCAACACTTTAGCACAATTCCTTCCACACTACTTGGAATCTCTGCAACATATTCCTTTGGAGAAGGAATCTCTTCTTGAATATGCTTAATAGCAATAGCAACTGTAGTCTCACCATTAAACGGAACTCTACCAGTCAACATCTCGAACAAAGTAATACCCATGGAATAAATATCACTCTTTTCGTCACTGTAACCACCTCTTGCCTGTTCAGGCGAAGTATAGTGCACAGAGCCCATTACATTAGAAGTGATTGTATTACTAGTTGCCGCCTTAGCAATACCAAAATCAGTTACCTTTACCTTACCATCCTTAGAAATAATAATATTCTGTGGTTTAATATCTCTATGGATAATATGATTCTTGTGAGCCGCCTCAATACCCATACTCACCTGAATAGCAATACTTACGGCTTCTTTATAAGAAAGTCTTGCCTTTTTCTCAATATATTTCTTAAGGGTAATACCCTCAACTAACTCCATTACAATGTAGTAAATGCCATTTTCTTCCCCAACATCATATACATTTACAATATTAGGGTGCATCAGTCCTGCTGCCGCCTGTGCCTCAATGCGGAACTTAGATACAAAATTAGCATTTTCACTAAATTCCTGTTTTAACACCTTTACCGCAACAAAACGATTCAATTTATGACACTTTGCTTTATATACATCAGACATGCCACCGGTACCGATTTTTTCTAAAATCTCATACCGTTCGCCTATCATCATACCAATCTTAACCATTATTTCTCTCCATTCTAACTTATATGCGCTCCCTTACTGCGTTCTTACGCAAAAGGCTCCAATAATATTACGGAAATATTGTCCTGTCCCCCCTGGGCATTAGCAGCAGCTACTAGCTCCTGCGCTCCTTCCACAATATCACGCGCACCGCTAAGAATCATGCGAATCTCTTCATCTTCTAGCATATTGGTTAATCCGTCTGTACACATAAGTACCTTATCACCTTCATCCAACTCTACCGTAAAAAAATCAATTTCAATGGTATCATTGGCACCAACAGCTCTTGTAATTATGTTCTTATCTGGATGATTTCTTGCTTCGGCTTTTCCAAGACCACCCATACGAACCATTTCTTCCACAAGAGAATGGTCTCTGGTAATTTGTTTCATCTCTTTATTCACAACATAAAGTCTGCTATCACCTACATTGGCTATTTGTAGATATTTACCAATACATGTAGCAGCTACTACAGTAGTTCCCATACCTTCTAAATCCGCTTCTTCACTTGCCTTCTTTCGCACAAGCTCGTTAGCAGTCTCAATAGCTTTACTTAGAATTCTGATTGGATTCTTCTCAAAAGATTCTTCAATCTCTTTTACCATAGTCTCCACAGTTGTTTTGGACGCATAGTCCCCTGCTTTATGACCACCCATTCCATCAGCCACAATAAATACATTAGGCAGATTACCAATAGGATTCTCCGAAGTATATACATAGTCTTGATTGACTTTTCTTTTTCGACCTATATCTGTTATGGAAAACGTCTTAAGCACGTTAAGCTTCCTCCTGCATGGGGTTATTTGTAATGTGCTTACGTCTTAACTGTCCGCATGCACCATCAATGTCTCTCCCCATTTCCCTTCTAATAGTAACATTTATTTTGTTTTTTTCAAGTTTATTTTTAAACCCTTGAATGTGACTCATGTCTGATTGCACATAATCTCTCTCTTTAATAGGATTCACTGGAATCAGATTAATATGACAACAGAGAGGCTTTGCAAGAGCAATTAATTCCTCTGCATCCTCTTTCGTATCGTTAACACCACCAACTAAACTATACTCAAAAGTAATGCGTCTGCCTGTCTGTTCAAAATAGTAATGGCAGGCATCCATTAATTCTTCAATAGAAAAACGATTGGCAATTGGCATTAAATTCCTTCGTTTCTCATCTGTAGTAGCATGCAAAGATAATGCCAATGTGATCTGCAAATGTTCTTCTGCCAGCTGTCGCATTCTTGGCACAATACCACAGGTAGATACCGTCAGATTACGTTGGCTTAAATTCAAACCATTTTCATCTGTCAAAATACGAATAAACTGTAGCAAATTATCATAATTATCCATTGGCTCACCAGTACCCATTACCACAACATTAGATACTCTCTCGCCTGTCAGTCTGGTAATGGCATATATCTGGTCCAACATCTCAGAAGGCATTAGATTACGTTCTAAGCCATCAAGGGTAGATGCACAGAACTTGCATCCCATACGACATCCTACCTGCGAAGAAATACATACACTATTACCATGTTTGTACTTCATCCATACACTTTCTACTACATTGCCGTCATGTAACTTAAATAGGAACTTCCTAGTTCCATCTATTTTAGATTCCTGCACTTGAATGGCTTCCAACGCAGTATAGCTATACCATTCCTTGCATTTTTCACGTAAATCCTTAGATAGATTCGACATCTCATCAAAGCTTCTGGCAAGCTTCACATGCATCCACTCATACATCTGTTTTGCGCGAAATGCTTTTTCCCCTCTTTCTTCCAGTTCTTTTTTTAGTTCTGAAAGAGTAAGAGATTTTAAATCTATTCTTTCATTGGTACTCATTTTGTTTATTTCCATTTCGTTCTCTCTACCTAACAGCTTAGTCTATTTCACTAAGCATTCTGCAAGTCTTCCCTTGCACTTATTTTCATTAACTCTTTCTACGAAGTCTTGCAAAGAAAAATCCGTCAGATTCCATATATCCAGGCAATAGTTGAATGGTATAATCCTCTGTTCTTCCTCGCATCTTATCAACGCATTTCTTTTCTTCCATCAGACGTTCAGGAATATGTCCCTCCAGAGAATCTGGTTCAAATGGGAATTCTTCAAGAATCCATTCCACCATTTTCTCATTTTCCTCTGGATTAATGGTACAAGTACTATACAAAAGGATTCCGTCAGGCTTCACATATTGCCAACTATTTCGTACGATTTCTTTCTGTAGTTCCACAATACTAGCTAAACTTTCCTGACTCACATGATACTTAATATCACGCTTTTTTCCCATAATCCCGAGCCCAGAGCAAGGTACATCCATTATCAACACATCTGCTTTTTCTTTGTAAGTCTCGTCCATCTGAGTGGCATCATAAACCTGTGTGATAACATTGTTTACCTGTAATCTATCCAGATTCTCTTCTATCATATCCACCTTAACATCTGACACATCTCTAGAGATAACCTTCTCTGCCATCTCGGAGGCAAGAATGGTCTTTCCTCCTGGTGCAGCACAGATATCCATTACCATGTGATTCTTCTCTATGCCTGCTGCCGCTACTGCCAACACCGAGCTTACATCCTGAATGGTAAAATCACCTTCTGCAAACCCTGCAAGTTCTGCCACATTCTCAAGTCTCTTGGCAGTGTAAAGATATGGTAGATATGCACTTTGAGTAAGTTCTACTCCTGCACTCTTAAGCTGTTCACAAAGGCTTTCTCTCTCTCCTTCTGAAAGGAACGAGCGAAAACGCAGAGATACTGGATGAATCTCCAACACTCCTTCTAACAGTTTTGCCGTAATCTCATCCCCATATTCTTTTAACCAGAATTCCACAATCCATTCTGGCATAGAATAACGCACAGAATAAAACTTCTGTGGTTCCTTTACCTTATCTGGCATAGGAAGGGAATCTTTATTCTTGGCAATATTGCGAAGTACACCATTGACAAATCCTTTTAGATTATGGAATTTACGCTTCTGCGCCAACTTACATGCCTCATTACAAATAGCACTATCTGGCACAGCATCCATATACACAAGCTGATAAGTACTCATACGAAGTAGATTCCTTATCAGTGGTTTCATCTTACGCACTGGCACAGAAGAAAAGAAATTCAAATAATAATCCAATTCAATCTGTCTCTCTATGGTTCCTTCTGTTACGCGCTTAATAAAGCCTTTTTCCTGAGTTCCTAAATAATTATATTTATCTAAGACTGCTTTTATTAGTTGGTGAGAAAAAATGTCACTTTTCTCAAGTTCCAACAATGTATCTAATACAATCTCTCTTGTATTCTCAGCCATTAATCATCGTCTCCTCTGCGACCGCCGAACAAAAGCACTAATCGCAATAACTGTAATATAGAAGAAGCCGCTGCTGCCACATAGGTCATTGCAGCTGCTCTAAGCACCTTCTTAGCTCCAGAATTCTCTTCCTCTGTAAGCAATCCATACTCACCCATTTTAACCACTGCTCTTCTAGAAGCATTGAATTCTACTGGTAGTGTAATCAATTGGAACAAAACAGCCACAACAAATGCCCAAATACCAATCTGAATCAAGGTCTGATTCCAGCTAAGAATCACGCCAAGGAAAATAATTGGCATACCCAATTGACTACAAATATTTACCGCAGGAACCAAAGCCGAGCGAATGGACAATGGCGCATAATTCTTGGCATGCTGAATGGCATGTCCGCACTCGTGAGCAGCCACACTTACTGCTGTTACCGATGCTGAATGAAAATTGCTATAGGATAAACGAACTGTTTTTGTTCTAGGATCATAATGATCCCCCTTACCATCCTGCAAACACACTACCTGCACATCGCTAAGTCCTTCATAGGAAAGAATTCGTCTAGCTGCCTCTTCCCCTGTCACTCCTCGCATATTGGCTACTTGGCTATACTTTTTCATGGTAGAATTCACCATACCACTAGCAGCCATACATAGTAAAAATCCAATCAACACCAGAATATATGTTGGGTCAAAATAGTACCCATAATATCCATAACCATATCCAAACAAACTAAACATATTATTTTACTCCTTCACATAAGCACTTTTCTTCACATAAGCCTTCATCATAAGAATTATCCATGCTTTTCCGTTCACGTCAAAACCACTTTACACATATTCATACGATGTTCATTCTTCGTATGTGTACTTAGTTTTTACCTAGTACTTCTCCTACCTGAACCTTTACACCAAGTAGGAAATCGTGAGCAGTCATACGTTTTTTACCCTCTAACTGTAATTCGTAAATGCGCAAGATTCCATTCCCTGTCATCACATCGAAAGAATCCTTATTCAATGCAACCACAGCACCAGTCTGTGCAGACTCTTTCGCCATATCTGTTGTTGTAACTTCTGCACCACTACTTTCTAGTGCTTCCATATTACAAGCCACAGCCTTCCATACCTTAAGCTGCTTTCCATTATAATAGGTAAAAGCACTTGGCCATGGATTCATGCCGCGCACCTGTCTATCAAGTACGATTGCTTCTTTATTGAAATCCATCAGGCCCATACTTTTATCAATTAATGGTGCATAGCAGCTAAGTTCATCCTGCTGTTTCTTGGGAGTAAGCTTACCAGCCTCTAACAAAGGAAGTGCCTCCACAATAGCTTCTCCACCAATAACCATCAATTTATCATGTAAGGTCTCAAAGGTATCGGTATCCTCAATAACTACGCACTTTTTATATAACATATCGCCAGTGTCCAAGCCTGCATTCATCTGCATAATGGTAACACCACTCTTTTCCTCGCCATCCAAGATAACATGCTGAATAGGAGATGCGCCACGATACTTAGGAAGCAATGACGCATGAATATTCAAGCAACCGAACTTAGGCATATCCAATATTTCTTGTGATAAAAGCTGTCCAAATGCCGCCACTACGAATATATCTGCCTCATACTGCTTCAACTGCTCAATTGCTTCAGGTCTCTTGATTCTTTCAGGCTGAAAAACAGGAATATTATGACGTACTGCACATTCCTTCACTGGTGGAAACTGCAATTCCTTACTTCTTCCTTTTGCTTTATCAGGCTGTGTTACTACTGCGGTAATCTCGTGTCCTGCCGCAATCAATGCCTCTAATGCCCCAACTGCAAAATCAGGGGTTCCCATGAATACTATTTTCATGTTAGTTGTCCTCTCGTTCTCCACATTCTTCACAGATCATGCTAATTTACATGTATACAATCAGCTTAATCTTCTTCATACTCATCTTCATCATAGGTAACATCCATTAAGTCACCTTCTACTTTTTCCACATAGAGATGTCCATCTAGATGGTCTAACTCATGACAGATTGCTCTTGCTAAAAGTTCCGTTCCTTCTAATTCAAATGGCTTCATATTCACATCCAAAGCCACAGCTTTTACATAATTAGGTCTAGTAACCTGTCCAGACTTACCTGGTACACTAAGACAGCCCTCCTGACCAGTCTGCTCACCGCTAGTCTCTACGATTCTAGGGTTGATTAAGATATATGGGTCTTCTCCTGTTACGTCGATTACCACGATTCTCTTCAAGATACCCACCTGAGGTGCTGCAAGGCCTACACCATTTGCCTCGTACATAGTCTCCAACATATCCTGAATCAATTCCTTGGTTCTAGGAGTCATCTCCTTAACTTCCTTACAGGTCTTGTTTAATACCTCATCTCCCATTTCACGTATATTACGAATTGCCATCTTTTTATTATCCTTTCTTATTCTGTATAATTTATACCATTTTCTCTGCCTACTTGGACTAGACTTACACTACCTACAGCGTGTTCATTGGGTCAAAATCAAATTGTACGTTCTCGCTCTTAGGCTGCCAAAGCATCAACTTATCCTCCAACACATCTTTCACCTGTACTAGTGTATCATAGTTTCTAGCTTTCACATAGAAGACAAATCTAAAAATATCATTAACTTTCCCAATTTGAGCTGGTGCTGGACCGATTACCTGCAACCTGTCCTTGATAGGAACATTAACGTCTATGGTAGACTTTACCACATCAGCTAGCCTCTGGGCAAGCAAATTCCCATTCTCTTCTGCCTTGGCATAGACTTGCACCGCCAACATATGCGCCACTGGTGGATACCCCAGCATATCTCTATAGAGAATCTCTTCCTCATAAAAGCCTATGTAGTCTTGGTTCGCCGCATGCACCACTGCATGATGCTCTGGTTGATAGGTCTGAATCACCGCTTCACCAGGCAGACTACCTCTTCCAGCTCTTCCCACCGCCTGTGTTAGCAACTGGAATGTCTTCTCTCCAGCACGATAATCTCCCACACTTAAGGATAAGTCTGCTGCCAGCACACCAACTAGCGTTACATTTGGGAAATCATGTCCTTTGACAATCATCTGTGTCCCTATAAGCACATCAGCCTCTCCATTGGCAAAAGACGATAGTATTTCTTCATAACTATCCTTGCTTCTAGTAGTATCTGCATCCATACGCAAAGTACGCACATTTTGAAATAGTTCTTTTAATTTTTCTTCTATCTGTTGTGTTCCTGCACGGAAACCACTAATATACTTAGAACCACAACTAGGGCATTTCACAGGTTTAGGTTCACTATAACCACAATAATGGCAGATAAGCATTCCATTTCGATGCTCTGATAGAGACACATCGCAGTGAGGACATTTCATTACCTCACCACAAGCTCTGCAAGAAATAAATCCTGCGTAACCTCTACGATTCAAGAACAACATACTCTGCTGTCCCTTTTGTAATCTGTCTGCTAAAAGCTCCTGTAGCTTTCTACTGAAAATAGAACGATTGCCTTCCTTAAGTTCCTGTCTCAAATCTATGGTATGCACTTCTGGAAGGCTACCGCCTGTGAGACGCTTGGTCAATGTAAAAAGCTTGTATTCTCCTTGTTGCACACGATAATAGGCTTCCAAAGAAGGAGTAGCCGAACCTAATACAAGGCTTGCTTCATGAAGTCTTGCTACTTCCTCTGCGGTCTCTCTGGCATGATACTTAGGACTAGCTTCACTTTTATAACTTCCCTCATGTTCTTCGTCTATAATAATCAATCCAATACTTGGAAAAGGAGTAAACAATGCGGAACGAGGACCAATAATAATGTCAATCTCCCCATTCTTCGCTCTTTCGCATTGGTCATACTTCTCTCCTGGAGATAAAGTGGAGTTCATTACACTTACCCGTTCACCAAATCTTCTATAAAAACGGAGTAGTGTCTGATAAGTCAAAGCAATCTCGGGAATCAGCACAACAGCTTGTTTACCTCGCTTCAAGGTCTCCTCGATTAGATTCAGATACACTTCCGTCTTACCACTTCCTGTAATTCCATGAATTAGATAGGTTCCACATTTTCCTGCATCATAATCCTGCATCACTTCGGTTACAATATACTTTTGTTCTTCACTTAAAAGCATTCTCGTATCTTCCGCATTCTCCAATCGCACAGGATTGCGGAAGCTTTCTGTACTCTCTACCCTTATAGCACCTGCTTTTTCAAGGCTTTTGATAGTAGCAGAAGCCACACCCAATTTACCAGTAACCCATTCATAGGGAATTACTTCCTGTTCTACTAGTTCCTTAAGCAAACGAGCCTTGGCAACCTGCTTCTTGCGTTCACACTCACCTAATAAGGAAATGATTTCCTCACGATTCATAAGACGCTGAATTTTCTTATGTTCTAGTTTCTTTACAGATTGCTTGGCTGGCACTACCGTCTTCATTGCCTGAATCATAGTAGAGCCAAAGTTACGCTTTATCCAGCCAGCTAACGCAATCATTTTATCCTCTACTCCTACCTGTTTCGGCGCAATTCCCATAATTGCTTTCGTTCTAGCTGGGTCGAACTTGCACTTGTCGCCAATATTTATCACATAGCCCTTAATGTGCTTGTTCCCATTTCCAAAAGGAACAATTACACACATACCAACCTCCAGAACACCCATAAGGGGTTCTGGTACACGATACTGAAAAGGCTTATCAACTTTTTCATGGGAAATATCAACTATGATATCTGCGTAAAGTTCCTTCACGTCATCTTCCTTCCTAGTTCTTTTCTTTAAATAATTATTCTTTTGCCTCAATAGCCTCTGCTGTTGCGCTTCTTAGCTTACTCCATTTCAATGAGAATATCCGCGATCAAATCTCTCTCATCCATAGGATATTTGACACCTTTAATCTCTTGGTAATCTTCGTGTCCTTTACCAGCAAGAACTATGATGTCACCCTTTTGTCCATGAGTGATTGCATAGCGAATTGCTTCCTTACGGTCTGCAATCTCCACATATGCACCTGTGGTCTTCTGAATACCTGTCTTAATATCTTCAATAATATCCTGTGGTTCTTCAAATCTTGGATTATCTGATGTAATAATGGTTAAATCCGCCAGCTTACCACTGACCTCACCCATCTCAAAGCGACGAGATTTCGCACGATTGCCTCCACAACCAAATAGACACACCAATCGATTAGGATGGTATTCCTTCAAAGTAGATAATAAGCTCTCCAATGCCATGGCATTGTGAGCATAATCTATTAATAAGGTAAAGTCATCTGATACCTTTACCATCTCAATGCGTCCTTTTACTTTTGCAGAAAGCAAAGCCTTCTGAATATCTGCTTCCTGCACCTTGAAATGGCGACAAATAGCGATAGCAGTCAACGCATTGTACACACTAAATCTTCCTGGGGTAGGTACTTCTACTGCAAAGTCCATTAATCCCTTCACATCAAATGCCACACCCAATTCACCTGGCTTATCTACCAACTGCAGTTTATCCGCTCTCAACATACAATCTGCATTCATACCAAAGGTCTCAAGCTCACAGGTGTGTCCTTCCACTACCTGTTTACAATGCTTATCATCACCATTGACAATACCTACTTTACATTGCTTGAATAACAATCCCTTACATGCCATATAGTCCTCAAAGCTAGAATGTTCATTCGGGCCAATATGGTCTGGCTCTAGGTTGGTGAAAATACCATAATCAAACACAAATCCCTGTGTTCTGTGAAGCATCAATGCTTGTGATGACACTTCCATAACAACAGTATCTAGTCCTGCTTCCACCATCTGTGCAAAATATTCCTGTAGCACATAGGATTCCGGAGTGGTATTCACTGCATGGATATGCTTTTCACCAATAATCGTCTCAATGGTTCCAATTAATCCTACCTTATATCCTGCATTCTCCAAGATGGATTTTACAAGATAGGTTGTGGTGGTCTTACCCTTGGTTCCTGTAATACCAATTACTTTTAATTTTTCTGCTGGATGACCAAAATATGCTGCTGAAATAAACGCCATGGCATATCTGGTATTCTCTACTTGAATAAGGGTAACATCCGCTGAATCAACACCCTGCACTGGCTTAGATATTATTAATACCTTAGCGCCTCTCTCTACTACATCTTTTGCAAATTCATGTCCGTCAAAATTAGCACCTTCAATGCAGATAAAAAGGCAACCGTCCGTTACCTTTCTTGAATCATATACAACTTCTGTAACTTCTCTCTCTATGCCACCTTGCACACATTGATACTCAAATCCCTTTAATAAATTTTTAAGTTCCATATATAAGCCTCTTAGATTCTATTATTTTAATTACTATTACGACTAATCCATATACATTCGCCAAATGACTATTAATCCACGTCTATTAATATATATTTTTAGAACATTTACATTATCTTGTACATCTATACATCTAAGCGAATCCTCGGAATTAAATTCAATATATCCGGAATGCGATGAATGATTCGTTTCGGGCATTTCATGTTCTTACTGCTTTTATCCAAGACACTACCTCGTAACTCTGGGATATTCTCATAAAGACCATTAGCTAAAATAGCCGCAAACAGATAGGAACCCAAACGATTCTGATGGGTGTCATCCACTGATGCAAACAAACCTTCCTCCCAACATCTATCATATTCCTCAATCCATTTCTTTGGGCGATTATAGCGAGCTTCACCGATAGTGGTCCCGTTCTCATCTTTTATACTCTGCAAGCTCTTGGCATCCGACTCCCCTAAACGCTCTAACAACTCGCAGCTTCTCTGGAACAAATCGAGTACAAGCACATTCTCTTCCTGCCCAAGCTGACGCACTGCTCTAATATATGGGAAATCACCATATTGATCTTTATTGCCATGATGTCCTGGAATTGCAGTTATTTTACCATCTTTAAAAAACTGCCTTGCTGCTGCAGTAACCAAGATTGGAGTAGCCCCAAGCTCTCTAATTTTATCTATGTAGAACTTTAAATAGCCCTTGTAGGTTGCTCCACATCCGTAGGAATAATACTTCTCCCCATAGGTAGGCAATAGTTCTTCGTACTTTTTCCTACATTCCTCCTGCTTTTCCTTAGATACACCATCTTTCTCTAGTAGCGGGAAAAATTCCTCTGGCATGATGGTAGGTACTTTGTATTCCTCCACAGGTACCACTGTAGGATAGACACCATTCTCATCAGGTTCACCAAGTGGTGTCATCCGGTCTACATAGGTCAACTTATCCTTGCTGTTATCATCATTATGACAGAATTGAATCAGCACATAGTCCCCCTGCTTGATGCGATTGCAAGCAGGTCCCATGTTATAAGGAAAATCTGTCAATTTGAACAGTCCATTATCCACAAAACGGCCTTCGTTCAAAAAACTTCTACTACTTCTGCCACCTTGTCCATATACATTTACCGTAACTTTATCCGTGTCAAAAAAGCTTCCCAAATGGTCACCCCAGCCACCGATAAAGTTATCCTCATCGCTTCCATATGCTGTTACTAGCGAGTCCCCTAGTGCGTGAATTATAATCATTTTTTTATATTACCCTTGCTTCTGTATATATGGGTAATTTCCTCCCTATGCATATTTCGTTACAATTTACTGCATTATCAGTTCCCTTGTTGCAATTTGCTTCACTATCAGTTACTTAATTTACAAACAATACTACTACATTTTATCACAAAATCACTCCTTTGAAACCTTTTATTTTAACTGTTCCTGTCTTTACCACCCCATACCTTATATGATACAATTTAATTTATTAAGACAGTCACAAAAAGGAGGTTTGCTTATGTTTACTTTTACCAACGATTGCCTAATTGGTGTAGAGACAATCGACCAAGAACATCAGATGTTATTTCAGTTAATCGCAGATACCAATACTTCTTTACATAGCCAAAATGGTTCCATTTCAGATGCAATTACTCTTTTAGAAAAGTTAAAAGAATATGCGGTGTCTCATTTTGCACATGAGGAAGCATATATGCAAAAAATAAATGACCCTGAGCTTGCTCGGCAGCAAAAGGAACATGCTGCTTTTACAGATAAAATCAACTCTTATAACGTGTCAAATCTTAGCGAGGATTCTGTTCGCGCCACTATGCTAGAATTACTCGAATATCTGGCTCGTTGGCTGGTAGGGCATATTTTAGGTAGTGACATTCTTATTGGACAATTCTCTACCAATACTAGCAAACTTGCAATCCCAGTTTTTACAGAGGAATACAAAACAGGTATTGAATTAGTGGACGCAGAGCATAAAGTTTTATTTGATATTATTGCCAAAATTCACGCTACTATTGAGGCTGAATTGCTACATGATAAATATGATGAGATCATGAAGATTATAGACGAGCTTCGTGACTATACGAAGGTTCACTTCGCTGATGAAGAAGCCTACATGGAATCCATAGGTTATGACGGTTTAGAAAAGCAAAAGCTTCTCCATCAGAACTTCATCGACAAGATGATGGAATTGGATTACGACCACATTGATGATAATCAGGATGCCTATCTATATGACTTCTTAGGATTTTTACAGAATTGGCTTGTTAATCACATTTTAAAAGTAGATAAGTTAATTCCTTCCAAATAATTTTCATATAATAAACTTAGTATTTAACAAATTAATAT
>CAZHEM010000020.1:0-26714 GCA_964531725.1 uncultured Acetatifactor sp.
CTGGATTCACTGCAATCACATCATTTCCATAATCTATTACTGGTCGATGAGTATGTTACTGGTGGTCAATTACAGGATATTGAGGAGATTCCTATTACGGATGCTCGCCTGCAAACTGCATGGGAACATAGTATCTACCGCATTCTTGTGAAGGCAGTGGATTCCAGTGTGTTTATAGACATTCTATAGTTTTACTAACTATTTAAATTCTCATTCATTGAATCATTACACGTATGCAATGGTAAAATGTAGTTCCTCATCCTTATCAATTTCCATAATAGCATAGGAGGGTCTATGGCCCTCCTGTCTTGGATAAGACAGGCTTCCTGGATTCACTGCAATCACATCATTTCCATAATCTATTACTGGTCGATGAGTATGCCCGTAAAATACCACATCTACACCACGGGACTTTGCTTCTTTTTTGATGTTCTCATTCCCCATAGATACATAATAATTATGTCCATGAGTTACCCATATTCTATACTTTCCGATACTAAATTCCAGTTCTTTAGGCAAATCAGAAAAGAAATCATTATTGCCCAATACAATCTGTACAGGACAGCCTGCAGCCTCTGAAATGGCATACTCAGACCCTTCTGCATCTCCACAATGAATAACCATATCTGGACTATGCATTTTTATAATCTGAAAATAACTATCATTTTTTCTGTGGGTATCACTAACAACCAATACTTTCATATTTTCTCAGCTCCTCTTTCATAAGCTGCAATGCTTTTCCTCTGTGGCTAATCTGATTCTTTTCTTCCTCAGTAAGTTCGGCAGTTGTCTTTCCATATTCTGGTACATAGAAAATTGGATCATACCCAAACCCATGACTTCCCTTTTCTTCATACCCTATTCTACCCTCTATGGTAGCTCTTGTGGTAAGTTCCCTACCATCTGGCAATACTGCCGCAATAGCGCATACAAATCGAGCAGTTCTCTTCTCATCTTCCACGCCATCTAATCTTTCAATTAATTTTGCATTCTTAATGCTATATGGAGTATCCTCTCCTAAATATCTAGCAGAAAGCACCCCTGGTTCTTTATTTAGATAATCAATCTCTAAGCCCGAATCATCTGCCATAACAATAGCATCTGTCATTGCTGCCACTGCTCTTGCCTTTATCAGTGCATTTTCCTCATAAGTAGTACCATTCTCTTCAATATCCACCGAAATACCAGCTTCTTTCATAGACAACACTTCCATTCCTGTGTCTTCCATAATCATCTGTATCTCTTTTACTTTACCTGCATTCCCTGTTGCAAATACAATTCTTCCTGCCATATAACGCTTCCTCTATTCTTCTTTTCCAAATTTATCATATACTTCTGTAATTGCTTTCGCAATTCCATCTGCTATTTTCTCACGATATTCCTCTTGTTCAAATAGTGCAGATTCTTTCTCGTTACTTAAGAAACCAATAGACACCTGTGTGGCTGGAATCTTAATATCTTCTAGAATACTGCTTTCTTCTGCCACTTGTAAGCCCACTGCTTTATTGCCTGCGGCAATGGTTACATTTCTAGTAACTGCATCTGCCAATTGCACATTTCCAAACTCAGGAATAAAGTATTCTTTATTATAAAAACTTTGAATGCCGTAAATAGCTGTATCCTCTGTATTCTCACTGGCACAAATGCCTATGTAACAATCTGCATTCACAGCCTCAATCAATTCCACACGCTGTTCTTTCTCTACCAACACATCTTCTGTTCTTGTAAAATAAATTTTTATTGATTGATTATCCCATTTTTTTTGAACAATTTTTGCAATTTGCAAAACTAAATTCTTTTCATACCAATGTTGGGTAGTAATCCCCAATTGGCTTCCGCCACCTACTGGGTCAATTACCACTATCATGTCGTATAATTCCTGTGGACGGTAAAATTCTAATTGCAATGCATTATTTTCCATAGTGCTTCGATATTCATACACACCATCCATTTCCATTTTTAACAATATGCCATCTTCCTGTGATTCACAATAGGCATTAACGATAGAATTCACATTACCGTTCATGGGATTCTCATCATAATACTCTGGTGTAATTCCACGTATATACACCCAGAGTTCCTTATCCATGTAACGATTCTCCATAACTACATCTTCTGCCTTAGTGCCCTCAATTAAAGGAATACTCCATACGTTTTCTTCCGTAGATGTATTCTCTAACGTCAATTTGGTATCAGACACCATAAGCAATTGTGTGGATACATTTACTGGTAATTGACTACTATCCTGTGCTGCATCCACAATCACAATTGTTTTACGAGAAGCCACAAATAACATTACTGCCATTGCAATGGTTAGCATTATACTCCACGTTACCAGTGTGAATCGCATATTTTCTTTTGCTATATCCTTCATTCTAGTTCTCTCTCTTAGTTCTGTGGTGCATTACGCTTTGGAGGCTTTGGTCCCATAAATTGATAATAATAGGTCTTCATCATACCATTATAAATCTTACGATTCTTATCAGCCTGACGTCCAATATCTCTCTGTGCCTGTTCATAAGCGGTAATTAAATACATACTCCAAGAGTCCAAATTACGATAGCGCTCGCCAATCATACTATACAACGCTGGCATAGCAGATTTATCCTCCAGACGCTCACCATAAGGCGGATTGGTAATGATAAATCCATATTTTTTCGGATGACTTAGCTGTTCTACGCTACGTCTCTGGAAATGAATCAGCTTATCTACACCTGCAAGCTTCGCATTCTCTCTTGCAATGTTTACCATCTCACCATCAATATCATATCCTTGAATATCTGGCTCCACAGACAAATCCAGCATTTCATTGGCTTCATCTAAGGTATCATACCAATTTCGCTTCTCTACAATGTGATTCCAATTCTCCGCAGTAAAACTACGATTCATACCAGGCGCCATATTCGCTGCCATCATAGCTGCTTCAATAGGAATAGTTCCACTACCGCAGAAAGGATCTACCAGTACTCTATCTTTATTCCATGGGGTAAGCATAATTAATGCTGCTGCCAGATTTTCTGCAATAGGAGCCTTGGCAGTAAGCTTTCGATATCCTCTCTTATGTAGAGATTCTCCTGTGCTATCTAATCCAACAGTTACTTCATCCTTCATTAGGAAAACTCTGATTGGAAATACTTCTCCGTCCTCTTCAAACCAGTTAATATGATAGATGCCTTTTAGACGCTCCACCATAGCTTTCTTCATAATAGACTGAATATCGGAAGGGCTAAATAGTTTTGACTTCACGCTAGCAGCCTTTGCCACCCAGAATTTACCATTTGCAGGGATATAGTCTTCCCATGGCAAATCCCTAGTTCCTTGGAACAATTCTTCAAAAGTCTCTGCGTGAAAACTTCCTATTTTAATAAGAATACGCTCAGCAGTGCGCAAGAAAACATTAGCTCTGCACAACGCTTCCTCATCTCCAAAAAAGGTAACTCTTCCATCAGCCACCTCTGTAATATCATATCCTAAATCAATAATTTCTTTTTTTAACACCGACTCCATACCAAAGTGACAAGGAGCAATCAATTCAAATTTTCTCATTATAATACTTCCTTTTCCTATGCATACACTTTTAAGTATACATTTTTTTAGAACCTGTGTAAATAAAAATAGACACGAAATAAGGACACCTATCCGGTGTCCCTATTTCTAAAAGCCTATTACCAGATTTGGATTGCTTTCAAACTATCTCTGGTTCTGATTCTTATTCTGATTGTTGTTCTGATTTTTCTGATTGTTATTCTGGTTGTTGTTCTGGCTGTTGTTCTGGCTATCCTTGCAGTTAGATTCGTTAGCGTTGTTTAATTTGTTATCATAGTTTTTGAAATTATCGGACATGTTAAAATCCCTCCTGTTAAATTATTAGTTACAACAATAGTATGTTAAAATCGCACAATTTTTATTCAAAATTTTTGTAGCACTTTGGTACTAATTCCATATTGCGTTTTTGGGACTAAAGTACTATAATCATACTTGTAAATAGACAACCCTTCATCATTCTATTTACAACCCTTATATTAATTATTTATACTCCCCTCATTAATAGCTACCAGCCCCCCTGGTAGCTATTATACTTTGTATTCAAATATTCATAACAATGCTGTTAATAACACTTCATTTACGCATACAAAAAGCGCACAGCTACATAACCAAGACCTTATTCTGGTCTGCTTATGTAACCATGCGCTTATCTTTTATCTATTTTATCAATTCAACCAGTCCCGAAATAGCTTTACTAAGAAAACTACTAACAATATAGGAAACAGTACTGGTAAGAGGAAGGAGACTACAGAGAACAATGCACTGAACACCATTACTAATACAAGAATTACAATTATCGCCCATAGCCATCCCGGCATTCGGAATGTTTTTGGCGTTCTGCTATTCTGATAATGCTGATAACCGCCGCCGTTAGAATTGTAATTCCCATTCTGGTACCCATTGCCATATGCCCCACGCGTATTTGAGGAATTCTGCTGGTAGCCTCCGCTGTAAGCGTTATTATAACTATTGTTGCTATTATATCCACTATTACTATTATATGTCCTACCATTATAACCAGCGTTCTGACCACTCTGTCCCGCGGTCTCAATAATAGTACGTGCAATCAGTCTTGGGTCTCCAAGTGTAGCTAACACCTGCTCCTCGGGATTCCCCATGCGAATCTGTGTATTAATATATTCTTCGTAATAATTGACATTCTCATTCACCTGCTCAGGCGAAATCCTGCCATTCAATGCAGCACGTAATTTATTAATGAACTCTTGTTTATTCATTCTCTGACCATGCCCTTTCGAATCAATTCTATAGCATATGCTCATTTTAGCATGACTCTATTTATCCGTAAATATATCGAAAAGAAAGCTTTTCTAAACTTTTTCTAAACTCCAATACTTACCATTTCTTATTGGGACAGCTATTTTTTGCAACTACTGCCCGAAGTTCCACATAACACCCGCAAGTTCTACACATGCCTTGCAACAATAAATCACATCCCAAACAAACCTGCAACCTACTCTCATAGACTTCCTCTGTGACTTTTATATCCGCATCCATATTGGCTATATACTCGTGTAAATTTTGAAAATATTCTTCCTGTCCTACCAAATCTCTCGTCAGGCATTTTTTGCAAAATCTCTTATTAGTATTTGCATCCATAGTATGTATATTCCTTATTTCATGAATCTGTTATTTCCAGATTTCTCTTTTTCATATCCTTTTTATTACACTAATCACTTATTGGTTCAACGAAAAGATCTTGTAAAGTTCTTCCACTTCGTTCTTTTTTAAATGACCTATCTGCGGAATCCCTTTCATAATCTGCTGATAAAAACCCAAATGAATCGCCACCATATAAGTAGCACATTCCTCGCTGATACCTACAAACTTCATACGATTATCGTATAGATACACATGCATACACTCATGAATCAGTAATGCCAATATCACATCCGCCGTAGGATGCTTATCTGTTCCAATGGTTAAAAAATAACGATTATCATTCAAGGTATGCTTGCTATTCTCATTGCCTAATAGCGTATAACGAACCGTTGGAATACGTCCTCTGTATCCACAATGCTCCAATACTTCCTGCAATACCATTTCCAAATTTTCTATTTTATATGGTTCTATAAAAAACTCATTATGAGCATGAACCGACAACTGAAATTCAGGTTCTCCATGCACCTGCGCCATAATCTGCTTAATGGCATTGTATTTATAATATTCATATGTCTTTTGTTCTTTTGCTGCAGTTCGTGCATTTTTGTAGACTGTTACTAATACATAAACTACAATGGTTGCAACTGCTACTGCTATGATTATATCTAACATTTTGGTACTCCATTAGTGTATAACTTAACACTGAGATTATAACAGTTTCTGAAAGGGGTCGCAATAATACAAAAAAACTCGTGAGTTTTTACTCACGAGTTTTTATTAGCGTGCGTTAGAAGATTCGAACTCCCGACCTTTTGGTCCGTAGCCAAACGCTCTATCCAGCTGAGCTAAACGCACATTTGTTATCAAGCAGTATCACCTGCAACATTGATTATTCTAACCGCTTTGTCATAGAAAGTCAAGCATATTTTTTATTTTTTTTGCACAATTTTAAAAAAGCCCTATTTTGACACATTCTTATCATGTGTTCTGGTAATAAATTCTTTTTTTATGCGCACAATTGTGATATACTATCAAGGTTATTTGGTGTTTATTACCAAAAGGAGGTTTTACATGCTTGAATTAAAAAATCTCTCTTTTCAAGTAGGTGAGGAAGGTTCCTCCCAGAAAGAGATTATTAAAGATATCAATCTTACTTTTGATGATCATACCTTTGTGGCAATTACAGGTCCTAATGGTGGTGGCAAGTCTACCCTTGCCAAGCTCATTATGGGAATTGAGAAGCCTACCTCAGGACAGATTATTTTCAATGGTACAGATATTACGAATATGAGCATTTCAGAGCGTGCCAATTTAGGTATCAGCTTTGCATTCCAACAGCCTGTACGATTCAAGGGCATTAAGGTAAAAGATTTGATTACTTTAGCCGCTGGCGATAAGTTAAGCACCGCAGGTGCCTGTGACTATCTATCAAAGGTAGGTCTCTGTGCTAGAGATTACATCAACCGTGATGTAGATGGTAGTCTCTCTGGCGGTGAGTTGAAACGTATTGAGATTGCAACCATTATCGCACGCAACACTCCACTTTCCGTATTCGATGAGCCAGAAGCAGGCATTGACTTGTGGAGTTTCAATAACCTAATTAAGGTATTTGAAGAGATGCATGATGCCCATGATAATTCCTTAATCATCATCTCCCATCAAGAACGTATCTTGAATATTGCGGATGAGATTGTTGTAATTGCAGGTGGTACCGTGAATGCAAGAGGTTGTAAGGACGATATTCTTCCAGAATTGTTGAATGGAACTGGCTCTTGCAAATTCTATCAATAATTCACCAATAAGCTTTATTTAATTTGACTATAATAGTCAACAGAAATGAGGAAGTTATGGATCAGATACAGAAAACATTACTTGAGCAGATTGCTGGATTACATGAAGTGCCAGCAGGTGCATATAATATTAGAGCTAATGGAGCAAGTGTTGGTCACAATAGCACTGCCAACATTGATATAGTCACAAAAGAAGACAAGCAGGGTATCGACATTATCATTAAACCTGGTACCCAAAAAGAAAGTGTACACATCCCTGTCGTACTTAGCCAAAGCGGATTGACTGAAATGGTATATAACGATTTCCATATAGGTGATGACTGTGACGTTACCATCGTAGCAGGTTGTGGTATCCACAACGGTGGGGACAAAGAAAGCCGTCACGACGGCATTCACTCTTTCTTCATCGGTAAAAATGCCCATGTAAAATATGTTGAGAAGCACTATGGTAGCGGTGATGGCAAGGGTGAGCGAATCATGAACCCAGAAACCATTATTGAGTTAGGTGAGAATAGTTTCTTAGAGATGGAGACCGTTCAAATCAAAGGTGTTGACTCTACTGACCGTGTTACCAAGGCAACCTTAGCAGATGGAGCTAAAATTATTGTGACAGAGAAACTAATGACCCACGGCAGTCAGTTTGCTAAGACCACCTTCCACGTAGATTTAAACGGCGAAGGTTCGAGTGCCAATGTAGTCTCACGCGCCGTTGCCAAGGAAGATTCTCGTCAAGAATTCTTCGCAACCATCAATGGTAACAATCGCTGTGCAGGTCACTCCGAATGTGATGCCATCATTATGGATAATGCAAAAATTAGTGCCGTACCTGAGATTACAGCCAATCATTTGGATGCAGAACTTATCCATGAGGCTGCTATCGGCAAGATTGCTGGCGAGCAGATTATTAAGCTGATGACTTTGGGATTATCCGAAGAAGAAGCTGAGGCTCAGATTGTGAATGGATTCTTGAAATAAAATATTGTATTGAATGCAAAGCTTTTCACACAGACTTATCATTCTTTTGAATGCAACTATTAAGTCCATGCGAAAAGCTTTTCGTATATTTTACCAATTGTCTGGATATGATGACTCTATAAACATTTAGGAGGTATCATCATGTCCAGACAAATGCAAACTATGGACGGCAATCAAGCTGCTGCCCATGTATCTTTCGCTTATACAGAAGTGGCTGCCATCTATCCCATCACCCCATCTTCACCTATGGCAGAATTGGTGGATGATTGGAATGGCAAAGGCCGTAAGAACATATTAGACAATTCTCTCGTAATCTCAGAGATGCAGTCAGAAGCGGGTGCTGCCGGTGCAGTACATGGTGCTTTAATTGCAGGTAGCTTAGCTACTACCTACACTGCTTCCCAAGGATTACTTCTTATGCTTCCCAATATCTACCGAATGGCAGGAGAACTTCTCCCAGGTGTCATCCATGTAGCTGCTAGAACCATCGCCACCCATGCCCTCTCCATTTTTGGAGATCATTCTGACATCTACGCTTGTAGACAGACTGGTGCTGCTATCTGGGCAACTGGTAGTGTGCAGGAAGTTATGGACTTGTCTCCAGTGGCACACCTTTCCGCATTGGAAGGACGCTTACCCTTCCTTCACTTTTTTGATGGATTCCGTACCTCTCACGAATTACACAAAATTGAAGTATGGGATTATGCAGACTTAAAAGACATGTTTAACCCCAATGCTTTGGAAGTATTCCGCAAACATGCGCTCCACCCTGCCCACAATCGTATCATGGGTTCTGCTCAGAATCCAGACATCTTCTTCCAAGCTAGGGAAGCTGCCAATCCATACTATGATGCCCTTCCTCAGATTGTGGAAAACAATATTGCCAAAATTAATGAAAAGCTTGGCACCAACTACGGATTATTTGATTATTATGGTGCTCCTGATGCATCGCATGTCATTATTGCCATGGGCAGCGTCTGCGAGACCATCAAAGAATATATCGATTATGCCAATGACTCCATCGGTTTAGTGTCCGTTCACCTATATCGCCCTTTTAGTGCTGCTCATCTCCTAAAGGTGATTCCAGCCTCCGTGCGCCAAATCACTGTACTAGACAGAACCAAAGAGCCTGGTTCCATCGGTGAACCCCTTTTCTTAGACGTACTAGCAGCCCTACAGGATAGTCCTTTTGCTAATATTCCTGTATACTCAGGTCGTTATGGTCTCAGTTCCAAAGACACTACTCCTGCCCAGATTGCAGCCGTATATGCCAATCATTCTAAAAAACGATTTACCGTAGGAATTGAGGACGATGTTACCCGCCTCTCTCTTCCCGTTCAGCCACTTGGTAATACCGCACCAGAAGGCAATATCTCTTGCAAATTCTGGGGTCTAGGCGGTGATGGCACTATCAGTGCTACCAAAAATGCCATTAAAATTATCGGTGATAACTCGCCCCTCTATGCACAGGGCTATTTTGAATATGACTCCAAGAAATCCAGAGGCCTTACCATTTCTCACCTTCGCTTTGGAAAACAGCCTATTAGAAGCACCTATGTGATTCAGCATGCTGATTTCGTTGCATGCCATAATCCTGCCTACCTGCACAAGTACAATATGGTCAAGGATTTAAAGGATGGCGGCATCTTCTTAATCAACTGTTATTATAAGGAAAAAGATTTAGAGGACTATCTACCAGATGCCTACAAAGCCTATATCGCCCAGCATAATATCCGTCTCTATTTAATTGATGCCATCCGCATCGGCAAAGAAATTGGTCTAAATAATAAGATTAGTACCATCTTACAGGCAGCCTTTTTCTCTGTAACAGACATTCTTCCTAAGGAAGAAGCTCGCCAGCTCATGAAAGCTGCTGCCAAGAAAAGTTATGGTAAATCTGGCGAAAAAATCATTCAAATGAACTATGATGCCATTGATAGAGGTATGTCTGATGTGATTGAGGTTACCGTTCCATCTCATTGGGCACAATTAAATGGTTCAGGCGTAGAAGATGCAGAGGAGAATAAATTCATTCCTTGTGCACCAGAATTAATGGATTATGTAAAAAACGTACAATTCCCTATTGTAAGTTTAGATGGCGATACGCTCCCAGTATCCGCATTTTCTCCTTATGCAGACGGAGCTTTTCCTGCTGGAAGTAGTGCCCATGAACGCCGTAATGTAACCACTGAGATTCCTGTATGGAAGCCTGAGAACTGTATACAGTGTAATCGTTGTTCCTATGTATGCCCTCATGCCGTTGTCCGCCCTGCCGTATTAACCAAGGAAGAATTAGCTAACGCCCCTGATAATATGGAAAGCCTAGATATGGTGGGAATGCCAGAGCATCATTTTGCCATTACTATCTCTAATGTGGACTGTACCGGATGTGGCAGTTGTGTAGCTATTTGTCCTGGAAAACAAGGCAAAAAAGCACTGGATATGGTTCCAATCCACGAGCATACTGAGCAGCAACAATATTTTGACTACTGCACTTCCCTTCCATTTAAGAAAGAAGCCGCAGAAAAGTTCAAGACTTCCACCGTTAAAGGAAGCCAGTTCCTACGTCCTCTCATGGAATTTTCAGGTGCTTGTGCAGGTTGTGGCGAGACTCCTTATGTAAAATTGTTAACCCAGCTTTTCGGTCCAAGCATGTATATTGCCAATGCCACTGGCTGCAGCTCCATCTGGGCCAATTCCTCACCTACTTGTGCATATTGTAGAGATGGGGAAGGTTACGGCCCTGCATGGTCAAACTCTTTGTTTGAGGATGCCGCTGAATTTGGCTATGGAATGTTAATGGCGAAAACTGCTCACCAATTGCGCATAGCTAAATCTCAAGCAAACTGTTCGCCTGCAGTTGCAAATGCTTCCACTGAGAATTGCTTATCTACTTCAACAGCTACCACCGCGGATGAAGATTCCATCTCTCATCTTCAAGATCTTCCAGATATGGATACCATTCCATGGATTATTGGTGGAGACGGTTGGGCATATGATATTGGTTTCAGTGGATTAGACCATGTAATCTCTACCGGAAAAAATATCAATATTTTAGTCTTAGACACCGAAGTTTATTCCAACACTGGTGGGCAAGCTTCCAAATCCACTCCTTTAGGTGCTACTGCCAAGTTCGTCAATGGTGGCAAGACCACTCGCAAAAAGGACTTAGCTTCCATTGCCATGACCTATGGCGATGTATATGTGGCTCAAATTGCCATGGGCGCAGACCTAAACCAGACCATTAAAGCTATTACAGAAGCAGCTGCTTATCCAGGTCCTTCTCTTGTAATTGCATATGCTACCTGCATCGCACATGGTATTGTAGCAGGCTTAGGCAGCACCCCCCATGAAGAAGCCAAAGCAGTAGAGACCGGTTACTTCCATTTATTCCGTTATAATCCTCTGCTTCGTGAGCAGAATAAGAATCCATTTGTATTGGATAGTAAGGAACCTAACTACGATTTAGAAAGCTTCTTGTCTGGTGAGCAACGTTATCAGATATTACAGCGTTTCTATCCCGAAGAAGCCAAGAAAATGTTCCAAGAAGTAACCAAGCAAGCAAAATTGCGTTATCAGTATTTGCAAAAACTATGTGCACTTCACGAGCCAAACAGCATAGAAGAATAAAACGCATTCATTATCTATCCGGTAACTAAAATGTAAGCATAAAAAACTTCCGCCTAATAAAAATAGACGGAAGTTTTTCTGCTACTCACTATTCTATATTACCTCGCGAACTCAATAATCGCATCAGTAGTCTGTTCCCACTGCATCTCAGCATCCATCGTTGCTACACCATCGCCTTCCTGCGCACCATAATAACCGAATTGTGCGTGGTTCCCCCCTTCTAAAACAAGCTCTTGAAGAGTATTAACCATTGTCATTCCTTCCATATATTTCTCAGAATTCAACACTTTATCCTCTGTTCCATATATGGACAATACTGGAATATCAGCTAGCTCAGAAGTAGGATACGCCGCCAGCAAAATTAATCCTGCAAAATTCTCCTGTTGCTCTGCTACATAGCTTGCTGCCATAGCACCGCCCAAAGAATGTCCACCAATATACCAAGTCTCCACCTCTGGACACACCTCATATGCCTTTTCACAGGCATCCATATCTAAAATTGCCAGATGCATGGGCATCTTCATAGTGAGACAACAGACACCTTCTTCTGCTACCCTAGAGAGAATCGGTGCATAACTTTCTGCTTCTACCTTAGCCCCTGGGTAAAAGATAAATCCTACTTTACTAGAAGAGTCCCCATATAAAATATAGTCCTCTGTCTCTTCCATAATAGCCTCACGAAAGGCATCATCTGTTACCCTATAATAATCTCCTGCATAAATCCCTATAGCAACACCAAGTGCCACTACTATCATTAAAAGACCACATAACCATTTTCTTTTTTTCGTTACTAACATATTGTTTCTTACTCTTCCATAGATGTCTCTAGCATAGACGCAGACAAATTCTGAATCTGCTTTGTATCATCTATAATTTCATTCATATTTTCTTTATATTCTTCGATAGCATTGGCAATTGCTTCCACTGCTTCTTGATTCTCTGCCGACGAATTACTCATATCTTGAATACGGTTACGAAGCTCCACAAAAATAGAATCCACTTGTCTTACATTACCATTTTGAGCTTCGATGTTTCCGTACAAAGTTCCAAACTTCTCAGTTAAACTATTAAATCCCGCGTCTAATTCAGCTAATGTATGTACAGAGCCTTCCATTGCCTGTACACTCTCAGCTAGCTGCCCTGTAGTCTTCTCCACTTGTTCACGCATTTGATTTACTACTATTGATACTTGATTAGAACAAGCATTACTATCTACTGCCAAATCTTGCACTTTAGAAGCTACTACTGCAAAGCCTGCACCAGCAGTACCTGCTCTTGCTGCTTCTATAGATGCATTCAGCGCCAGCATATTTGTACTAGATGAAATACTATTCAACTGTTCTGTCACCTCAGTAATCTGTTTCATCTGTTCTTCCATCAATTGGAATACTTCATTAGCTTCATGCATGGTCCTTTTTACAATATCCATCTGCTTATTCATCACATTGATGTTTTTACGATTGTCAATCAATGCATGTTCAAAGGTTTTTACTTCTGCATTCAGCGCTTCTATATGAGCCTCTGTTACTTTTATAGTACTCTCTACTTCATCACAACTATTTGCAACTTCCAATGCTTCTTTTGTAATATTTCCCGATCCTCTTCTTAGTTCTTCCGTATTTCCTTCCAGCTGAACATTCACAGATTCCATATGCCCAATATGTTCTGATGAAACTTCAAAATTCTTCTTCAACTCTTCACTAGTGGATACAATTGATTTTAATAAACGTTCCGCTTCTACTGCACGTTCTTCACCAATTTCTATATAAGCACGTCCACGCTTAATGGTCTGCCCAAATAAAACAGCCCCCAACGTAGTAATTACTGTACATGTAATGTACTGTGACAAATCACCCGCTTTTTCAGGATGTACTATATACATGATGATTAATAACACATCAATCAATATAGCTTGTGCAATGGTAATTTTCGGTTGCAAAAACATACCCGATAGACCAATTACTGCCAAAAACAAGGAAAAATCATCACTGTAAGACGCACCACTAAAAAGTGATATAATAAATACCAACACAACAATACCAATGGATACCGCAAATTGTCGTGTGTATTCGTTTGCATTTCTTTTCTGGAATATAATCATGCACACAGCAAATACACTCAAACACATAGCAATAACTGCCGAAGCTACCCACTCTTTTGCAAACAAATTCTTCAAGAGAAAGAATGCTGCCACCGCATATGTTACGATAAGCATCAATCTAAAAATAACTTCGTGTGATATAGGTTTTTTCTGCTTTATCTGTTCCTTGCTCATTTTGCTACCCCCATTAAGTCCAACAACTAATTGTCAAATACATTTTTATGTTATCACACTATATAACATTTTTCTATATTCTTACAGTTTTTTTCTGCTCTGGCACAAAATTTACATTTATTTCCGCAGTTATACTTTCATCATATATTGTGTCCTGCCAAAGAAGTCATCACTCCCCAACTAGCCATGTCTCAGATGGTGCACAGTTCCAAGTAAGTTCCTTGCCATCAGTAGTAGCAATAATACTACCCTGTTCATCCGTACGGAAGACCTGTACTCCTCTTGCTCGTAGATTGTTCAAGGTTCTCGCATGTGGAAAACCATAAGAGTTCCCCTCTCCACAAGATATCACTGCATATTCTGGAGTAATGGCATCCAACAACGCTTCATCAGAAGATGTCTTACTTCCATGATGCCCTGACTTGAACACATCCGCATCTATGTTTATTCCATTTTCTACAATATCTTCCTCGGATTCTGTCTCCGCATCACCAGTAAATACAAAACTACATTCTCCCTTTTCCAATAGCAATCCTATAGATGTATTATTCGGATCATTATAACTATCGTTGGGTGCGATAATGGTAAACGTAGCGTCTCCTAACGCATATTGCGCCCCAACACTAGGCTGACTCCATGTAAGTCCCTTATAATCCAAGGCTTGGATTACGTCTCGATAGGTTGCAGTATCTTTCTCATAATCCCCCATAAACACCATATCCACTTGGAACTTCTCCAAGATTACATCTGCACCTCCAATGTGATCTGAATCCGTATGAGTAAGTACAAGATAGTCCAGCTTCTCCACACCTTGCTTTTTCAAATACAGCTGAACCGTAGTACCTTTATTATTCTCTCCTGCATCAATCAACATTGCATGGTCACCATTCTTGATAAGAGTGGCATCCCCTTGTCCTACATCAATAAAATGAACCTCCATGGTAGTTGACGCATCTATTGTTTCCCCAGATTCCTTCTGTGATGCATTGTCTATCTCTACAGTCTGTAGCACACTTTCCGACACTTCACAAATAGTACTTTCCATGGTATTCGTAGAAGTACATGCCATTAAGATGCTGACACAGCCTATCATCAAAGAAATGATAGCCCCTATTTTTCTTCTCATTTTCTCTAGCATTCCTTTCCCATTTGTTTTGTAATATAGGAATCGGACTACTCTTCTCCCTCCAATTTCACCACAGTATAATCATGGTGCACCGCCTGTAAAAATGGTCCAAACACATCCGCTACCCTTAATCTAAGACTAGACGTATTAATACATGGATGGCAGCCGAAATATTCTGCCTGCAACACATCCTCATCCACCAGAAGCGTCACTTGATTATCCTTATCATTCATAAGCCCAAGCACACTTACAGAACCTGGCGTAATATCCAAAAACTCTTCCATATATTCTGCTGGCGCAAAAGATAAACGTGCGCTATTAATCTGGTGAGATATCTCTTTTGTCTTGAACTTCTTATCCTCACGAATCATTAATAGATAGAACTTGGTTTTCTGCGAATTACATAAAAATAGATTCTTACAGATTACCGCTGGTGCTAGGACCTTATCCACCTCAGCACAGGCCTCCATAGTTTCTGTCGCCTCATGATCTACTCGCTCATATTCAATACCTAATGAATCCAATAAATCATAGGTTCTTACTTCTTTTTCTAAACGCTGTGCAGTATCCTCAGGGCGTCCTTTTACGATTATTAATTCCATTACTGTGTCCAACTTTCTTACACTCAATTATTTATCACTAAATTTATCTTTTATCGCTTTTTCATCTCCATATAAGGCAATACCTCGAAACCACATTTCTTGTATACATGTAATGCTCTCTCGTTCTCCTCCTCTACTTCTAATCGAAGTAGACAATTAGGATACTTCTGCTCTACATATGCAAAGAACTGGGAAGCAATTCCACATCCACGGTATTCCGGCTTAATATACAAATCTTCAATCCAAATACAAGGCTTTCCAAACTCCGTTGAAAAGCTCTTGGCAAGCATTCCATACCCTTGCACCTCTTGCCCCTTTTGGAAAATATACCCTTCCACAAAAGGACACTCTCCCACACAATTGTCTATATCATTCTGAAATATTTCCTCCGACCCATTACTCAACACTGCAGGAGAAGCATAGAATACTCGCATCATATCCAACACACAATCCTTATCTGCTTCCACCATTGCTCTTATTGTAATGCTCATAAAACTTACTCCCTGTTCACTTAATTTGATTACCATTGTATAAATTTCCTTGCCCCAAACGCATTGTATTTATTATATAATAGTTCCCTCTTTTACTCAACTTCTACAATATGTCATTTTTTGTTACTAGCATTACTATTAGTATTCTATTGCAATCTCAATTTACCTTTCAGCGTTTTATTGTGCAAAAGTTCTGTTTTTTCGCCAAAATATGCAAATAATAGTAGAAAAAACAACAAAAAATGTTATAATAATAGTTATAACGTAGTCTTCATACAGAGGATACGAAAATACAGAAAGAGAGGCTGATAACAATGGACTACAATGAAAGTTACTTCAGACAAAAAGCAAACAAAAGAGTCATGACCATATGGATGATTATTTCAACAGTTTTAACCGTTGCTTACATTATTGAAGCAATCAGCGGGAAGAGAACAATTCCATACACAATCGCATTTCTTATTGTGTGTTGGACTCCTATCATTCTAGCATTCCTTTTTATTAAGTTTAAGGGTATGGATACCACCTACTGTAAGGAAACCGTTGCTATAGGATATGGCCTATTCTATGCATTCGTTGCACTTACTGGTGAGTCACAGTTAACTTGTATGTATGTATTTCCTGTAGCCACCACATTAGTACTTTATAAAGACAGAGCTCTAATGACACGAGTCGCTATATTGAATTTCTTTCTGATGGTAGTCCGAATTGTCCGCGACGTTATGACAACAGGTCTTACCCCACAGGACATTACAGAATATGAAATCGTATTTGCGCTGATTGTATTGATTTACGCTGCTTATATTTTATCCATCACACACATTAACGAGTCAGAAAAAGCATTACTTGGTTCCGTACAGGCCAATTTGGATCGAGTTGTTAAGACTGTTGAACAAGTTAAAGTAGCTAGTAACTCCGTTGTAGATGGTGTAACAGTTGTTCGTGAGCTTTCTGACGAGAATAAGGAAAGTGCGGATAATGTAGTGAATAACATGGAAGATTTGACTTCCAATAATGCCGTTCTTCAAGAGAGAACCGACTCCTCTATGGAGATGACTAGTAAGATTAGTACTCAGGTAGAAAACGTTGCTGGACTTATTCAAGAGATGGTTGTTCTTATGAATCAATCCGTAAGTAATGCCCAGACTAGTTCCCAGCAATTAGCAAGCGTAGTAGATTCCACAAATGAAATGGCTACTCTTTCTGCTGAAGTTGAGCGAATCTTACAAGAATTCCAGTCTCAGTTCGATATGGTAAAAGATGAAACTGGTACTATTGAACAGATTACTAGCCAGACCAATCTCCTTGCATTAAACGCTTCCATCGAGGCAGCTAGAGCAGGTGAAGCTGGTCGTGGTTTTGCCGTTGTAGCAGATGAGATTAGAGGTCTAAGTGAAGGTACCAAGACCTCTTCTACCAGCATCATGAATGCTTTATCTCATTTGGCTGAAACAAGCGAAAAGATGACTGAGGCAATTACCAAGACCTTACAGCTCATCAATTCTACACGTGAAAATATTGTAGCTGTTAGTGATAGTGTAAATGCAATCACTGCCGATTCTATTAAACTTGGTGACAATGTTCAAGTTGTTGATTCTGCAATGCGTGAAGTGGAAGACTCTAATAAGAACATGGTTGAGAATATGAATCAGGTAACCGAAGTGGTAGAATTAATGACCAAGAGCATTGCTGTTGCAGACGATACCACTCGAGAAATGCGAAGCAAATACGCAGAGACCTCTGCTAATGTATTGAACATCGAAACCGTTGTTGGACACCTCATTACAGAACTTGGTTCTGGTGGTTTCATGAATGTAACTGACCTTAAACCAGGCATGCATCTTAGCATTGTAGAAACAGGAAATAGTTCTAATACTGAATACAAAGGTGCTATTGATACCGTTACTGAGGATGGCGAAATACATGTTACCAGTCTAAGAAATGGTTCTAAAGCATTTGAATATTCTAAGAATCAGAAGTATATCTTAAAAATCATCGTTGATAATGGTGTATATAGCTGGGATGAAATAAAGATTAGTCATCTAAGGGATGATAGTTATAAGATTACTGTACATAGTAATCCACAAGTTCAGAATCGTAGAAAATATAGACGTATGCCTCTTAATAATTCATGTTCTATTGAATTGAAGACATTAAAGAACTCTCTACATGGTAGAATGGTTAATATTAGTGCAGGTGGATTTGCAATTGAAACTACTGCTGCCGAAATTGCTAATGCAAAAGGCACTCTAATCGGAATAACTATTGATAATTTCCCACTATTAAGTGGAAAAACACTGGATGGACATATCATACGAATTACTAACAATTCTGGTCGCTACATTGTAGGATGCCGTATGTTAGAAGACAACAATGATATTTATGACTTCGTCGAGAGAAATTACAAAGGTGATTAAATAGCATATTCGTTTAAAAATTAAGGGTACAAGTCGCTGACTTGTACCCTTTTTACATGCCCCTTGCATAACGACATCCAATGCCCTATTTATCCTTCAGACAATTCACTTACCAATGTTGCTCCCAACACTAGACAAGCTCCAATAATTCCTTCCATTCCAATATTCTCATGCAATACTGTCGCAGACAGAATAATTGCAACAATCGGGTCAATATAGCTGAATAGAGCAACCGTCTGTGCTTTCAGCACCGTTATGGTGCCAAAATACATGGCATATGTAATACCGGTGTGAAGAACACCCACAATCAATAGCATAATTATCATTGTTGGATTCCATGCTATTTCATTTAGGTTCTCAGTAGCTAATGTGTAGGGTAATACAACAATAGTGGCTGCTGCCAGCTGGATAATCGTTTTATCGTATGTAGAAATATCTTTAATGGTCTTATTCAACAGAATTACACTTGCATAAAAAGCTGCTGCCCCTAATCCAAACATAATTCCTTTAATATCCTGCACACCACCTGCACCCGCTTGCAATACACCTGATACCAGCACCATTCCCACCAAAGCTACCGCTACACAGATTAACTTTTTAATTGTCAGGTGCTCTTTAAAAAAGATGGGCGCTGCCATAATTACGATTACTGGTGCCATGTAATAGCACAAAGTTGCCGTTGCTACCGTTGTGTATTGATATGATTCAAATAACAGAATCCAGTTCACACCTATAAATGCTCCAGAAAATAAAAGTGATATCCAGTTCGCTTTTATTGCCCTTAAGGATATCTTTTTTCCTCGTATTAACACAAATACTAATAAAAATAATGCTCCAATAAATCCCCTTGCCATTGCTAATACGCTGGATGGCAACGGAATATATTTACGAAAGATTCCAATGGTTCCAAAAATTACCATTGCTGTTATAAGCATCATTTTAGACTGCTTCGTCGATCGATTGTCCATTTTTAAGTCTCCTAATTCTGTCTTTTATATTTCTCCAATTGTTCTTTCTTTTTTATATCTTATCTCATTGTTTATCTTAGCATCGTTACATCGGATGCTCATTGCATTTTCTTCTCAAAACGGAATTTACCATACTTTTCATAAGCATGATGTTCCCTCTCAAAATCCGACTGATGAGCCTCACTAAAATACTCCACAATATGGAATCCACATTTATTTACATAGAAATGTACATTTCTCTTAGAAAAGTCAGGTGTCTCCGTCTCCCATACCTCTGTATTAGGATACAATGCTTCTATCCCTTTCCATATCTTTACTCCAATGCCTTTACAATGTTGTTCCACATCCACACACAGTAACTCTAATACATTACGCTTATTATCTGGACTTATTCTAAGAATTGCTACACCAACCACTTGTCCTTCTATTGCGGCTTTATATACTACCATTCCTGGCTCTGCAATATAACGCATAAGCAATTCTTCTCTTAGCATTACAGAATCGTCCATTTCTCCCACGCCTTCAATGATTGCTACTCTGAATGCTTCCATAATCATCGGCATTAAACTTTGCATTTCTTGTGCTGATATTTTTTCTAGTAATACTTCCTCCAAAGGATTTTTTTTCATTTTTATTTTTCCTCTTCTTACACATATTTGCGTTTCATTTCTTCGTATCCCTATGTTTTTGATTATCCCTCTTACCGCTTTACAAGCAACAACTCTGCCTTTTTTCTCTGACGCAACTCCTCTTCATCAATGGTCTCATCTAACACAAGATTATGAACCAATTTCCCCTTACCACCTTCCTGAATGGTAACAAAAGTAAGATAACCTTCAATTGCCACCTCTCCAGTCATCGCATCCTTCACAATAACACACACCATTACACTGGAAGAACCTGTGTATACAACACGACTTACCACATTTACAACGCTTCCCTTCTGCACTGGTTTGCTATAAGACACATTCTCAATATTGCGTAATACTATTTCATTGGTATTACCATGTTCACAAGCAACGGTTGTAAAACCAGCCTCTATCAACCAGGCTGCGCCCCTTGCAGCAAAAAGCGTACCATGATGATTCAAATCTTCACTTTTCACCAAATGGAGTGTTTCATATTCTCTCATATCTATTTCTTATCCTTTCTGCTATTTCTTATCTTATAGTTTTTTGATTCTCTAATCTCATTCTTTTATTTGGATTCGTTTTCCATCTTTTCTATTCTATTCCGCATGCTTTTCAGTGTCAATGATACAAGTTATTGTCTTCTGACCTTTTACTTGATTTAATGCATAAAAACACCCCATAAGATTTCTCTTATGGGGCACCGACATCTTTATTCTGCAATTTCCATTTTCTCAACATCGACCAATTTGCTTTCAGCCGTAGTACTTTCTTCCACTATACTTGCCTCAGAATTCTTAAATTCCATGTCAGTATCGTTGGTCTTCTCACTCTCCTTAGATTCCTCCACAGTCTTCTTCACGATATTTCCTGCTGATTTGAAGCCTTCTACAATTGCTCCTACAGCCGCACCACTTGCTACCACTGCACTCAATGCAACCACTCCTGTGACCGCTACACATACCCCAGCTACCTTCAGTGTTTTCTTTGCTACTATATTTGCATTACTCATTATTCGGTTCCTCCTTACGCAATCTTACCAGTTTCCTTGAGCCATTTCACTTCATCATGGATGGTCTCTTTGTAAGAGCGAGGCTTATAACCCAATTCTCTCTCAGCCTTTGAGCTATCAAACTCATTATTTCTAGCAAGATTATATACAGAAAAAGTAGTCATTAAAGGACGAGTTCCCTTTTTCTTTGCCTGTTTCTCCAATACCCCTGCAATAAAATTAGCTGCTCCAATAGGTAAAAAGAATTTGATTGGCTTGCAACCACTCTCTTCCATAAGCAATTTTGAGAACTGTTTAAAAGATACTTCTTTATTTCCTAGAATATAACAACTTCCATCTGTTCCTTTGTCTGCTGCTAAGATAGTTCCTTGAGCAAGATCTCTCACATCGCAAAGATTGAAAGAGCCGTCGATTCCCATTGGCATCTCGCCATTGATAATCTGAATAACAGTGCCTGTAGTCTCACCTACTGCAAAATCTTCTGGTCCAAGAATTCCACTCGGATGCACTACACAAGCATGTAAACCTTTGTCATGAACTGCATCCAATACTGCTTGAGTTGCCAATGCCTTTGACTGGCTATAGCATCCCTCTACTAATTCTGCATCAAAATGATCTACCTCACTGATTTTCTCTCCCTTTGGAAGCTCGGGAATGGCACCTGTACTACTGCAGTATACTAATTTCTTACATTCCTTATGCTCTAAACAAAGCTGAATGATATTCTCAGTGCCACCTACATTCACATCCATAACCTTTTGATTAAAATCAGGATTAACAGTTACAATACTTGCAATATGAAGTACAATGGTCTCTGTTCCTTCTGGCACTGTAAAAAATCTTCTAAGAGATTCCATATCGCAAAGGTCCCCCTCTACAATCTCAGCTTCCTTCGGCACAAATTTGATTGCCTTATCATTCGGAAGTACAAATGCTCTTACTTTCTCGCCTCTATCCACTAATTGACGGCAGATTGTGCCACCCAAGAATCCTGCTGCTCCTGTTACTAAATACATTGTGTTACTCATGATATATTTTCCTCCTTTAGGACATTGTTTTTGTTTACGTTGGGATAAATATACCAGTGATATGTTATGGAAATGTTCTTGAAATGTTAACGAGATATTAATCCATAATTGTTTTTATAAAAAATGCTTTCATATATTAGATTTCTCTAGTATACAAAAGCACATTTTATCAATTTCTACTCTTTCTGATCGATGCAAGGAATTCCTCACCATACTTCTCATACTTATTCTCACCTACACCATTGACCTGTAGCATCTCTTCCCTATTGGTAGGTTTCCTCACACACATATCAAGCAATGTCTTATCTGGGAAAATAACATATGGTGGCATAGAAGTCTCTTTCGCAATTTGTAAACGCAATGCTTTCAATTCTTTGAACAGCTCCTGCTCTTTTTCGCTTAATTGCTCCAGACTAATTGTGGTAGCTTTTCCCTTGCTATTACTTGCTATTATAGCATTCTCTCCATACATACCTGTACCATAGCTACTCTTCCTGCTACCTACAACTTTACCGTTGCTTTCCATTCCATATCTCTCGAAGTTTCTTCCCTCACTTGTTCCAGCATACGTCTGATTGTAATAACCTGCTACTTCCGCCCAAGAACTACTACTGTCATTATAGTCCCAGTCCTCATATTCATGTCTTCCAGACATATTTACACAACTAGAACAATTTCCACAATTCTTGCCTGAAATGTCTCTTCTGCGATTAGCACCAAAGTATCTCAAAATATATTCTCTTAAGCAATGCTGCGTTTTGCAATATCCTGCCATTGCCCACAAACGCTCTCTGTCATTTTTTAATACTTCCTCTGCCTGCTCCTCTGTAAGTTCACTGTTCTCACCACGATTCTCAATCAAAAACTTATTGATATGTACATCCTGTGGTGAATAAAAAATTACACATTCAGCAGCCATCCCATCTCTGCCAGCACGCCCTGCCTCCTGATAATAATTTTCCATACTCTGAGGCATATTATAATGAACTACATAACGCACATTTGATTTATCAATGCCCATACCAAAAGCGTTGGTCGCTACCACTATAGGTTTTCTATCGTAGATAAAATCTTCTTGATTCGCTTTCCTTTCCTCTGCGCTCAATCCTGCATGGTATCTTGTTACTGGAAGACCTCGATGCTCCAAATACTCGTATACCTTTTCTACATTTTTGCGTGTTGCGCAGTATATAATTCCACTTTCATCCAAATGATTCTGCAAATATTGCCACAGTTTCTCATCACGATTCTTTCCATTCCGTACATCAAAAAATAAATTCTCTCTATCAAATCCAGTTACCAAAACCTCTGGATTCTGAAGCTTCATTATTTCCAATATATCCTTTTTTACGATTGTAGTTGCCGTAGCAGTAAAAGCACTTACTACTGGTCGTTTGGGCAATCTATCAATAAACTGCAATATTTTCAAATAACTAGGACGAAAATCCTGTCCCCACTGTGAAATACAATGAGCTTCATCAACTGTCACCATAGTAATATTTACATTTAACGCAAAATTCAAGAAACGCTCTGTCTCCAGGCGTTCTGGTGCTACATATATAATTTTGTATTGCCCCATGCGAGCATTCTGTAATGCTTTCGCTATTTGATTCTCCGTTAGAGAACTATTGATATATGCTGCATGGACACCTGCCTGATTTAGAGATTTTACCTGATCCATCATCAAGGAAATCAAAGGTGATACTACTACCGTAATACCATCCATGCATAGGGCTGGTACTTGATAGCAGAGAGATTTCCCTGCACCAGTAGGCATGATTCCTAACACATCTCTCCCCTTTAAAATGCTATCTATTAAATCTTCCTGACCATCTCTGAAACTGCTATATCCAAAATATTTTTTTAATACTTCGTATTTATCCACTTAATTGCTCCTATTCAAACTATTTCTCTATTTTATATGATTTATCTTCTTTATACAATGGCAGTTCATGTGTATTATAAAAAATTTTCTACACTCAATGCAAAAAAGAAGTGCTGCATAACAACACTTCTTCCCTTTTTCTCATTATCGTGCAACCTTATTCACAAAGTTAGGCTCCGTCTTTGAATACATAATCTTCTGTGAATGATATAAACCATAATACCCCGATAGCATATAGCTAACGGCAACCGTAGTCAAGTAATATGGCATACCTTCAAATCCAAAAAGTTCAAAAGAAATAAGTAATGATGTAATTGGACAGTTGGTAACACCACAGAATAAACCTACCATACCACAGGCCGTCATAAGCGTAGTAGGTAATCCAAACAATGGAGCAACTACACATCCAAATGCAGCTCCAATACAGAAGGAAGGAACAATCTCCCCGCCTTTAAAACCAGCACCAAGCGTCAATGCTGTGAACACTATCTTTAGTAAGAACGCATACACAACTACATCTCCGCCTTCAAAAATATGCTCAATAATTCCCATTCCAGAACCAAGATAGAAATCCGTTCTCAATATCACCGATAACAGAATAATAATGCATCCTGCTATGAATATACGAATATATGGATTCTTCAAATAACTCTTATACAAATGCTCTGTACTATGTAAAATCACGCAGAATAATATACTCAATCCACCAATCAACGCAGCAAATAATACAATCTTAAAAAAGATTACAGGATCAATCGTTGGAATCTCAGCTACCGTAAAGCTTTCTGGATGTACCTTAAAGAACTCCGCCACAAAATGAGCAATAATCGCTGCTGTCACACATGGCACAAGGGCCGAATAATGCATAATTCCAATACTAATAACCTCTAGAGAAAAAATAGCAGCTGCCATTGGTGCTCCAAATAATGCTGAGAACCCCGCACTCATACCACACATAATAATAATGCGTTGATCATTTTCGTTCAGCTTAATAACCTTACCAAGCTTATTGGCAATACTTCCACCAAGCTGAATTGCCGCACCTTCTCGTCCAGCGGAACCTCCACATAAATGAGTAATGACTGTTGTGATAAAAATCAATGGGGCCATTTTCCATGGAATCTCTGTAGAAGAATGAATAGACGATATTACCATATTAGTCCCTTGGTCATTGGTATTACGAAAAAATCTATACAGAAAAACAATTAATAGACCTCCTATAGGTAATGCCAAAATAACTACTGGATTCTGTCCTCTAAAATCGTTCGCCCATACCAATGCATGACCAAATATTGAAGCAATTGCTCCCACAAGCAAACCAATTCCAACACTTATTACAAGCCATTTAATAAGTGTTATAATAGAAAAAAAGCTCTTAAAAAAAAATTGTTCTGCTTCAAATCTGCTCTCAAAAAAGAATAAATATTTCTTATGTGTATGATTAAACATAAAACACCTCAATTATATTAGCAACTTATTGATGCGCGGTATGCTTTTAATAATAGTTGCCACTAAAAATGAACATATAAAAATAATAACTGTTAATATAGGAATACTTAACAGGCAATTAAAGGATATTGTTGTTACACCTATCATATTGAATTTTTCTATAAAGAATGGGTGAACCATATATACAATAAAAGAACCCCTTGACACTTTACCAACAAATGTATAACTCTTATCTTCCCTTTTCAAATTAGCAAAAAACGTAAATACTGCCATAGAATACAACACTACATTCCATGAACTTGGACTAAAATAACTCTCAACATACATCTCCTGTATACGAGACTGTGTAATGGTTTGAAACACCGAATAAAGAACGCTGATTGCTCCTGCAATGTAAATTATTATTCTTGTTTGTTTTCTAAAACCATACTTTCTAATATAATATCCTAAAATAAAATATCCCAAATAGCCGATAAACATATTCATCTCTAATTTATTTATCCAAACATTCACCAAACTTAGTTTCCCAATAGAAACAAAGCTTGGAATAAAATACCTCGTTAATCCCCATAACACTAAAAAATATTCTATTATCGCTTTATTCTCAACGAACTTCCTTATAATGGGCAATAATAAATAAAATCCCAAAATCAAAAAAACAAACCACATGTGATAATGTCCCCAGAAAAATCTTTCCCACGAATCAGTCCACAACTCTTGCGTAATATTTTTCCCTGTGACAAATTTAAATAAAAGACCTTGAAATGCATAAAAAGCAGACCATACATAAAAATTAAAGACTAATTTTGCAAATCGCTTTAAGCATTTGCCTATGCTCATCTCTTTTTCTTCCTCAAGTAAAAAAGCACCACTTAACATCATAAAAGTAGGTACAGCAAAGCGAGTAAGTGCATTATATACTGTCATAATAGTAAATTCTGAACTCTCTCTATTTACTATGCTCCAATAACTACCTGACACATGTAATAATACAATTGCTATACATGATAAGCATCTTAAATAATCATAACTCTGTTCTCTTTGTTTCACAGAAATTCTCTCCATTAATATATTTTTACATGATTAATTATATGATTATTAAACTTTTCCGTCAATGAATATAACTGCTAGAATCCCACATATAGCCCCAAAGAATGATTGCTTAAACTAAAATAGGAGAAACGCTATAAAATCAACGTTTCTCCTACTTTTAAGATACTGCTGGTGGCCGGACTTGAACCGGCACGGGGTTGCCCCCGAGGGATTTTAAG
>CAZHEM010000021.1:0-26517 GCA_964531725.1 uncultured Acetatifactor sp.
ACTGCGAAGCAATCCGGTCTGTACAACACGCCATTAACACCTATGATCCGTCTGCGATAGGATATCAGTGGGATAATAGTAATCCCCGTATTCAGTTAGAACCAATTGGAACTAGAGGGTATATCGAACTAAGGGCAATAAAGAAGTAGAAGTTGGAGGATAATCATGATTGAGAAATTGTATGAAAAATATATGTTGGAACGTTCGAATAACCCAGTATTAGAAGACATTGCGTTTGAAATATTTAAAGAAAAGATAAGTGATAAAATATCTGATATGAGCAGTATTTGCATTGATGACGGAGTCAATGAGCAAGGTATTCTATACTATTCTTTATGGAATAAAGACGGGATTCAAACTTGCAATGTGCCTGTGTATGGGTATTATGCTTCATCAGAAAAGACACTGTCAAAACTATTCTGCAAGCTGTCAGACGAAGTAATAATTAATGGCGACGTGCAATTCCAAATAAATCTTTATGCTCATGATTACAAAGCATTAAAACTATTTTCAATGATGCAGTTTGGTTATGTATATGAACAAGGCAGACTTGAAATTACTGATTATCCTTACCACTTTAACGATGCCTATACAATCAGGACATTGGCGAAAGATGAAATTGAGAAACGCTGGGATGAAATATGGGAACTGACAGACGAAATAATAAAACACCTGAAACAAGCACCTGTTTTTTATCCAGGCTATGAATTTACAGAGCAAGTATACAAAGAGTTTTTTATGGATTCAGAGACGAATCTTCATATCGCTCTCTCGAAGGACAATAAAATAATAGGAATGATAGAAAGTAATGGTGAATCAGATATGTTTGCTTTTCAAAATACCAAATCGGTAAATGTAGGGGAAGTATATGTGATTCCGGAATATAGAGGAAGTTCTCTCTCTAGAGACTTACTTCATTTTGTTATTGATTATGAGAAGCAAAAGGGTGCCGGATATCTATGGGTTGGACACGGAACGGCTAACCCAAATGCACGAGGATTCTGGAATAAATATTTTAAGACATATCAATATGAACTTGTAAGAAAAATCGTAAAATATTAAGTTTATAAATATCAGTCTATCAGACTGATAAATTGAAGTTGGAGGATATCTGGATGAAAACAAAATTAGTTAGGATAGGCATTCAAGATGCAGAAAAATTATGGAAGATGCAGGTTGAAGCATTTGAAGATTTGTATAAAAAGTATCAAGATACAGAAACCAGTCCTGCAACAGAAGGTATAGATAAAATTCAAATGCGATTGAATCAGCCGTTTACATATTACTATTTTATTGAAGTAGATGACATAATAGTAGGAGCAATACGTGTTGTTGACAAGAAGGAAGTAGAAATTGCAAAAAGGATATCTCCTATCTTCATAATGAATGAGTATAGGAATAAAGGATATGCACAAAATGCAATACAATTAGTTGAAGAAATTCATGGTAGTACAGATTGGGAATTGGACACCATATTACAAGAAAAAGGTAATTGCTATTTATATGAAAAATTGGGTTATCAACAAACTGGAAAAACAGAAAAAATTAATGACAAGTTGACGTTGGTTTTTTACCGAAAAGAGTGAGACAACTTTCAGGCTTCTGATGAGTCTGAAAGCATACGAATATTTGAATTTGATAGAGAGGTAGTACAATGATTAGAATTATGAAATATAGTGATTTATCGCAATGCGGCATGATTTATGCAAAAGCATTTCCGATGGAGCATTGGGGAATAGACTGGACGACAGAAAATGCAACAGAATATCTGAAAGATTTTTTTGAACAGAAAAGATTTGTTGGATATGTTTATCAAGAAAATGATGAAGTGTTAGGTTGTATATTCGCACTTTGTAAGATTTCAGGAAGCAAAGAAGAGATTTATATTAATGAGATGGCAGTACTTCCCGAACAGCAAGGTCAAGGAATAGGTAAGCAATTATTAAATGCCGTTAAAGATTATAGTGAAGATAAAGGACTTGTAGGAATAGTTCTTTATACAAGTGAGTATGCGCCAGCGGCTAAGTTTTATGAAAAGAATGGATTTAAGTTGTCAAATGGAACTATATGTATGTATTGCGAGTAATTGAAAGGTAGCGCATAGATTAACTTTCGGCATTATCCAGAGATGAATTGAATTTTCTGTTGCTTTATGGAGGACGAGAATCTTATGAATGAGCAGGTAAAAGAATATATAGACAAATATCCAAGTGAGATTATTGATATGTTCAATGATTTAAGAAAGTTGATATTTGATAGTGTTTCATGTGAATTAGAAGAAATATTGTGGGCGAAAATACCAAGTTATTATGTAGGGGAATCTTTTGTAAGACTCATACCGTTTAAAGACCATATTAACATTGAGGCACAGGCTGTAATTCAGCATAAAGAAGAATTAGGTGGATATAAAATTACGCCTAAAGGAATGGTGCAAATATTTTTAAGGCAGAATATTCCCGATGATGTTTTGAAACAGGTATTTACAGAAACATTGGAAAGATGAATTTGACGAGGTGAAATATGGCTTCGAGTAAAGCATATTTAGATTTTATATTAGAACAGCTATCTGAGTTTGAAGCAATAACATATAGAGCCATGATGGGTGAGTATATTATCTATTATCGAGAGAAAATCGTTGGTGGTATATACGATGACAGATTGCTTGTAAAACCTGTTAAATCGGCTATTGCATTTATGCCAGATGTAACTTATGAATTGCCTTATGGAGGAGCAAAAGAAATGTTATTGGTTGATGATGTTGACAGTAAGGAATTTCTTACAGGATTATTTAATGTTATGTATGATGAACTGCCAGCACCAAGGAAATAATAGGCGAAATGTAAATTCTGTGTTACATAACTGAGGGAAAAAGCACATATTAGTTGGTTTAGATGTAACGTGGTTTGTGTCATAATGGTAACAGATAACAGAAAAATCTGTAATGATATTATCTGCCGGCTGATAGTTTGAATGGAAAAAACAATAGGAGTACATATGAAAATACTAATTTTAATGGGAAGTCCAAGACTTCATGGGAATACAGCAGAGCTGTGCAAGCCATTTATGCAGGAGTTAGAAGAGCATAAGGCAGAGATAAAATATGTGGTTTTGGAGGATATGAATATCCAACCATGTAAGGGATGCTATGCATGTCAGGATGTTGCAGGTGAATATGGTTGTGTACAAAAAGATGATATGTACAATATTGTTGAGCATATTGTATGGGCGGACTGCATTATCTTGGCCACACCAATCTATGCTTGGTATTGTACTAGTAAGATGAAGGCGGTGTTGGATCGCCATTATGGTCTAAACAAGTATTATGGGGATTGCGAGGGCTCATTGTGGGTAGGAAAGAAAGTAGGAATTATCGCTACGCATGGTTATGAAGGCGCATATGCAACAGACCCATTTGAGACTGGAGTCAAAAGACTTTGCAAACATTCTGATTTGCAGTATATAGGTTTGTATTCTGTGCAAGATGAGGATAATTTGGCTTCCTTCCAGACAAAGGAAGCAATAGACGGAGCGAAGGCTTTTGCTAGAACTGTGTTAGATGCAATTAACTAAGATGAAAAGCGTATTGCGAGGAGTTATTATGATGGAATCAATGTTTAAAGACACTATAGTTACAACCAACTGGCAGGAAGTTGAAAAGGCAGGAACGGACAAATTACCAGTGCTTTTTCCACTTGGCGTAATAGAAGAGCATGGTCCACATTTACCATTGGGCGCAGACATATATTGGAGCTATAGTATGTGTGCAATGGTAAAGAAAAAGTTAAAAAGTGAGGGGAGAGAAAGTGTTATTGCACCTCCTTACTATTGGGGAGTGAATCATTGTACTGGAGGGTTCCCGGGAAGTTTTTCATTAAAACCAGAGACTATGCAGCAGGTTTTGTTTGAAATATTTGAGAATCTAAGAGACTTTGGATTTGTTGAGGTATATTGCTTTAGCTATCATGGAGATTCTTTTCATGTAAAGACCATTGTAGACGCAATTAAAAGAGCTAATGTAGAATTAGATATTCATGCTAGATTGGTGTTAGAGTCTATGGATTTACAGTTATATGGCTGGCAGGGAGATGAGGATTTCTTGTTGGTTTCTAATCCAAATTATCCATTGGAGTGGTTTGAGGAGTCTGAACCTTCGGAACGTGGATTGCTTGATATTCATGCGGGAGCGTTTGAGACTGCTGTATTGAATCATATCTGCCCAGAACAGGTGGATTTGGAATTGGCTTCAAAGCTACAATCATCATCTTTGACGAAAGCGGGATTGCAGAAGTGGCTACAAGGTGGAGAGGCAACAAAAGAGGTTGTGCCTCTTGGAAATGCAGGCAATCCAGTTGGGTACAGAGCAGTAAGTAAGCATGTGGAAGAGATGCTAGAGCTACAGGTAGAGGATATTGTAAAGCGGATGAATTAGAAAACTTTCATACTTGCGAAATAAGTATCGTAAAAGTTGACGAATAATCGCAAAACAATCGTTTTATTCCATTGTAGGTGTTATGATATATCAAGTAGAATAATTATGAGGGGATGAGTTTATGGATAATATTCGTTTGGCGGAGAATTTAGTAGCGCTTCGTAAAGCTAAAAGAATTACACAGGAGCAGTTGGCGGAGTTTTGCGGTATAACCAAAGCATCGGTTTCTAAGTGGGAGACTGGTCAAACACTACCAGATGTTATGTTGTTGCCTAGATTGGCTACTTTTTTTGGTATATCTATAGATGAACTTTTGGGATATGAAATACTCCTGACGAAGGAACAGATACATAAAATATATGAGGAACTGGCTAGGGATTTTGCTATGGAGATGTTTGATGTAGCAATGGAGCAAAGTTTGGCATATGTAAAACAGTATTATTCTTGCTACGAATTGTTGGAGAAGATTATACTTTTATGGATTAGCCATGAGATGTTAGCAGGAGAAAAGCGGGATGAGTTACTGCAGGAAGCCAAGCAACTGTGTGAACATATATTGGAGAATTGCAGAAATATTAGTTTGTGTAATGATGTTGTATTTTTGCAAGCTATTGTGAATCTACTGTTAGGGCATCCCGAGGCGGTTGTGGAGACCTTGGAAGATATGAGTAATCCTTGCAGATTATCTGTTCAGAGTGAGGAAGTGTTACTCAGTGCATATATAGAGATGGGAATGCAGGAGACAGGGAATGACTTCGCGCAGATAACCATGTACCTTCATATATTGTCGTTAATTAGTGAAGCATGCAAATTCTTAGTATTAAATAAGGATAATCTGGAGAAGTGCATGGAGACACAGCGACGTATTGAAGAGATTATTAAAATCTACAATTTAGAGGAAATAAACTTTCACTATGTCACTTTGTTTGTGTATCAGATGGCAGAAATATATTGTCATCACGGGGAAAAGGAAAAAGCAGTCGGTCAGCTTACCAAATATGTGGATTTGCTTGAACGGTTTCTCTGTGGACAAATAAGTTATTTGCAGAGTGATAATTATTTGGACAGACTGCATATATGGTTTGAAAAAAGTGTTTTGTCTGGTAGCTTCCCTAGAGAAAAAAAGACAGTCCATGAAGGGATGATTTTAGCCTTGAAAGCACCGATATTTGATATTTTGAAAAGTGAAGAAACATTTGTGACATTGCAAAAGAGGGCAGAAAGAATTCATTTTAGTGATAATTTTACTACTCATTAGGCAGATATACGGTATCCTTCTTGGCAATGCACTGCTTGCGATATTGGCTAGGAGTTATTCCAACTAACTTTTTGAATTGAGAGGACAGATATTCACCATGGCAATATCCAGTCTCGTGTGCAATATCCATTATGGACATATTGGTGGTTGCCAAAAGGATTTGCACATGACGTATTTGTATGTTGTTCAAATAAGTGGTATATGTCATACCAAGCTGGCTGCGGAAAAGGCGCGAAAAATATCCGGTAGAGAAGCCAGCATGTTCAGCCACTTCATCAATAGACGGTTGGCTTTTATAGTGCTCTTCCATGTAGACAATTGCGTTAATAATCTGTGGAGAAAGTGGTTTGGGGGGCATGTCTACTTGTTCAGGAGTATGTTCCTCCATAATGGTAGTAAATAAGCGAAAAAGCATACCTTGTAAAATAAACTCTTTATAGGGAGTATCTTTTTGATATTCTGCGAAAATATCAAAGAACATAGTTTTCAATTTTTCCTGAGATTCGGGAGTGAAATGGTATACAAAGGTAGCGTATAGATTCAGAAAAGTAGGGCGACCTACCTTCTGAATAAATGGCTCTACGAATTCGGGAGAAAATTTAATCATAATACGCTCATAGGGTTCATCATACTCTGCTAGGGTACGATGGGATACGAAAGGTGGCATCAAAGCCACATCTCCCACCTGATAGGAAAAGGAAGATAGTGGTGTAATGGTGCGACGATGTCCTTGCAGAGTGATTCCAATATTGTAATGGTCGGTAGCCATTTCCATAGAATTCATGTGATAGCGCTCTTTGATATGAATATGAGTTACGACGATTTGTTGACCTTCTGGTAATGGTGTTGGCATATATTTCTCCTTTGTAGTCAGTGAGTGATATATAAGTAGTCAGGGCTTTCATTTCATTTGTATTAAACTAAGTATGTCATGAAATCTTAAATCTGACAAGGAATAAGTAATGAAAACAAATGAAAATCTACGTTTTTATTACTATAATAAACTATATAGAAGAATTATGGTAGAAGAGGAGGAAGCGACATGGAGACGAATCAATGGATTCTTTGTCCAATATGTAACAGTAAGACTAGAATACAAATACGCAAAGAGACAGAATTAAAATATTTTCCTCTTTTTTGTCCGAAGTGTAAGAAGGAGACGTTGATAAATGTCGAACAGCAACATGTTTCAGTGGTAAAAGAGGTGCCATAGAAGACAGAGAGAGGAACCGTGTAACCGTAAATACTTATTTGAGAGCCAGACGCAAAGACGCAGTGACGTATAGACGCAGAGCCGATAGACTTATGTTGGGATAAGTTTGTCGGCTTTTTAGGTATTTGTGTTGGAGAACGGGAGGAACTATGTTAAAAGGACATAGCATTTTAGTGGAGAATGAGAAACAAGCAAATAAAATCGCAGCCAAAGTCATGGCAAGTACTTTTGGAATTTTTTCGGTAATCTACCTGCTCAATGTGTTTGGAATTTTTGTGATTCGCAATGAGATTATGACACCGACTTATATATTAAGTGGTTGTCTGTTATTAATGCCGTCACTTTTGACCTTTGGATGTAAAGTCAAAGGCGGATATTTAAAGTATATCAATGTGGTGAATTCTGCTTTGTTTGTTATGCTACTAAGCATTACATTGACCTATCATGTGGTGGTGATATATGTATATCCTATAGCAATAGCAAGCCTGTATTTTTCTAAAAAACTGAATATGTTGGCTACTGGCGTGACAGTAGTGGGGGTATCGGTTGGTCAGATATTGGCGTTTTATCTAGATACCATACAGGATGACAATTTTACTGAGCTTTACAACACAATTGTATGGGGAATTCTGCCCCGTGCATTAGTATTAATTGCGATTGCGGTAATTTTTACTATGCTTTGTTCGAGAACGGTGGCATTGTTGTCCGAGCTTACCCAAGCAGGGGAAGAATTATCTCTTTATCATCATGAGATGGTGATGGGCTTTGCCACCTTGGTAGAAAATAAAGATGGTAGTACTGGTGGGCATATCAAACGAACTACAGCATATGTTAAGCTGCTAGCGGAGGAATTGAGAAAACGAGGATTTGAAAAAGAAGCACTAACGAAGAAATATATCAGAAATTTGGGGATGGCGGCACCTATGCATGATATAGGTAAAATCTCCGTTCCGGATGTAATTCTGCAAAAGCCTGGTAAACTTACGGATGAGGAATATGCAATCATTAAGACCCATGCTGCTAATGGCGGAAAAATTATTGAAGAAACCTTCGGGCATCTGACAAATAAAGAGTATACCAAGATGGCATATGAGGTGGCACGTTTCCATCATGAAAAATGGAATGGAATGGGCTATCCAGATGGATTGAAAGAGGAAGAAATACCACTTTGCGCAAGAATTATGGCAGTAGCAGATGTATTTGATGCCATATCCCAGAAACGGTGTTATCGAGAGGCAATGCCATTGGATAAGTGTTTTCAGATTATCGCAGAAGGAAGAGGGAAGGACTTTGATCCAGTACTTGTGGATATTTTCTTAGATATTCGTGATGAAGTGGAAAAAGTGCATGCGGATATCAATAAATAAAATACGAATTATATAAAATATGGTATAGGTTACCAGCAGAAAGAGAGGTACAGTATGAGTTTATTAATGCAGAATGAAAAAGAAGCCAATCTCTTGGTGGCAAAGGTAATGCGAATAACGTTTATTATCTTTACGCTCATTTATATTTTGGATTTGGTTGGGATATTTACAGTGGATAAGACCATTATGACAATCGCATATGTAGGTGGTAGTGTGTTGCTACTATTACCAACCTTAATTGTAAATATCCTAAAAAGGGAAGGCTATTATATCAAGTACATAAACGTGGTTTGTGCTTCCATTTATGTAACTTTACTTAGCATCACTCTTACATACCATGTGGTAGCAATTTATGTATATCCTATAGCGATTGCAAGTCTTTATTTTTCTAAAAAACTAAATATTATGGCAACGGGGCTTACGGTTGTGGGAGTGTCTATAGGACAGATTGCGGCATTTTATTTGGAAACGTTACAGGATGATAACTTTACACAATTTAAGAGCGTCATTGTCTTTGGTGTCATTCCTCGTGCATTGGTATTGATTGCAGTAGCGGCTATTTTCACCATGTTATGTAGTAGAACAGCGTCTATGCTATCCAATTTAATGGGTGCAGAGGAACAGATGGAGATTTTGGAACGCATGAAGAAAATGAAGGATAATGCGTCACATACCTCTGAGACTATGTTTGGTATGGTGAAGGAATTGTCTGGAATTACGGAAGGTTCTCTTCATGCCAACCAGAGAATTGCAGATGAATCAGAACGTTTACTTATGGCTTCTACAGAAAATACAGAGGCGGTGGAACATGCGGATGGTAAGATTCAGGATATTACAGAACAGTTGGTAGATTTAAGTAACATGAATCATAAAACTGCTATTCTTACGGATCAGATCGGTGAGAATACTAGAGAGAACCAGAAACGTATGGATGATGCAACTGCCAACATGGAGCAGATTTATAAAAGTACCAATGAGTGCAAACAGATTATTACCAATTTAGGTGAGGAATCTAAGGAAATTATTGGAATTGTTGCTACGATTACTCAGATTTCCAGTCAGACCAATATTTTGGCATTGAATGCTACCATTGAGGCAGCAAGAGCAGGAGATCATGGCAAGGGATTTGCTGTAGTAGCAGAAGAGATTCAGAAACTATCAGAGCAGACTAAGACGGCGGTAGAAAACATTGGAAAGATTGTACATGAGGTAGTCAGAAACACCGAGGATGCAGTAGAAGCAATGGAAGAGAACGTGGTACATACACAGAGAGGTATGGAGAGTATTCAGAAAGCCAATGAGTCTACTACCATTATCACATCTTCTAATGAGGAATTAGCAGGACAGATTCATGCAATTGATAAAGTGGCTGCACAGATTCGTGAGAAGAGTGGAGAGGTTGCTGATAACATGAAACAGATTAGCAACAATACCCAATTAAACTGTAGTGCCGTAGAACACGTATCTGCAGCAACTCAGGAGAATAGTGCAGGAACAGAAAGCTTGGTAGAAATCGTTGAGCAGATTAAAGGGCTCTCCGAAAAATTAAATCAGGTAGTACAAGGATAATTTGTTATAAAATGTCTTGCCCCACAAGACAGAAAGAGAAAGTCCCTTCCACGAAGTATGCGGAAGGGACTTTTCTTGGTTTTTGTTTTATATTTTAGGAAAATTATGAGGGAGCGTAATTATTTAACGTACTTTTCGAGAGTAGCTGCAACAGCACCAACGCCGCTTGATAACTCGGTAAAGTATGTTTTCACTAAATCGGCCATGCCGATTGCTACAAGGTCAACACCGAAAATCTTGGTGTTGCTAAGGAGTTCATCCAATTTAGATAAATCCTTAGGTGCGTTGCTAAGTTCATATCCTGCAACGTAAGGAGTAACGGTATCGAGAAGTGGGTCAGCACTTGGAGTAAATGCATTGCCAGCATCATCGATGCCCATGAGATAACGTAACCATCCTGCGAATACTAAAGGAATAAGCTTTAAGTCAGCTACATTCAAATCGGCACGCTGTTTGTAAGCCTTGATGGTCTCACCAAAACGAATTGCCAATTTCTGTGAAGTATCAGTAGCAATTCTCTGAGGGGTATCTGGCATGAAAGGATTAGGGATACGCATATTTACTACGGTATCGATGAATTCCTTTGGATCTAAGATGCCAGGATTTACTACTACTGGTAATCCCTCTTTATATCCAATTACTTCAACTAATTTCTTTAAAGTAGGGTTCTTCATCTCATCTGCAATTAAGGTATAGCCTAAGAGGCAACCATATACTGCAAGAGTTGTATGAAGAGGATTGAGACAGGTACAAACCTTCATTTTCTCAACTTTATCTACAGTCTCGCGGTCAGTGAAGATGATACCACCCTTATCAAGAGCAGGTCTTCCGTTAGGGAAAGCATCTTCAATAACCAAGTACTCGCATTCCTCTGCGTTTACGAAAGGAGCAATGTAGGTGTTCTTAGAAGTGATAACTGCCTCTAATTCCTCAATGCCGTCTGCGGCAAGCATTGCTTCTACCTTAGCATCTGGTCTAGGAGTAATCTTATCAATCATGGACCAAGGGAATGACACTTTAGTCTTATCATTTACATAATCTACGAAACCAGCATCTGCAAGTCCTGATTCGCACCAAGCTTTGGCAAAAGCGTCAACTGCAGCATAAAGCTTGTCACCATTATGAGAGCAGTTGTCCATACTAACCATAGCGATAGGAAGCTTGCCACTCTGGTAACGAGTGTAAAGCAAAGAAACAACCTTTCCTAAATAGCTATCTGGCTGAATAGGGCCTTTCTTATAATCTGCTTCGATAGCAGGAAGAACATTGCCGTTAGGGTCTGTAATAGCATAACCTTTTTCGGTAATGGTAAAGCTTGCCATCTGAAGGGAAGGATTGGCAAAAATCTCTTTTAAACGAGAGAATTCCGCTTCGTTTGCACTATCAAGAATCAAAGATTCCATGATACTACCCACAACAGTCTTCTCAACAGTGTTATCTGCCTTCAAAGTAGCAAGGATGGTTAAGCTATCGTGAGGACGATTGCTTTTTTCGATGATTTCGTAATCGTAGCCCTCTGCAGCGATTAAACCAATATCCATAACACCTTCGTTCAAAAGGTTCTGCATTACATTAGCCTGAAATGCACGGAAGATGTTACCAGCACCGAAGTGAATCCATACTGGACGTTTGGTTGTATTTTCTTTTACTGCCTTATAATCAAAGGTAGGAAGTTTATATCCTGCAGCTTCAAATGCTGCACGGTCATTCTGAATACCACTTAATGTAAGTTTCATGGCAAAAACCTCTCTTTTCTCAACTCTTTGTATAATGAATTATTTGCTTGATTTCTCAATTGCTTCCCAAAGACCATTCAAGTAGCAAGCACCAAGAGCTCTATCGTAGAGACCATAACCTGGCATAGCTACTTCGTCCCAAATCATACGACCGTGGTCTGGTCTGATAGGGCCGGTGAATCCGATGTCATAGAGAGCCTTCATAATCTCATACATATCGAAGGTACCATCACTTGAAAGATGAGCAGCCTCTTCAAAGTCAGTAGGAGAGTTGAACTTCAAGTTACGAACATGTGCAAAATGAATTCTTCCCTTTAATGAACGAATCATATCTGGAAGATCGTTGTCTAAGTTAGTTCCATAAGAACCAGAACAGAAGGTAACACCATTGTGTGGGTTGTCTACCATCTTCATCATACGATGAATGTTGGTCTTGTTGATGATGATACGAGGAAGACCAAATACGCTCCATGCTGGATCATCTGGATGGATAGCCATGTTGATGTCGTACTTATCACATACTGGCATAATTCTCTCTAAGAAGTATTTCAAGTTATCGAAGAGTTTGTCGTCATCAACATCCTTATACATTTCGAATAATTCTTTTACAACAGCCATACGCTCTGGCTCCCAACCTGGCATTACAGTACCATTCATGTCGCCAGCGATAGACTCGAACATCTTCTCTGGGTCTAATGCATCAACTGCTTCCTGAGTGTAAGCTAATACAGTAGAACCATCTGGACGCATTCTTGCAAGCTCGGTTCTGGTCCAGTCAAATACTGGCATGAAGTTGTAGCATACCAAATGGATGCCTGCCTGTCCAAGACGCTCTAAAGTAGTAATGTAATTGTCAATGTATTTATCACGATCAGGTGTACCAACCTTGATTGCATCATGAATGTTAACACTCTCGATACCAGCAAGCTCTAATCCAGCATCTTCGATTTCTTTCTTTAATGCAAGGATATCTTCCATCTCCCATACCTCACCTGGCTTGGTTCCATAGAGAGTAGAGATAACTCCGGTTACACCTGGAATCTGTCTAATCTGTTTTAAGGTAACTGTGTCGTATTTGCTACCATACCATCTTAATGTCATCTGCATAAGTAATCCCTCCGTTTTGCGTTTGCTTTATTTATAGTGCTGATTGCACCTGTGCTCGTTGCACGTATTCCTTATCTGTAGTTTGAGTATATTACAAAAAAATATGCAATTTAAGGATATATATTGCTTGAAATAGTGCAAAAATTGCGGTTGTATGATATAGTAAGCGTAGGCAAAAATCAAGCGACTCCGGAGGAGGCATTTGATTTTTGGTAGCAATAACGAGCAAACGGTCTGCGAAGCAGAGAATGAGCACGAAGTGCATGTTTGCGAGTATACATAAGCGTAGGCAGAAAAACAATTAACTCCCAAGGAGGCAATATGAGCAGAGAACAACGAATCGAAAAAAGTATTCGTAAGTTGGAAGCAACAGACGAACGCCAATATATGATTGAAGAGAACTATGAGGTGTATGAAAAACAAGGAGCGCCCATAGGGGCGGAAGCCTTTCATTATCATAGTTTTTATGAAATTATCTATGTGCTAGAAGGAGAGTATTCTTCTATGATAGAGAATCAGACATATCATTTGCACAAGGGCGATTTCTTATTAATTGAGCAGAATGTAATGCACAAATACAATTATATAGAGAAGAAACATGACTCTTCCAAACGCATTATTTTGTGGATTACAGACCAAATGCTTGCTTGGCTTGGGGAAGGAGACATGGACCTGAGTGCTTGTTTCCATAGAGAAGGCTCTTGTGCCTATCATTTTCCTATCTATTACGAAGAAATGCTACGAGGTTATCTGCTCAAGCTTGCTATGTCAGAGATTCCAGAAGCTGATATACCGGGGGCAAAGCCTGTTATGGACAGAGGTTATCTGTTATTATTCTTTTCCTACCTAAATGTATTATGTGGAAGAAGTGAGTATTTATGCGCAGGAGAAGATTTGATAAATCATCCTTTGGTAGAAAAAGTAGGTTCTTATGTGGACGAACATCTTACGGAGAGTATTACAGTGGAGATGTTGGCGGAGCATGTGCATATGAGTAAATATCATTTTTTGCGTAAATTCAAAGATTTGACAGGTGTAACTGTGCACAATTTTGTGATTAATAAGCGATTGATTAAAGCCTGTGAGGAATTGAAGAAAGGCACCAATGTTACGGAAGTATATCAAAAGACTGGTTTTGCTGACTATTCGTCTTTTTTACGCAATTTTAAGTCTGCCTATGGAGTATCGCCAAAGAAGTATAAGGACTTTTATCCAGATTAAGTATAGAAAAGAATATGGTATTTTTATAGACAGTTCTGAAAATGTAGTTTCGGAACTGTTTTCTTTATTTTGTGTCAATAACTATATTGAATGTAAAAATGCGAATAAACTACTGGCAAATACAATGAAATATTGACAATATTATACAAGAAAGGGTAAAATAGTAAGAAAATATAAAGATTACTTATGGAGGTCACAAGAGATGAAGAAGAACTATCTGAAATCGCTGTGTGCAGCTACTTTAGCCACAGTACTTATTTTGTCAAACTCGTTGTGTGCGTTGGCAGAGACTCCTTCTGTATCAGGTGGAGATACGCCAGCAGTTGCGTCTGTTTCGGACAATGCCACGAATGCAGGCATTGCGACGGTATCAGAGAATGGTACGACAACACCAGTAACACCAGAGACAACTACTAAGACGAAGTTAGCAGCACCAACTAATGTGCATTGGGGCAAGAATTATATTCCTTCATGGACAGGTGCAAAGGAAGCAGAGGGCTACTATGATATAGAACTTTATAAAGATGGGGAATTGCTAGAAGGTGGTAGATGGAATGTAGGTACCTATACATTGGAGAACAGTGTAAATTGGTCAGAGTGTATTAATGAAAGTGGCGTATATAAGTTCCGCGTTCGTTCTGCTATAGAGTATTATGATGATAATAACGATGGTCAGGATGATGTTTACACAGAAAGTGATTGGGTAGAGTCACCAGAGATTACATACAACAAGCCAAGTGCTGTATTGGGTAGCACTGCGGTTTATTGGGATGAAGGAAAACCAGGAGTTTATAAATACAATTCCGTAGCTGGAGCAGGTGGATATTATACAGAAGTATATTTTATAAAAGATGGCGAAACGGAAGAAAGTCGTATAGGAGCTAGTTGGAGTTGTTCGGCAGGATTCGAGGATGAGGCTGGATATGTAAGAACTGGTGATATTACATGGCGTATTGAAGACAGAGGCGCTGGTAAGTATCGTGTGAGAGTTCGTGCGTTAAGTGGAAATCTTGATAAATATGGTAACGGAGAATATGGTGAGTTCTCTGCATATTATGATTCTACTGAGACATCTTCCGCAGTAAGTAATACTATTGCCAATGCATTAGCAAACGGAACTCCTTCACAGGCATTAGATACACTTAAGAATGATATTTCTATCGATTCTATGAAGATTGCAATGCAGACAGATGATACTGTATTGAATCAGATGAAGGATTTAGAGAGTAAATATATTGCAGAGAAAAATATCTCTGTAAAAGCACCTTCTGTATCTTCTGAGGCTGCTTCTTATGTAGATTCTAGTAAGATTAGCATGGTTGGTGCAGGTCTTAACGTAGATGCAGGTGCAGTACAGCTTGAAGTTGGTGTACCAGCTAAGAAAGAGTATGTTAATACCAAGCATTATAAAAATACCGTACAGCTTGCTATTGAATTAAAGCATGACAATACTTCTGTACATGATTTACAGGTACCTATTACTATTACAATGCCTATCCCTGCTGGTTTGAATGCAAGCAGATTGGCAATCCTTCACTATCATGAAGACGGCACTTTTGAAAGTGTGAACTTGAAGAACAACGGTGATGGAACGGTTACCTTTACCGTAACTAGCTTCTCTACCTTCGTATTTGCAGAAGAAGGTTATGGTGGAAGTGATTGGGATGAAGATATGAATTATGATTCTTGTGATGAAGATGATGATGGTGTAGTGATTGAAAGCGATATGACTGCAATTGTTGACTGGGATGCAGAAGGCAAGAAGGTTGATGCCGCGGTAGCTAGTGGAAAAGCTCAAAACGTGGATATTTTCACTGGCAAGGATGTTAAAGCACCATTAGATTTGATGAACAAGATTGCAGGCAAGAAAGTAACTCTTGCATTACATACTGGTAATGGTGTTACAATCAGTGTTAGCGGTACAAATAACAGAACAGTGAAGAATCCGGTTGATTTACTTGTGACTGGAGCTGATGGTATTCCAGATTCTGTAGAGAATTCAGTACTTGTAAATGCAGTGAAAAATAGAACAATTCACATTGAAGCAAGAGAAGCACTTACTGCTAAAGTGAACTTACATGTGAATGTAGGTGCAGAGAACGTAGGTAAGCGTGCAAACCTTTACCGTTATGATGAAGTAAGCAAGAGCATGAAGCTGGTTGGTACTTATGTAATCAATAAAGATGGACAGTCAATGTTCTGCTTAAGCCAATCAGGTGATTTCCTTGTAACGATTACCAATGGTGCTCCAACAGCAGTGGCCGGTGGATATACCGTAATCTCTGGCGATACTTTATCTGGTATTGCAGCAAGACATGGTGTTAGCTTGAAGACTTTAGTAGCAGCTAATCCACAGATTGCAGATGCTAACAAGATTTATCCGGGTCAGGTAATCAACTTAAAATAATCTATGATTCAAAAGGTTCTAGGACATGTTCCTAGAACCTTTTTTTGTATGAATGGCACATATTTTGTGAAAAAAAACTTAAAAAATTGTAAATAATTGTTGAATTTAGTGCGTGAAAGTGATAAAGTTTTATATAGTTGAGCATTACAAGGAAAAAGGACTATAAAAGATTTATGAAGTTACAAGAAGCATTAGAGAAGTTATTACCATCTTTTCAGAGATATTACAATATACAGAAAGAAGACGTGGAAGCACCTTTCGTAGCGGAAGCGATTTTTCAATCTCATAATGAACAGTATTTTTTGATTAAAAGTGCTAGGATATCGGAAGCCAATTCCAATGAGTTTATCTATTTTTATACAGCAGATACTCTTACAGCAGAGGAACTGGGAAAGTTGGATACTTGTGCATGGGAGAGAGGGATCTCACATGTGGAGCCTAATTACTATCATCGCAACACAGATGTGGCGTTGATTGTAATTGTGGAGAAGATGGACGAAGAAGCGAAAAAATTAGTCCGTAAGCTAAAGCACTCTAAAAGCTACAAGTGTGGTCTGCAAGGCTACAGCAACTATCGGTTGATTGCATTAGAGCTTTCTACTGGATGTGTGACCTACAATCGCCAAGGTCAAAGTCTGAAAAAGCTTCTTAGCAATATAATTTAATTTTTTATGAGAAAGGGAGAAGAATATGACAGCATTACTTATTATTCTCGCAGCAATTGCATTGCTTTTTATCGGCTATGTTACATATGGTTCATGGCTGGCAAAACAGTGGGGTATTGACCCTTCTAAAAAGACTCCTGCATATGAAATGGAAGATGGCGTTGACTATGTAGCTGCACCACCTGCAGTTCTTATGGGACATCACTTCTCATCTATCGCTGGAGCAGGCCCAATTAATGGACCTATTCAGGCAGCTGTATTCGGCTGGGTACCTGTATTCCTCTGGTGTATCATCGGTGGTATTTTCTTTGGCGGTCTTCAGGACTTTGGTTCACTTTTTGCATCCATTCGTCACGAAGGAAAATCTGTTGGTGAGATTATCCAGTCTTCTATGGGTAAAAGAGCAAAGAAGTTATTCGTTATCTTTGCTTTACTTGTATTAATTTTGGTTATTGCATCTTTCGTAAACGTAGTAGCAGGTACTTTCCTTACTGCGGCAGATGCAGGTCAGTTTGGTTTTGTTGCTAACCCTACTGGTAACCAGACCACAGCTATGATTTCTTTATTGTTCATCGTATTGGCTATTATCTATGGCTATGTTACCAACAAATTAGGTGTTAAGACTGTACCAGCTACCATTGGTGGTATCGTTGGCATTGTACTTATTACTGTAATTGGTATGAACTTTGGTTTTGCAATGAGCCGTACTGCATGGATCATCTTCATTGGTGCTTACATCAGTATTGCATCTTTGGTTCCTGTATGGATTCTCTTACAGCCACGTGATTACTTATCAAGCTTTTTGCTTTATGCCATGATTGCGCTTGCAGTAATCGGTATTGTGGCATGTGCATTTACTGGTAATGCAACCTTCTCTATTCCTGCATTCACAGGATTTGAGACCAAGATTGGTGGTATGTTCCCAGCATTGTTCATCACTGTTGCATGTGGTGCATGTTCTGGTTTCCACAGCTTGATTTCTACTGGTACCACTTCAAAACAGTTATCTAATGAAAAAGATGCTAAGTTCATCGGTTATGGTTCTATGTTAATCGAATCTGCATTGGGTATCATCTCATTGATTGCAGTTGGTATGATTTGGGATAAATATACTGCAGAAGGTGCAGGATTAACTCCTCCAGCAGCATTTGCTTCTGGTATTGCTACTATGTTTGGTGCTGAGACTTCTGCTGTATATGGAACTATTTATGCGTTACTTACTTTAGCAGTATCTGTATTCGCACTTACATCACTTGATACAGGTACACGTCTTAGTCGTTTCATGTTCTCTGAGTTATTCTTAAAAGAAGGCGAAGAGTCATGGAAGGATGCAAAGGGTGTTCGTAAGTTACTCGCTAACCCAGTATTTTCTACTGTGTTTATGGTAGTAATTGGTTGTATCCTTGGTGGACTTAGCTTGTCTCAAATCTGGGGATTATTCGGTGCTGCGAACCAGTTGCTTGCAGGTATCGCTCTTATGGCAGTAGCTGCATGGCTTGGTGAAGTAGGCAAGAACAACAAGATGTTCTTCATTCCTATGATTTTCATGCTTGCTGCAACTCTTACCAGCTTGATTCAGACTGTTATCAAGAAGGTTAGCTTAATTAGTGCAGGTGGAGCAGAGTGGGGCGATTGGTTCCAGATGTGCTTTGCAGCAGCTATGGCTATTCTTGCAATCGTATTGGTTGTTGAAGGTGTTGGTACTTTCAAGAAACAGCTTAGCAAGAAAGATAAAGCTGCTTAAGAATCAGAGTTTTATATAGTTTTTTAACGATGAGTGCTGTCCGAAAGGGCAGCACTTTTGGTTATGGCGACGAGGAAAATGGCATCGTGCTTGCGCGGATGACATTGACGACCGCTAATCAGGTTCAGCAATTCTGGTAACGCCTACATAAATATCCGAGACTTCATACCAAGTGGAGAAATCCGTTACACCCGTAACAGGAAGGTTAAAAATCCGTTGGAAGGTACGCACTGCATTGGCGGTGGCAGGGCCATAAATACCATCTGCCGTAACTGTAGGGATTGCAGGATAGTTGCGGGCAATACGGTTTAACTGATTCTGCAACTGTCGTACTTTTTCGCCAGAAGAACCTGTGGTGAGGTCGTATCCAGGATAAGAGGAAGGAACACCAGATATCACATCCGCAGTATTGATATACATGTCACTACCGTAGTAGTAGCGAATGATTTCAATTGGTGAGTAGCCTTCTTCTGCAAGGTATTGAGAACCCCATTGACTTAAGCCATCACAGGTCACTCGTTGTCCGTCGCAGTAGGAGGTAAAAATTGGCTGACGTACTCCAGGGCGAGACAGGAAATTACCAAAGACAGAATCTACAATGCGATCAATATTTTCAAAAATATTGCGTCCGTAAATAAATTTCTGGTCATAGGCAGTGGAGGAGGTAATAGTGAAATTATAACCTTGATTACGGTACCATTCCGTATACACGCGATTAAGGGTAAATGACATAATAACCAACACATTTGCATAGATTGCATTTTCATTCCAAGTGGAATAGATTTCGCAAGAAGCGACGTTTTTAATATAGTCTTTATAACGAACCCAGTAATTAGGTGCAGTGGAATCGCTGGGGACACCATCGTGAACAATAATATATTCTGGTACAACTACGCGACTTAAAACAATTTCGCCACTTTCGTCCATTGGTTTGATTTCGTCTTCGGGAATTTTGGGCGGATATTCACCATAGAGGGTATGAACAGGGATGTCAATGACGCTTTCTTCTTCTGTCGCAGTCTGCAATGGATTCATGCGGATGAGTTGAAGAGATTCCTCATCTGCGAGGATTTCGGAACCAGTTATTACTACCGGCTCATAACCGTCAGCGGTAACTTGAATATTGTATTCGGAATAAGGTTGAGAGCTTGGCTCTGGCTGAAGGGATAGTGCTAGTGCAGGCGCTGGAAGTTCCACAACAGGAGTCTGCCCAGAACTATCGGTAGTTAAGGTCTCTAATGGCGCTTGTGGGTCGCCAGTATAGGAAATGACCACTCTGGCTCCTACAATGGGGATTTGGCCTATGGATGAAATAACGCTAACTTTAAGTTGACCTGCGTATTGACTGTTGATTGGCGCAGGCTCTTGCGAGGCAATAAAAGCTGATTTAGACATAAGTAGTTCCTTTATTTTCCATGTTTTATTAAGTATATATATGTATAAAAAATAAAAATGTGAAAATACTATTGACAAATGTGTTATTGTACTATACACTTAATACAACAACACAAGAGAAGGAGGAAAGCTATGGCATGGAATTTAGATTCGGATAGACCGATATATGCACAGTTGGTAGAACGCATTCAGATGCAGATTGTATCAGGATATTATCCGCCAGGTGGGAAGCTCCCAAGTGTTCGAGAGTTGGCAGCAGTTGCAGCAGTTAATCCGAATACAATGCAGAAGGCTTTTGCAGAATTGGAGCGAAGTGGTTTGATTATTACCCAGCGTACCAATGGCAGAACGGTGACGGAGGATGAGCAAATGATTAATGACATAAGAAAAGGTTTGGCAGCAGAACACGTTGAAGCTTTTTTTGCAAAAATGAAAGAACTAGGTTATACCAAAAAAGAAATTGTTGATTTGATTGAGAAAACTTTTGAGGGAGAGAGTAAGTAATGAAAGAATTGGTTAAGATTACAGGTCTAACCAAATCCTATAGTGCGGGATATAATGCAGTGAATAATGTATCGCTATCCTTACCTAAGGGTAAGATTATAGGGCTTCTTGGACCTAATGGAAGTGGTAAGACCACAATGATTAAGATGATGAATGGCTTATTACAGCCTACATCTGGAAGTATTGAGATTAATGGAGTGCCAGTAGGAATTGAGACAAAAGCTCATGTAGCATATCTGCCAGACAGAACTTATTTGGCAAATAACCAGACCGTAGAGCAGGTGTTAGATTATTTCTGTGACTTTTATGAGGATTTTTCAAGAGAAAAAGCTATCGAAATGTTACAGAGCCTTGGCATTGAGCCTAAGATGAGAATTAAGACTATGTCTAAGGGTACCAAAGAAAAAGTGCAGTTAATCTTGGTAATGAGCCGCCAGGCAGACCTTTATATCTTAGATGAACCTATTGCAGGTGTTGACCCAGCAGCAAGAGATTACATTTTGCGTACTATCATCAATAACTATAATCCAGAGGCAAGTGTAATTATTTCTACTCATTTGATTGGAGATATTGAGCAAGTTTTGGATGAAGTTATCTTTATGAAATATGGACAAATGGTGCTTTATACCTCTGTGGATAATATCAGAGAGCAGCATGGTAAGTCTGTAGATGCTTATTTTAGGGAGGTGTTCGCATGTTAGGCAAATTAATCAAATACGAATGGAAGAACACCTACAAGGTAGGCGGAATCTTGTTGATTACAATGTTCATTTTCACTGTATTATGCATGTTGTCTTTCCAGAGTCCTATGTGGCAGGCTGCATTTAATGGAACCGATTATGAGACTAATCCATTTTTGTCACCAATTGATATGTTGGCAATTATGACATTAATCCTTTATTTCATAATGCTTATGTGTGTTTCTTATGGAATTATGATTTATTTGGGAGTACATTTTTATAAGACTATGTACACAGATGAAGGATATTTGATTCATACATTACCTGTAAAGAAGTACCAAATTCTTAATAGCAAGATTTTTATTGGTGGTATTTGGATGTTGATTATTAGTGCTGCAATGGTTGTGTCCATCATAGCTGTAATATGTGGAATCGTAATGCCATTAGTAGAACCATCTGCATCTGAGATGAGCATCTGGGAAGCTATCTGTTTTGTAATGGAAGAGTTATGGATGGAAATTAAGCTTGCTGGAATGACTGGCTCGGTGGTACATTTTATCATTTCTATGATATTGATGGTGTTGATTACACCATTTGGTGGAATTGCAATTATGTATGGTGCCATCTCAATGGGACAGTTATTCTCTAAATATAGAGTAATGATGGCAATCTTTTGTTACATTGGAGTGATTATTGTGAATTACATCATTAGCATGTTTATTCAGTTACCAATAACCATTCGTGCGGTAAATACAGATGATATCTTCGCTTTGTATAACTCCACTTATGATGCAGCTATTTTGCTGAATGTAGTAATGGCAGCGATTATGTACTTCGTAGCTCACTATGTAATTACTAAGAGATTAAACATGGAGTAATTTTACTTAAAGGCAGTGTTTCGACACTGCCTTTTCTATTGCCCTAAACACAATATTTTGATATAATAATTCTAGATTATGGACATAAAGTGGGTGAGTACAAATGCAGGAGATAATCAATCAAATATTAGAGGGGAACTTTGAGTATGATAATGGCTCTCTTGATTTCTCGTGCACAAAATTAGAACTTGCCCTTCAGAAAGGAACTGTCTATGAAGGTTCTTTTCGCATATATTCAGATCCTACACGCGTAACTAGAGGATTTATCACCTCCTCCGATGCTAGAATGGAGTGTTTGACCAAGGAGTTTTCGGGAAGTGATGAAGAGATTTTGTTCTGTTTTCATGGAGAAAACATGGAAGAAGGCAACGTGGTGAAGGGGTCTTTTTTTGTTGTAAGTAATCAGGGAGAATATTATCTTCCATTTCTTGTAACGATAGAGCATTCTGTAATAGAGACCACCATTGGAGCGGTGAAGAATCTGTTCCACTTTACTAATTTGGTAAAAAGTAATTGGGAGGAAGGTCTTAAGTTATTTTATAGTCCAGAATTTGAACAGGTTTTCACAGGTAATGATGCACAGTTTTACGATTTGTATCGTGGTCTGTCTTATTATCAGGGCAATGAGCAGAATATGGAAGAGTTCCTGATTTGTATTAATAAAAAGCAACGAGTAGAGTTCTTTGTAGAAGAGGATACCATTGCCTTAGAAGACCCTTACGGTGTGGCAGAATATGAATTAGGGATTGTGAGAAATGGATGGGGATATACTTGCTTAAATGTGGCTTGCGAAGGAGATTTTTTATTTACGGAGAAGCAGGTGATTACAGAAGATGATTTCCTTGGTAATCATTATCGCCTACCAATGTTTATTGATAGTGAAGCTTGTCATAAGGGTAAGAATTATGGAACCCTTACCTTGTATAATTCACACATAACGATTCACATTACGGTAATGGTTCGAGTTGGAGAGCGCATGCATGCCGGTAGAGTAGAGGCTACCAGAAAGCAAGCATTGTGCAAAATGATGGGATATTATCGGGAATACCGTTTGAAGAAAATCAATACAACTGAATGGTTGAAGCAGACTAGCTGTTTGGTAGAGCGTTTAGTGGCATTGGACGAGAAGGATGTTGCGGCACGACTTTTTCAAGCTCAGTTATTGATAACAGAGGAACGATACAATGAGGCGGGCTGGATTCTAGATCATGCCATAGAGTTGCTAGAGCAGATGGACGAAAATGCAGAGCTTTATGCCTATTACTTGTATTTAAATACTTTGATACATTCTGACGAGAACTATGTAAAGCAGGTCGGAAGAGATATTGAGGAACTATATAAGAGGAATCGGAATTCGTGGCGTATTGCATGGTTGTTGCCATACATATCAGAAGAATACAGTAGGTCAGCTACCAAAAGATGGATGCTACTAGAGAGACAGTTTGAATATGGTTGTAGCAGTCAAGCTATATATCTGGAGGCTTTGAATCTGCTGACCAATAATCCGGCATTGCTTCGTAAATTAGGTGGTTTTGAATTACAGGTGCTTGTATTTGGTGTAAAGTATTCAAAATTAAATCCTAATCTAGTGGAACAGATTTTATATTTGGCAGGAAAGCTAAAAGGTTACTCCCCAATCTTACATAAGATATTGGAGAAACTGTACGAAGAGAACGAAGATATTCGTGTGCTTCAAGAGCTATGTACGCAATTCATTAAAGGTGGCAAGACTGGGACTAAGTATGCCAAGTGGTATCGTCTGGGCATAGAAGCACAGCTACGAGTAACAAAGTTATATGAATATTATTGCATGTCCCTTGATTTGGATGTTATGCAGGAAGAGTTACCTAGAACGCTTTTGATGTATTTTTCGTATCAAAATAATATGGACTATGAGCGTAGTGCCTATTTGTATGAGTATATGTATCGTCATAGAGAGGAAGATCCTCAATTGTATGGTACTTATCAGATGCGCATAGAATATTTTGTCATGGAGCAGATCAAGAAAGGTCATATTAATCGTAATTTGGCGAATTTGTATCAAGAATTATTGCAGAATGCCAGCTTAAGTGAGGATATGGTAGAGCCTTTATCCAGAATTTTGTTTGCTCATTCTGTGCGTGTGGAGAATCCTAATGTTCGTAAGGTTTTGGTGTATCAACCAGGTAATTTACAACCAACAGAATATATGCTACAGGATGGCAGAGTATGGGTATCTATCTATGGCAGTGATTATACATTGATTCTTGAAGATGCTTATGGGAATCGCTTTGCCAGTGGTATGGATTACACATTAGAGAAGCTTATGCGTCCTGGTAAGTATTTAAAAGCGTTACAAGGCTATGTTAATACCAATATTGCATTTGATTTGTTTACCTATGACAATGAGAAAAATAGCACAGAGATGTCGGTGGAACGCAGTGTTTGTTATAGGCGTTTGCTACAATCAGATAGGATTGCTATTCACATTCGTAAGGATATTTATTTCCAATTATTAGCCTATTACTATGAGATTGATGAGATTGCGTTATTAGATGAGTTATTGGATGTGTTGGCTATGGATTTTGAACTTGTCAATGCCCTTTCTATGGATGAACGCAGTGGAATTATGAAATATTTTGCTGTTCGTGAGCGTTTTGATGAGGCATATCAGTGGCTATTAGAATATGGTCCTTATTTTGTGAATCCAAAGATTTTAGTAGGACTATTAAGTAGAATGATTGAGAGTGCCAATTATGTGGAGGACGAAGTATTCAAGACTGCGGCATTGTATGTTTTTGATCGTGGGAAATATGATGGAGTGGTGTTGCGCTACTTGACCTTGTATTATAAAGGAACCACTAAGGGAATGCGAGACGTATGGAAGGCTGCCAATGCTTTTGGTGTGGATGCTTATGAACTGTGTGAGCAAATTATTATTCAGATGCTTTATACAGGTGCATATATCGGCGAAAAAATGGAAGTGTTCCGATTCTATGTATCTCATGGCGCGAAACCTGAGATTGAGAGTGCCTTCTTGACACAATGTGCATATGATTATTTTGTGAAAGAACGTGTGACCGAGAACTATGTATTTCAGCAATTGCGTTATATGTATCAAAGAGGAGAAGAGGTACAGAAGGTTTGTAAGCTGGCTTTCCTAAAATTTTATGCAGAGAATATAATGGAACTTACTGCGGAGGCAGAACCTATTGTGATAGCTTTCCTAAGAGAGATGATGGATAGAGGTATTCATCTGAATTTTTTCTGGGCGTTTAAGGATATTGCCTCAGAAGTGGAACAGCTAGAGGATAAAGTAATTGTGGAATACAAGGCGAATCCTCAATCCAAGGCACGAATCCATTATCTTGTGGTACAAGAAGATGGACAGGACGGAGAGTATATTTCTGAGTATATGCAGGAGGTATACGGTGGAGTGTACATCAAAGAATTTATTCTATTCTTTGGAGAGAGCCTACAATATTACATAGTAGAAGAAGGCCCAGAACAGGAAGAATTAACGGAAAGTGGTACCACCCAGAAGAGTGATATTCATAGTGGCGATTCTACAGGAATCTATAACTTAATCAATGATATAGTGATTAGCAAAAGCCTTCAAGATTATGACACTATGGACAACTTGTTAGAAGAGTATTATCGCAAGGGATACATGTGTGAGGAACTGTTTCAATTGCAATAATGGAGAAATTAGAAAAATAGAAAAGGAGGTGTCTTATGCTGAAATGGTTGCAAGGTGATAAATTAATATTGGGCTATGATTTGGGAAATGAATTCTCTCAGATTAGTTATGCGTCTGCGGCTAATGACACAGTAGAGACACTTTCTTTGGTAGCAGGAGCTGAGAATTATAAAATTCCTACAGTGTTATGTAAGCGTCAAGGAGTGAATCAGTGGTTTTATGGCAAAGAAGCATTGCGGTATGCTGAGGAACAGAATGGTATTTTGGTGGATAATCTGTTACAAGCAGCAATAGATGGTGAACCTTTGTTGATTGATGAAACAGAATATGACCCTGTTGCACTTTTAGCACTTTTCATGAAGAGAAGTTTAGGAATGGTATCTCAGATTGGCTCACTGGATAAGGTGGAAGCTATGATGATTACTTGTGAGCAGCTCAATCATCGATTGCTAGAAGTACTAACGGAAGCGGTAGCAGCTACTCGTTTAAAGATTGAAAATATATGTTTTCAGAATTATACGGAAAGCTACTACCACTATATGATTAAACAACCACAGGAACTGTGGGCGCATGATACAGTATTGTGTGAGTATGTGGGGGATCGGGTGAAGGTCTATCGCATGGAGTGCAATAAGCGGACTACACCAGTGGTGGCATTTATTGAA
>CAZHEM010000022.1:0-26230 GCA_964531725.1 uncultured Acetatifactor sp.
CTCTTGCATACGGAATTGATAATCCATCTCCTTAATAACACTTTCCTTCATTTGCTGACATAATTCATAATTATTCTCTTGCAGTGTTTCTCGAATTAATTGTTGAAGCATCCACTGCAATCGCCTAGCCTTTTCTTCCTTTTCCGTGATAATTGCCGCTTCTTGCTTTGTCTCTATAATATCTATTGCCATTGTATTACTTTCCAGCTCGTCATTCTTTTTCAACTCCATCTTTGGCAGTTGGCCATAATTGACTGCTTCGCTTTCACTATTCATTTCTATTTCCTTTTCCCCTACTACTCTGCCTCTGTTTTCTTGTCCTTCCATTCCTTCACTCGTTTCAGAAAGCATCTCTAGTTGTCCATTTTTTAAAATCATCTTAATCGCCTTCAATTGTAACCCCTTTTCTTTCATTTCTTTGATTTCTTTAAATTTACGAATGTCTTCTTTGGTATAATACCGATGTCCTTGTTCATTTCTCTTAATAGGTAAACGTAGTTCCTCCTCCCAGTATCGCAATACATGCGTCTCCACCTGCACTTCTTTTGCTGCATCTGAAATCATTAAATATTTACTCATTCTTTTCCCCTTTTCTTATTATTAATAGTCTGAACAATATAAAACATGCTAGCATATCCGATTGACTCGTTGCTCGCACATAAAAAGAGAATGAAAGCATCTTCCATTCTCTTTTGTAAGCATAGTATTAAATTGTGATATATTGCAAAACAATATATCTGCCCATTATTATTTCTGTAAATTAGCGAACTTGGTGTATTCAGGTAACCAAGCAAGCTGCACAGTACCAATCGGACCATTTCTCTGCTTCGCAATAATAATCTCTGAGATTCCTTTCAACTCAGAATCATGATTGTAATAATCATCACGATAGATGAACATTACAACGTCCGCATCCTGCTCAATCGCTCCAGATTCACGAAGATCCGACATCATAGGACGATGGTCTGGTCTCTGTTCTACAGCACGGCTAAGCTGTGAAAGTGCCAGTACCGGCACACTCAACTCACGGGCAACCGCCTTAAGTGAACGAGAGATATCTGAAATCTCCTGCTGTCTGGAATCAGAACGTCCACTACCAGTCATCAACTGTAAATAGTCGATGATAATCATGGATAAATTGTGTTCCATCTTATATTTACGACATTTGGAACGAAGTTCCGAAATACTAATACCTGGTGTATCATCAATGATTAAATTGGAACTGCCGATTACTCCTGCACTTTCAATCAGTTTCTCCCATTCTTGATCATCAAGCTGACCAGTACGAAGATGTTGAGCATCTACATGGGATTCCAGCGAGAACATACGGTTAACCAACTGTTCCTTACTCATTTCCAAACTGAATATTGCTACCGTCTTATTCTGGCGAAACGCTACATGCTGCGCAATATTCAATACAAACGCTGTTTTTCCCATAGAAGGACGCGCTGCTATCAATACCAAGTCAGATGGTTGCATACCCGCTGTACGATAATCCAAATCAATAAAGCCTGTAGGAATACCGGTTATAGCACCTCTATTTTTGGCTGCCGACTCAATCTTCTCCATAGCATTCATTACAACCTGTCTAATCGGAACAAACTCACCAGTATTACGCTTCTGCACCAGCTGAAAGATTCTCTTCTCAGTATCCTCTAGTATGAATTCCAGACTCTCTTTACCTGCATAACAGGTATTAGCAATTTCTTCATTTAGACGAATCAATTTGCGGAGAGTAGACTTTTCTGCCACAATCGTAGCATAATATTTAATATTTGCAGAGGTAGGAACTGCCGTAATCAAATCACGTACAAATTCCAGACTACTAACCTCAGGCGGTACATCCTTTTCTTTGAGACGATTCTGTAAGGTAACCAAGTCTACCGGACTACCCGCTTCATTCAATTCCACCATCGTCTCAAACAAGATTCCATATTGCTTGTTATAAAAATCGTCTCCACTAATAATTTCGGAAGCCACCACGATAGCTTCTCTATCCATAATCATGGAACCAATAACAGACTGCTCAGCTTCTACGCTATGGGGCAATATTCTTTTTAATACATTTTCTTCCATTGCTGGCATAATATTAACCCTTTCTAGTTGTTACGCTTCCTCAACCTTTACTGTCAACTTACCAGTTACCTGAGGATGTAGCTTAACGCCAATTTCATACATACCAAAATTCTTCAAGCTTTCTGGAAGCTGAAGCTTTTTCTTATCTAACTCAATGTTGTGCTGAGCTTTGCAAGCCTCAGCAATTTCTTTGGAAGACACAGAACCAAATGTTCTTCCGCCTTCTCCGCCCTTAATCTTTACAACTACTTGCTTGGTCTCAAGTACAGCAGCCAACTCTTTTGCTGCATCCAACTGCTCCTGAGCAATCTTCTCTTCATTAGCCTTCTGAAGCTTCAAGTCATTCAAATTCTTAGGAGTAGCCTCTACGCCAATCTTCTTTGGTAAAATATAGTTTCTTGCATAGCCTTCGCTAGCTTCTATAATCTGGCCTTTTTTGCCTAACTTTTTCTCATCTTGGAGTAAAATAATCTTCATGTCTATTCCTTTCTCGCATTATATTTCTTCATTCTCAAGCATGGAATCAATGGTACGTTTTAACACACCTATCGCCTCAATTAAGCCCATACCTTCCATCTGGCAAGCTGCGGTATTCATGTGACCACCGCCACCCATTCTTTCCATGATTACCTGCACATTTACTTCGTCAATAGAACGGGCACTTACATAAATCTTACCTTGGAAATCGGTCAAAACAAAACTTGCTTTGACCCCCTTGATATTCAACAATTCATTCGCCGCCTGAGCACCAATCACAGTAGGGCTTGGCAAATCCTGCGCAGTACATACCGAAATTGCAAAGCATTGCTTATAAATATCTGCCTGACTAACAGCGTCTGCTCTTGCCTTGTATTCCAATGCATCTTCGCGGAACAATTTACGAACTCTAGTAACATCAGCACCATTACGTCTTAGGAATGCTGCTGCCTCAAAGGTTCTAACACCCGTCTTAGTCACAAAGTTATTGGTATCAATCATAATACCCGAATACATACAGTCTGCTTCCTCTGGACGAATCTTGATATTGTCATAAGTATACTGCAAAATCTCTGATACCATCTCACATGCAGATGAAGCATATGGTTCTACATAAGACAATGTAGCATTCTCTATGGTCTCTGTTCCCTGTCTATGATGGTCTAATACCACTACTGATTTACACAAACGCAACAAATCTGGGCACTCTGTAATAGAAGGCTTGTTTACATCCACTACTACCAATACCGTATTGGCACCAGCAGCTTCAATAGCCTGCTGACTGTTAATAATCATATCATCATCATATTCTGGATTACCCTTAAACAAATCCACCAAAGGCTGTACCGATGTGGTTACATCATTTAAAACAATGTGCGCTTTTCTACCAAGAGTCTGAGCAATACGATAAATACCCACTGCCGAACCAAAGCTATCTACATCACCAATGCGGTGTCCCATAACCAAAACTTTATCTTTGCTAGTAATAATCTCTCGCAATGCATGCGCTTTAACACGTGCCTTAACACGAGTATTCTTCTCAACCTGCTGGCTCTTACCGCCATAATATGTAACAGTCTCTGGAGTCTTAAGAACTGCCTGGTCACCGCCTCGACCTAGTGCAAGGTCAATGGCATTACGTGAAAATTCATAGTTCTGAGCATAACTTAAACCATCCATACCAATACCAATACTGATAGTCACCGCCATCTCATTACCAATATTAACAGTCTTCACCTCTTCTAATAAGTCAAAGCGAGTCTCCTGTAATTGAGCAATGGCTTTTTTCCTCATGATAACAAGATACTTGTCCTTCTCTAGCTTCTTAGAAATACCATCTAAAGCAGAAATGTATTTGTTAATCTTTCTATCAATTAACGCAATCAGCAACGAACGTCTTACCTCTTCAACGCTCTCCAAAGCCTCTTCGTAGTTATCTAGATAAATCATACCCACAGCGAGACTCTGATCATCTACTTCCTGCAATGCAATATGTAACGCAGTCTCATCAAAAAGATACATAGCAATCAAATAGCCATCGTAGCCTTCGGCATCAATCATATCGCTATTTTCCGCCATTTCCTTTAAGGAAATCTTCTTGAATTTAGCCATATATTCACAATCATTATAAGCAAGCTCATACTGAGCTTCATCTACACCTTTATCATCTGGAAGACGATCTCTTGTCAATGTAGGGAACAATGCCGTTATGGACTTATTAAATCCCTTAGGCTGCCCCGTCACTAATTCAAATGCACTATTGGTCCAAATCACTTTACCCGTGTCATCCAGCAATGCATATGGCAGTTCCAAATCACGCAAAAGCTTACGCTGAATCTGACCATATTCCGTAGCAAAGCTGATCAGCTCATTCATGATGACTGGTTTATTATAGAAAAATAAAGTCAATGTCACAATAAAATAAAACAACGCAAAGCAAGAAAGCAAAGCCCCAGCACGCAAATCCACCATATAAATAGCAAGATTCACTGCACACAACAAAACACCCAGATAAATACTAAATTGAAGGTGCGTCTTAATTCTACCTTTTAACTTAATATGTTTTCTCATACGCTTCCTCATTTCTGTGCAACCGTTAAAGACCTAAGTCAAAAACATTATACCAAATCTGATTACAGTATGCTACAATTTAATTTGTCAAAATCACAAATGTTATGTAGAAATTCTAATCCTCTTCTAGGATATCTGCCTAAAAAACAAAAAGATACCTATGAGTCCCCTATACAAACGAGGCATTACTCTAGGTATCTCTCTTTATTAATACTGCGCATCTCCTGTGTATTCCATCATTAATGCATTCTGTACGCCTTTCACTGCCAAAACAGTTTTTAGTACATCTTCTTTTGAATTTTTAATGGTATAGGTAATCTCACATACCTCTCCATCTCCTGATTTAGATTTCATACGTTTCTTTGTATTCTTTAAGCAAGCCTCAACCTCATCCAGTACACCCATTTCACAACGAATAATCATAAGATAAGACATACTATTCTTGCCCAACATTAGCATAAGAATAAACACTAAACAAATAACAATTGTTCCGATTATTGCCACAAAGAATAAGCCCGCACCTGCTGTAATGCCCGCTCCTATTGCAAGAAAGAGGAATCCTACATCCAAAGGATCCTTCACCGCTGTACGGAAACGTACAATAGATAATGCACCTACCATACCCAGCGACAATACAATGTTAGATGAGATTGTTACGATTATAAACGCCACAGTCATAGTAGACATAATAATCAACAATCCAAAATTCTCTGAGTACACAGCCCCTCTATAAAAGAATTTATAAACTATGTAGATGATAAGCGCACAACCAAAAGCAGTTCCCAATACCATCGCCAAATAAGGCAATGATAAATTTTCAACTAACCCCATCTGGGTAATACTATCTTTTAAGATATCTTTTATTGTGTTCATAGGATTCTTCCCTCCATTTTTTCATTCATACACATTACATATTTTGAAGCAGCCTGTTGCGTCGGTCGTATACTACTGATAATCTCTGCAATATGCTTTGGCATATATTCATCATATTTTACTTCCAAAACCATATATCCAGGTGGTAACACATTGGATATGCAACGTCTACCTTCAAAAGCATTCTCAACCTTACCTGCAGCAATTTCTTTATCAAATGTAATTCGCAGGTTAGACACTGGATGTACATAAGCTTCCCTTAAATAATCCACTACAACTACTGGTCGAAAGCCATCCGTCATAACCAATGCTTTTAGCCGTTCTAGGACAGTGTCCTTTGAAGCTTGTTGCATTACAACCTTCCCAGTCATAATTTCAGCTCTTTCTTCCTTCGTAATCTCAAAAGTTTCCTTTTCTATTCGAGTCCCCTTCTTGTGCTTACACTCCAAAAAACATTTTTCTGCGTTCCCATTATAGAAACGTATCCTATATTTTTGGCGACTATCAATTCCCATGTTTTTTTCACTCATGGCACGGTGATGATAGGAATCAAAATATATGCTTCTTATAAAGTAATCCCCATCCTCACCAGCATGCTTATCATGTGATAAAAAGGGCTGTAATCGACCTCTCAGCAGCTGATACTGTATGGGCGAAATGACGTATTTCAACTCGTGTCTCATCCTATTCTCCTTCTGCTAAGCTTTCTTCAAATTCATCTCCAAGTCCAACACGACAATAAGTGCCTCCCTTAGACAAATCAGGAACCTGAATAGTTTCTAATAATTCACCTTTGTAGGACAAAGTAATATTTTCCTGTTGTTTCACATTAAAATTCAACGAGAACTTACCCAAGCCTTCCATATCTGTGCAATCTTTTCCATAAAAACGCACTACCTCCTGAGGTCCTAAAGTCATCTCTGGCAATGGATATTTGTTCCAATCTGCATCATCGCTTAGATAATAGCCCTTGGTGGAAATTGATTGATCGGATAGATTTCTTATCTCAATAAAATCCTGTGTACCCTTGGCACGAACTGCACTAATCTGCAGCTTCGCATCTTCAATGGTGCGGGTTAGTAACTCAACATTCACATTGCCATCTACAATATCCTTGGACGATATCGTTAACTGTTCCTCATATACTGGTTGTTCATTTACTAGCCAACCCTCAAATACTTCATTAGGTGCTATTAACGGAGATACTGTTACTTCTACACAACCTATATAAGTTCCTGCAAAGTCAGCATCTTTCCACACCAAGCTATTGATTTGCACATTTGACACACCATCTTTATGCACATTTAGGGTATATTGGTCATCCTCCGTCCATCCGTATGTCTTTGCAAAATTCTCCAACACACCCTTCGGGCGATGCTCCGCAAACCATGGAATCATTCCATAACTTCGCAAAACACTTTCTTCGCTAACAGGTGTGTTCTCCCAATTCCAAAATTCTTCCGTCATAAGGAATTCGTCTTGAATCGTCTTGCTTAATTCTTGATATCTCTCTGCATGCATATCTGACAGCACACTATTTACATAGTCTACCGTCATAACACTGTTCATCAAATCACAGGTATAATTCACAAAGTAGTCCCTACAGTCCTGCCTCTTCATCAAAGCAGCGAACAATGGAGCTTTTTCTCCTAATAATCCATCTAAGGTATGCATTTGTGGCATAACACCAAGAGTCTCATTAACCGCTAACAAACAAAATGCATAGTCCGTATCAAATAGAAGATGTCTATATTTTCCATCAAAAGGTGCTTCTGACAATTCCTCATCTTGTGCCGCAACATAACGATACGCCTTCACATTATTACCAGGCCAGTCCATATTTCCCACATAATTTTCAATAGCAAAATACTGTAGATAATTCTCTACATCTAATTTCTCACATAGTTCCTGATATACAGCATCATCTATTAGATCTTTCTGAGAATATTCTTGATACATCTGATTATATTCATCCACATATGGTTGTACTTCTGCATCATCAGAATCTGTCTTCCAATCATCACTACCTTCTACAACCACGAATTCACCTGAATATGCTCCATAACGGTTTTCAAAATATCCCTTATCAAAGCTATTCTGCAACCAATAGAATCCATAATACTGACCATTTATATAAACACACACTGGTGTTGCATGCAATGTATCTGGAAATCCAGCGTCATTGGCCAAAACACCCACCAACTGCGTTCTGATATATGCAAATCCATTATCATTTCCTGAATTGTGTAACACCAAACGTTTATGCTCCTGTGCCACAGTCCCGTCCACTTCTGAAACTAAATCTGCAAAAAATGGAAAATCAAATTCATTTGACACATCGTACTCTTTACGTGCATACAATCGAAATGATTTCTGCGTTTTCATGCGTGTTTTCATCCCCTGAATGCGTATACCACAATTCTGCGCCAATATTTTCTCCCCATCTGCAGTAAAAAATTCTGCATAAACTGCTCTTTCCCATTCAGCACCACGCTGTGTGAAATTTGCCTCTACTCCTTCTCCATAGTGCACATCAGGATATAGCTTATCGAATTCATCAAAGTACTTCCCCTTAGCAAAAATACCTGTCTCATAACCAAACAAATCCTCTGGTTCTCCTGTAAGATGAAGAATATTGGTAGTATAGCGATTATTCACATTCTTACCCACAAAATAGGTTCGTATTATGTTATCTACTTCTTGATTTTCCTTATCATATACCTTAAAACGGTATACATACACCTGTTCCTCATCTTGCGCTACAATAGAAATAGGTTTTGTATACTCCACGGCATTTTCCCAATTAGGTTCCATACAATTGTCCGTATAAAGAACCTTCATTCCTTTCGGAATGCTAAGTTTTATCTTCTGATTTTCATCATAAAATCCACTATTTAAGGATATTACAACTTTGCCATTTGCACTGTCTGCAGTAGATTCAATTATTTTCCAACTAACGACTACCACCAATAACACAGCTAATAGAAAAGCAATTATCCGAATTCGCTTCCTTTTGTCTATTGGATTCATTTTACGTTTCTCCATAATCTGTCCAAAGTCTTTACTTATTGTATAATACCTCACTAAGGCAAAATCATAAAGCTATTTCGTTCTTTTTTTAATCCCTTTCCATGACTCATCATGGTGAACCGCATAATAGGTCCAACCTATTAATAGTGGAATACTAGCTATAGTAGGCAATTCATAACGCATAGAGGTAGCAAGTGGAGAAGCAATACAAACTAATACATTCATCACACTTGGCACCAATGGTATCAGGGCACTAACCTTACGTTTTTTCCATAATATATAAGCAAGCGCAATTCCAATCCATGTATAAAAACCAGCAGTAGCCAAGTACTTAAGAATTGGCAATGTCATGCTCAGATTCCATATAGTTATAAGAATATGTTGTCCCGTTTCGCCAAATGTATGATATATTCCCATCTCCATTTGATAATCATAATATTTCTGTTGAATCCAAGCTTCAATATTCTGAGCCACTGGCGCAATATAACCATAGCATTTATTAATGGCCGCTGCTACATACGTCTCAGGATGTTTTACAAACATCTGTCCCCAGACCTTCCAATATTCCCCTAAATCAACACATCTAAAATGAATCTTAATAGGATCTGATATTATTGGATCGTATAAAAACATTGTATCGTAGCCAAATTCTCTATCCAGCACCTCTTTTTCGTATTCTGTCACCTCTTCGGTATGTTCACATACATATCGTGCTGTCTGTTGGAAAGGAATGCTAAGCGATTCCAATGCAGATACCTTCTGTATTCCTAAAGCAGGATATAAACCTTCCATAACGCCTTTATAGATTACAAAAAGAGTCAATGCCAGTACCACAATTCTCTTACGACTTAACCCTTTAAATGCAATCGCCATTAAAATTAAAGTTGGCAATACAGCATAAATTCCGTTATTACGAAGTAAAACTGCCAACAGACTTGTAATGGCTAACAAAATAGCATCTTTTCGGCTACATTCTTTTTTCACCATAATATCAATAGTGCAAATAAGCTGTAATACTACTATTTCTGCATAGAATAAATCCTTTTCTACCCACTGAGCATACGTTCCCCAAAATGGGGTAAAGGCAAAATATGCTATACCTAATGCACACCATTTCATGGAAATACCCATGTCATAAAGTTTTTTCATGCTAAGAGAAAATATCCATGCCCCCACAACAGTCTGCATGAAACAATATAAAAAGAAACCAAAATTAGCATCTACCAACCATTCTCCCAACACAAACAAACTTCCCATAATAACGGTTGAAAGTGGCGGGTGGCCTGCTCCCCAAGAAGCATCTCCAAAAAACTGCTTAAACTGCAACACGCTATCCGGGCATCCAGAACCTGGATAATTTAATAAAATCCAAGGCATCCAGCCTACAAAGATAACACAGAAACCTACTAGCAAGATATGTTTATCTACAAATCTGCCTACTTTCCCCAGGGAAGCTTTCTTTCCACTCATATCAAACAAATAGCACAGACTTCTCAACGTCGCATAAATAATAGCTGCCCATCCTACAATGCCTAAAGCCGATATTAGCAATTGGTAACTATTCGCCAACAACATATCTGCAGAATTATATTTTTTAAAGCTAATAGCCGTTAGCAATGTTGTTGCTAGCACCAATGATACCACTACACCAAATTTATCTATCTTTGAATCCTTATTTATCACATAACGCAGAAGCATATAAATAGCTGCCACAACAAAGATATCTGCAAAATCCGGACTATTGAACGTACCCTGCAACTTATTTAGTCCATTCAGCAAAGCCGATTCCGGATGGTTTCCTACAAAAATCTCATATTTACATTGTACTGCCAAAAACGAGAGCACAGACATTAATATTATCCATATATTGCTTTTCTTATTACCTTCCACTTATTCTTCCTCCAAATGCCATTTACTCTATATTAGCATCTTTGACCCAAAAAGTATATTTAAATCAAAACGACCAATTATCCTTTCGGACAATTGGTCATCATAATAAACTCGATATCCTGCGTTACGCTAAGAATTAATCCTGAACGTAAGGCATCAATGCAACGTGACGAGCTCTCTTAATAGCTACAGTCAATGCTCTCTGATGCTTTGCACAGTTGCCTGTAATTCTACGAGGAAGAATTTTTCCTCTTTCAGACACGTATCTTTTTAATTTATTGGTATCTTTGTAATCGATAACATTATCTTTGCCACAGAATACGCAAACTTTCTTTCTTCTACGCATTCCGCCTTTTCTTCTCATTGGAGAATCAGATTTCTCTGCTTTATTGAATGCCATGTCAGTGCCTCCTATCTTAATAATCAAACTTAGTTAAATGGTAATTCTTCGTCGATTCCATCAGGAATGTTCATGAATCCATCACCTGCACCTGAAGGAGCTGGTGCGCTGTTACCACCGCCAAATCCGCCGTTGTAACCGCCATCATTTCCAGAAGCATTTCTGCTCTCTGCGAATTCATGTTCCTCAACAACAACTTCTGTGGTGTATACTTTTACACCATCTTTGTTGGTATAACTACCTGTCTGAATACGTCCAGTTACAGCAATCTTAGTTCCTTTGCGGAGATATCTCTCTGCAAATTCACCAGTACGACCGAAAGCAACGCAGTTAATGAAATCAGCTGTCTGCTCATCTCCTCCGTTATTTCTAGCCTGTCTACGATCTACTGCTAAGGTGTATCTAGCAATTGCCAAAGGATTCTCTCCCTGTGAATATCTTACCTCAGGGTCCCTGGTTAAACGTCCCATAAGAATTACTTTATTCATACTCTTTTCTCGCTTTCTATTTATGCCTCGTCCTGTCTAACGCATAAGTATCTAACAACGTTGTCCATGATGCGGATACGGCTCTCGATCTCAGCTGGAGCAGTGCTTTCAGCCTCAAATCTGATGAAGTAGTAGAAAGCTTCTTTCATCTTCTGAACTTCGTAAGCAAGTCTCTTCTTACCCCATTCATCCACTTCTGTGATTGTACCGCCGAATCTCTCAACAAGAGCTTTGCACTTATCTACAACTGCTGCTCTCTCATCATCTTCGATTTTAGCGCTAACAACTACGGCTAATTCATACTTGTTCATGCTTTGTTACCTCCTTTTGGTCTCTGGCCCACGTCCATGCGTGAGCAAGGAAATTAATATATCACGAATTGATATGATAGCATAACTTTTCGCTATTTTCAAGCTTTTTCGTGAATTTCTTTTATGTTTTTTTCCAGCATCTTCCTAGCTATCATAATTTGATGTCCGCAGCCCACACATTTTAATCGGAAATCTGCTCCCACACGCAAAACTTCCCATTCTTTACTACCGCATGGATGCTGCTTTTTCAATTTAAGAATATTGCCTACCTGAATATCCATTTTGTTCTCCTTGTTTTTTCTCAACGCATACAGTATATCATAATTTTACTATTTATGCTACAATACTATGGAAGTCACAATTTTTCAAAACTAAGAATAAAGTAATTATCCTTTAAGAGAAAAGGAGGCTGCCTATGGATAACATACAATCCGCAATTCAAGAGTTAAAAACCATTATCAATAAATATGACAACATTGTCTTTTTTGGTGGTGCAGGTGTGTCTACCGAAAGTGGAATTCCAGACTTTCGTAGTGTAGACGGACTTTATCATCAGCAATATGACTATCCTCCTGAGACCATTCTCAGCCATAGCTTTTATCGTGCGATACCAGAGGAATTTTATCGTTTCTATCGCAACAAAATGCTATGTCTGAATGCAGAGCCTAACGATGCTCACAAATATTTAGCAAAACTAGAACAAGAAGGAAAGCTTCGTGCAGTCATTACCCAAAATATCGATGGTCTTCATCAAGCAGCTGGCAGCAAAGAAGTGTTAGAGCTTCACGGCTCGGTTCTTCGCAATTATTGCGAGGATTGTGGTGCTTTTCACTCTGTAGAGCATATTGTGAATACTACTGGCGTTCCTAAGTGTACAAAATGCGACGGACCAGTGAAACCAGATGTGGTATTATATGAGGAAGGATTAAACGACCAAACAATCACTTCTTCTATTAATTATATTCGCAACGCACAAGTACTTATTATTGGTGGCACTTCTCTTGCTGTATACCCTGCCGCCGGATTAATTGATTATTTCAGCGGAAACAAATTAGTAGTAATCAATAAATCTGCCACTCCGAGGGACAGCCATGCAGATTTGCTGATTCAAGCACCAATTGGGGAAGTATTCCGCCAACTGTAAGCAACACGCATACAAATAAGCCGTTCCATTTGTTAGGCTTATTCAATAATATCTTTTAATCAAGGAGCAGCAATGTACAACAAAAATGATCTTATCCGCAACTTAATAGCTATGGGAATCAAACCAACTGACGCTGTTATGGTTCATTCATCTATGAAATCCATTGGCAAAGTGGAAGGCGGTGCTGATACCGTGATTGACGCTTTTCAAGAATACCTTGCAAATGGGTTATTTATGACCCCTGCTCACACCTGGGCACAGATGAGTGCGGAACATAATGTATTTGATCCAGATATCGAACCAGCCTGTGTAGGCATTATTCCCAATCTCTTCTTAAAAAGAGAAAATGCATTCCGCTCCTTGCACCCTACTCACAGCATTGTAGCTAGTGGAGTCGGCGCAGAAGAATATGTAAAAGGTGAAGAATTAGCAACAACCCCTTGCCCTCCTGGGGGTTGTTGGGACAGGCTCCGTTCCATTCATGCCAAAATATTATTGGTAGGTGTCACTCACGCACGCAATACCTTCATTCATAGCATTGAAGAAGTATTAGATGTACCGGAACGTTTCACCAGCGAACCAACTCTTTTTAAAATTAAAATGCCAGATGGCAATCTTCGTGAAGTATCAATGTATCGCCATTACAATGTTCATACAGCACATATCTCTGAAAGCTTTGATAAATTAATGGACGCATACTTTGCATTAGGTGCCGCAAAAAAAGTTAGATTTGGTGATGCCCAATGTATCTTATGCGATGCTGAAAAGTTATTTGAAGTTACACAAAAAGTTCTCTCACATGAAATCAATTGTTTCATCGATAGAGAATCCATACCTGAGGAATGGTGGAAGTAGGGAAACCTACTTCTTTTTTATTCCAAAATTTTCTTGACTTTTTCTCGTTATAGATATAATATAAATCCATCAAGTGTATTAAGCCTCTTAATACGCTCAACCGCAAATAAAACATACATATACTTAAAGAAAGGAACAACCATGATTGTACTAGACTATCGGGATAAGCGTCCCATCTACGAACAAGTTGTAGAAAAGCTAGAGCGACTTATTATCTGTGGTGCATTGGAAGCCAATACCAAGATGCCATCGGTTCGCTCTCTTGCCATGGAATTGTCCGTAAATCCCAATACAATTCAGCGTGCATATGCTCAGTTAGAGCAAGATGGTTACTTATACACCGTTATTGGACGTGGCAATTATGTAACTTGTGAACAAGAATGGAAGGGGAGCAAGGTAAAAGAACTTATGAGCGAGCTTTCTGCCGTATTAAACCGCGCCAAAGAGGTAGGCGTGACCAAAGAAGAGATACTTTCTCTTATTCATTCTGTTTATGCAACTGACATTTCGAGGGAGGACAACAAATGATAGAAATAACCAATGTATCAAAGAAATTTAATGATGTCCAAGCGCTTGACCATATTACTGCTACCATTGGCGAAGGACAAGTTTTTGGATTAATCGGAACCAATGGTGCAGGTAAAAGTACTTTAATGCGTACTCTTACAGGAATTCTTCGTCCAGACGAAGGAACAGTTACCATCGATGGAACTTCTGTATATGAAAATCCTGCGGTCAAATCACAGATTTTCTTTATCTCAGATGACCAATACTTTTTTAACAACGGAACACCTAGCGACATGCTCCGCTACTATTTAACCTATTATCCAGATTTTGATTTAGAACGTTTTCATAAATTACTAGGCATTTTGGATTTGAAGCTCAATCGTAAAATCAATACCTTCTCTAAAGGTATGAAAAAACAGTTATCGGTACTGTTTGGCATCTGTGCCAACACAAAGTACTTGCTTTGTGACGAGACCTTTGATGGATTAGACCCAGTTATGCGCCAGAATGTAAAAAGCTTATTTGTACAGGAGATTGAAAATCGTGGACTTACTCCTATTATTGCATCACATAACTTGCGTGAGCTAGAAGACATCTGCGATCATGTAGGATTACTCCACAAGGGTGGTATTCTCTTCTCCAAGGAATTAGATGAAATGAAGCTTGGCATCCACAAATTGCAATGTGTACTTCCAGCAGATGTGGATACTGACACTGCGTTCCAGTCCATGGACGTTCTAAAAACCGAAAAACGTGGTTCCCTTCTTACTATTACCGTGCGTGGTCAGCGAGAAATAATCGATGGAATCATGACTGGCTTATGCCCAATTTTCTACGAAATTCTTCCTCTTTCACTAGAGGAAATCTTTATTAGCGAAACGGAGGTGCAAGGATATGACTTCAAGAATCTCATCCTTTAATATAGCAAAAGAAGACATGCGCCACCGTACATGGATGTTGGCCTTGTCTGTATTAGGAAGTGTGTTATCACTTCCAGTATTATTCCTACTTGTGAATCACGGTATACTAGATCGAATAGAACGGTATTACACAGATTCTCAAAGAATAATCCTTACAGTCACTAGTTCCTACACAAGCTTTATTGAAGCTTACGCAGTGGTTGCACAGGGCATGATTCTTATTGTAGGAGCCATGATTGTAGCTCTCTTCGGCTACCGTTATCTCTATTCCAGAAAAATGGTTGATTTATACCATTCCATTCCTGTAAAGAGAAGCAAATTGTTCTTCATTAACTATTTGAATGGTTTCCTAATCTGGTTAGTACCAATGCTCCTTAGCATGTTGCTTACTCTCGTATTGATATACACTAACTTGGCACACTTTGGTGCAACCGCGTCCTTTGGTGCTATTTGTCACTCTGCCGGATTGGTAACTTTACGTTTTATTCTTGGCTTTTTGATTATGTATCATTTTACATTAGTATGCGTTATGTTAAGTGGTAACATTTTTAACGCTATCTGTTCTACCGTTATTGGTGGCACTTTAATATTTGCCTTATATGCATTACTTGCATGTGGTTATTCTGAAATTTTCTTTTACACATACAGCTATAACCATGACGAACCGCTTTACTCATATAGCATACTGTCACCTATTGTGGATACTATTTTAGTATTGGAAGGCAGTGGCAAACCTTTCTTCTGGGTAGGTTCTATTGCATCTGCTATTGTGTGTTTGGTTGCTGCTTGGCTTTTATACTTACGCAGACCAAGCGAATTAGCAGAGCATGGCATTGACAATATATATGTGCAACACTTTTTACGTGTTGTAACTTCCCTTTTATGTGGATTAGCTGGCGCAGCTGTATTTATTGGCATTCTGGATAAAGAGGCTACTGCATGGCATTTATTTGGTGCCATCCTTGTGGGCGCATTCTGCTTTGGCGTATTGAACTGCGTTTTCCATATGAATTTCCGCAGCTTTTTATCTCATAAGCTAGAAATGTTAGGCACTGTGTTATTAACCTGCTTGATTTTACTTGCCTTCAAGGGCGATTGGTTTGGCTACGACGAATATGTACCTGACAAAGAAGATATTGCCTCTGCCAGCCTACACATCTATGATTATAGCGATAAAAATGGGGCCTGGTGGTATGATGACGAAGATGAAGTAGAAATGACATATACTGATGTAGACGCCATTTATAATCTGTTGTCTACCATGACTTCCCCTTCCCATATGGGTGAAATAGACGCTACTTATGAGACATTTGACATTGAGGTTACTCTAAAAAACGGCAAGACCTTCGCAAGATGCTATCGTGCTCTAGAGGAAGATATAGAAGTATTACGCCCTATTATAGAAAGCGATGAATACAAACAAGCTGCCTATGTATTCTCCTCCGGTGTGTCTGAGTACCCAAGTGAGTTATCCATCTACTCCACCTTCCAAGGTCGTTTAGATAGCATTACAGCCCCAGAGAAGATTCAGAAAATCGTAGATGCTTATCGTGCAGACTTTGCAGCACATTCTACCCTAGAAGACCTCGGAAAAGGATTAAGCATCGGCGAACTTAACATCAGACAGACCGTAGACGAATCTAGTTATTTAACCTATTGCCCAGTTATTTGGTCTAACTATACCAACACAATCGCTGCTATCAAGGAATTATATCCAACTCTTTCTCTTACTAGCGATGATGCGGAATTTAACTACATTAGTATCGAGGAAAACTTTGACAGCAGAGTTCCTTCTGACATCCTGTATAGCTACTATGGCATAGAAGGTTATGAAGATTACAACACTTACTACGATAGAATTTGGGAAGAGATTGAAGCTAGTGAAAAGGCTGGCACGGAAGAATTTCTCGATCCAAACGGACACATAACTGTTTACGAAAGTTCCTCTGAACATATTCTCTATCAAGTAGAGTTAAACACTCCAGAAGAAATTGACCAATACAAGGACTATTTCTATTATGGAGATTATCAGACTGCTAACTTCTTCTATGATGACAGAGAATACATCTATGCCGGCGAGGCAACTACTTACAATGGCAGTCAGGTATCTTGTTATGTAAAATATGGCGAAATGCCACTTGAATTAATTGAGCAAATGATTAATTCCGAAGAATAATTTTTATATCAGAATTTTCATTCACACAACAAAGGAGATATAAGCTTATGCCTATATCTCCTTTACTCTTTTCACTAATTCTTCAAAATCAATAGGGGTATAATCAATTCTCTCCACGCTGACACAGGCACTTTGCTTGGTCAAGCTTTGATAAGTTACATTCCCATGTACATGCCCATAGAAGTTAGCATAGGGCATATTGGTATTGATATACATAGGTTCATGGGAAAACAGGAAAAATTCCTTATATACAATCGGCCATGTAGATACCTCTGCAAATCCCAAATCACGCCATTCCTGCGGCGTACGATGAGTATCATGATTCCCCATAATTAAGATTTTCTCGCCATTCAGCTTACCAAGAACTCTTCTATCAGCCTCTGCATCCTGATTGGTGGAAAAATCACCTAACACAAAAACCGTATCTTCTTCTGCTACCACACGATTCCATCGCTCTATTAGGCTTTTTTCCATCTCTTCCACTGTCTTAAAAGGACGATTCTCATATCGAATGATGGATTCACCACCAAAATGTGTATCTGCAATTAAAAATACTTTTCCCATATTACATCCCCGCAATAATTTCCTTCGCTTTCTCCAACTGGGTATCCACTGGATTGTCGCTATTGTAATATAATTCACCATCAAATGCGCACTCTACATCAGGCTCAATGCCTACATCATGGATATTCTGACCACTAGGAGTATAATAGCTACTAATGGTTACTTTAATGGCAGAGCCATCTGATAGCGGAATAACCTGTTGCACGATACCTTTTCCAAAAGTAGTGGTACCAACCAAGGTACCCGCCCCATGGTCCTTAATAGCTCCTGCTAATATTTCCGATGCGCTAGCCGAATTCATATCTACCAATACTACCATTGGCATTCCTAGCTCTCTGGTTCCATCACAAGTATACTCATTGCGATGTCCATACTTATCTTCCGTATATACAATCATACCCTCTGGGAGAAGCATTCTTGCAATATCTACCACCGCAGTAAGGCTTCCACCTGGATTGGCACGAAGGTCCAGTATCAGCTTCTGCATACCACTTCCCTTTACCGTAGCTAATGCGTCTGCAAACTGGTCCACTGTCACATCATCAAACTCGGTAATCTGAATATAACCCGTCACATCATCCAACATTTCATAAGACACCGTAGGGCTCTCTACCTTACGACGCTCTACTGGAATCTCCAAATAATCTGCCTCACCTTCGCGAACAATGGTAAGCATTACCTGTGTCCCTTCTTCTCCTTTAATCAAGGCAACTACTTCATCTAGGCTCATTCCATAGGTAGAGGTTCCATCTACCTCGTATATCAAGTCGTTGGCACGAAGATCTGCCTCTTGGGCTGGTGCGCCTTCAATTACTCCACTTATCTTGGTGAGAGATGTGGCAGTATCAACACTAACATAGGCACCAATTCCATAATATACCCCTTCTGTCTGTTCCATTAAATCATTCAATTCTTCTGGAGAATAATACTCTGAATAAGGATCGTTTAAGGAAGACACGAGACCTTTATAAATGCCATCTTCAAACTCTTCATTGGTTACGTCATCCTTATAGTAATAATATTTTACGGTTTGTTCCAATAATTGTAATTTTTCATACAACTCTTTATCCACAGCATTTTCTTCTGCTCGTTTTTCCTCTATGGTCCACACAGCAAAATAAGTAGCTCCGCTTAACAGAAAAGCCACTGCCAATCCTATCAATATTCCACTAAGAAACGAACCTTTTTTCTTATTATCTTGTTCCATTTTATACTCTCCAATAATCAATAGCTTGGAAATCTGCATAGGCAGACCTCCAAGCTAAAATATTACTTAATTTATTCAGATATATAATTCCATGGGGATACATATTCACCATCTAAACGCACACCGAAGTGAAGATGGTTACCTGTAGAACGTCCTGTGGTACCTACTGCTGCAATGGTCTCACCTCGCACTACTACATCTCCTTTAGATACATACAAGGCAGAAGCATGCATGTAAATCGTATATAGTCCATCACCATGGTCAATCATTACATAATTACCCATAGATGAACTATAAGTAGCCGCAACCACCTTACCATCATATGCGGCATAAATAGCCGTGCCCTTAGGTGCCGCAAAATCTACGCCATTGTGGAACTTCTTTACCCCCAAGGTGGGATGTATACGCCACCCATAATCATCTGACATTCTAGTATATGATGCAAGTGGGAATTTAAACACACCACCATCATAAGTAATCACATTACCATTGGCTGCAAGCGTCTGTCTCTTCTCTTCTGCAATGGCCTTTTCTAAAGCAGCAATAATCTCATTCTGCTCGGCAATATATTCTTCATATTCTTTGATTGCCTTATCTTTGTTAGAGATATCAGACTCATATGCCGAGATATCTTTATTCTTCTGTGCAATCAAATCTTCTAAGCTAGCTTGCTCCGCTTCTACATTGACCTTGGCTTGAGACAAAATCTGACGCTCTAACTCCAGTTCCTTCTTGCAAAGCTCTACAAGCTCTCTGCTCTCTTTATAGGTTTCCCACATTTTCATGTCGTAGGCAACTATTTTTTCAGCATAATCCGCCTTGTTCAAGAAATCAGCAAAGCCCTTGGATTCCATAAGACCCTCTAACATGAAAGAGTCACCCTTTTCATACATAGCTCGAATACGCACAATCATATCTGCACGTTGCTTCTCTTCCGTTGCCAAAGCCTGCTCTAGCATTGCCTCCGTTTCGATAATCTCCTGCTCTTTGGTTGCAATCTGAGACTTCAATTCTGCAATATTTTGCTCTATCTGAGCCAGATTATTATCCAACTGCGAAACATAATTTTTTAAATCTTTCTTCTCAGTCTCCAGCTTTTCTTTTAATTTCTTTAAATCTGTTAAGCTATTCTGAAGTTGCTTCTTCTCTTCCTCGGCTTTGGATATCTGCTCTTGTTTATCCTTAATGCTCTGTGATGTGGTCGTGGTCGTAGTGGTACTCTTCGCTAAAACCGTTGGCACCATAGTGGTACTTCCGAACGCCACACATACACATAAACACGCTAATAACAATTTGTTCTTCATCAATATCCTCATTTATTACACATGTAGGTGCTTACGAACAGTAGACATACTGCCCAAGAAACCAATTCCTACACCGATAACTAATGACACAGGTGTCAAGAATGCAAAAACCTCATCCACAGTTAAGAAATTCAAGAATCCACTTAACATGGTAAAGCGTTCAATGACATATGTCATGGCATAGTTATACAAGCTGTAGATAATTCCCAAAGGAATCAATGCACCTATCAAACCAATCAACATACCCTCCAGCACAAATGGTGCTCTTACGAAGAAGTCTGTTGCTCCAATATACTTCATAATATTAATCTCTTCCTTACGAACAGAGATACCAATTGCTACAGTATTGCTAATCAGGAAAATACTTACTGCCAAAAGAATTGCAATAATACCCAAAGACACATACGCAATCAACATGTTCACACCACTTAAAGTGTTAGCCGTTACTTCTGAATAATTAACCTTACGCACCTCCGAAATGGAATCCAACCAAGTAACCAAAGCACTCTGCAATGATACGTCACTTAGGAAAATCTCGTAGTTATCCTCACCCTCCAATGGGTTCTCCGGGAAACCTTCTGCATAATCTTCTCCAAAATAATCGTATCCAAAAGTTGCCCATGCCTCATCATCTGACACAAACTTCACGTCAGACACTTCCGTACGTGCTGCAATCTGCTGACCAATCTCATCAATACGCTGGTCAGATGTTCCTTCTTCAAAAAATACTGTTACAGACACACCTTCCTCGGCAGTCTTAACCATACTATTGAAATTCGCTACAATAGCGAAAAATAAACCAAGTAAAAATAAACAAGCCGAAATGGTTGCAATGGACGCCAATGAAAACCACTTATTGCGGAAAATATTGACAAATCCTTGCTTGAAGGTATAAAACAATGTACTAATCTTCATCAATGTATCCGCCCCTCTCCTGATCACTTACAATAACGCCTTTTTTCATAGTGATAACGCGCTTCTGCATTGCATTTACAATCTCTCTATTGTGAGTAACTACCACAACAGTAGTACCCGCTTCATTAATCTCTTCCAACAACTTCATAATCTCCCAAGAGTTCTTAGGATCTAGATTACCAGTAGGCTCGTCCGCAAGCAAAATAGAAGGGTTGTTTACCAAAGCTCTCGCAAGCGCAACCCTCTGCTGTTCACCACCTGATAACTGCTTAGTCTTAGCCTTATACTTACCTGCCAATCCAACTGTCGCTAAAATCGCAGGTACATTCTTACGAATCTGCGCTACAGGAGTCTCCACGATTCTCTGTGCAAACGCAACATTCTCATATACATTTCTATCATTCAACAGACGGAAATCCTGAAATACAACGCCCAAATTTCTTCTAAACTTAGAAATCTGTCTATGTTTCAAACGGCTCAAATTATGCCCCATAACATAAACATTGCCGCTAGTAGCCGTCAGCTCTCTAAGCAGCAATTTAATCATAGTGGACTTACCAGAACCACTATCTCCAACAATAAATACAAATTCGCCCCTGCCGATGCTCAAACTAACACCATTCAAAGCAGGTGCACCTGTAGAATATGATTTACTAACATTATCGAGGAAAATAACACCATTTTCCTCGATAATCTGTTCTCTTGCCATTCTTAATGCATCTCTTCTATTCATACGTCACCCTATCTCTCGTATTCCTTTTAATACTCAAAACTCTCCATGTACTTCATGTACTTCACAACCATAAGTGCAATCTTGAAAGTAATCGCATCCTCAAATACGCGCAAATCAAGACCAGTGCTCTTCTGTAGCTTATCTAATCTATACACCAACGTATTACGGTGAATAAATAACTGTCTGGATGTCTCAGACACATTTAGGCTATTCTCAAAGAACTTATAAATAGTAGTCAAAGTCTCCTCATCAAATTCATCAGGACTCTTGCCACCAAAAATCTCGCGAATAAACATCTTGCAAAGTGGGATAGGTAACTGATAAATCAAACGTCCAATTCCCAATTCACTATACGCAATAATATCCCTCTCATCAAAGAAAATCTTACCAACATCCAATGCCATCTTAGCTTCCTTGTAAGAACGGCTTACTTCCTTCAATTCGTGCACAATGGTACCATAAGCAATGCGCACTTCCTTGATACCCTCCTTGGTTAAGTGAGCATTCAAACTTCTAGCAGCTTTATCAAGCTCTTTATTCACATCGCCATCAGAAAGCTCCTTCACTACGATTACATTATTCTCATCAACAGCTGTGATGAAATCCTTATTGTTACCACCAAAATGAGTTCTGGTAAGCTCTAACGCATTGTTATCTCTACCATTGCCAGACTCTACAATCATAACCACTCTGGCTACGTCTGTCTGAATATGCAACTTCTTAGAGCGGCTATAAATATCTACCAACAACAGATTATCCAACAAAAGATTCTTGATAAAGTTATCCTTATCAAAACGCTCTTTGTATGCTACTAACAGGTTCTGAATCTGGAATGCCACCATCTTGCCAATAGTGTACACATCCTCACCACTTCCACCTGCTACCAATATATACTCTAACTGTTGCTCATCATAGATTTTAAAATACTGATACCCTTGAATCTCCTGTGAATCTGCTGGTGATGCCGCAAATTCCACCGCAGCATTGGAGCAATTGCTCATGTCCATAGTAGAAGCAACCTCTTTGCCGTCTACATCCATAACGCACAACTCAACTCTGGCGATTCCCTTCAAACCTTCAATTGTGTTTTGTAAAATTTGATTTGATATCATATGTTCGCTCCTTATCCGGCACATCTTTTGGTAACTTACTTCAAATGTACATAATTTTGAACAAAAAAGCAATAGTTTTTTATGTTATTTTTCACAAAACTACTATATTTTCCCATGTAAGAGCTTCCTTTTACCAAAAAAAGCTGCCTGAGAGTCCTCAGACAGCTTTCCCCACTAAATTCTGATGTCCATATTCCCGCCAATATGTGGGTTTACACTTTGCTCCATGGCTGCAGCATCAATCATATTAACCAATCCTGCACCTAAAGCTTCGTTGGTGTCCATGGCTTTAGAAAGCACCTGAACGCTTACCGCATTCTGCAAAGAAGCCACGGAAAGCCCCATTGATAAACTTGCAATATCCATAGTGCCACCTCCTTTAGTTTATCGATAATCGCATCTGCGGATTACCTTCTCCTTAATCTCAATCTTGCCTGCTTTCAGCAAATTGCCTACTGCACGCTTGAATTCATTCTTGCTCATTCCAGTCTCACGCTTAATAATCTCTGGAGACACCTTATCATTGAAAGGAAGAACTCCTTCATAGCTATCAATAATCTCAAGCACTTTCTGAGCATCCTTCTCAATCTGCAAATATGCCTTCTCACGAATGCTAAGGGTCAGACGCCCATCCTCAAGCACATTGATAACACGAGCATTCACATCCTCGCCCAATTTTACCTCTCCGTATAATTCCTTCTTAGGAATCAGAGCAGAGTACTGATTATCTACTGCTACAAAAGCTCCAAAATTATCACTAATCTCATAAACTCTACCAGTTACTCTATCTTCCTTCTGATATGGGCTATCCTTGCGAAGACTTTCGTATACATTAGTGGTAGCACATAGTCTGCCACTTTTATCAATATAGAGAGATACCAATACTTTCTCTCCCTGACGAACACGTCTCTTCTGCTGCTTAAAAGGAAGTAATAAATCCTTCTCCAAGCCCCAGTCAAGGAAAGCTCCAAACTTGCCAACTTCAGCTACTGTAAGCTCTGCCACTTCGCCCATGGTAAGCTTTGGCTCATTGGTAGTAGCTATCATTCTATCCTGAGAATCACGATAAATAAATACTTCAATCGTATCGCCCACCTTAGTGCCTGCTGGCACCTGCTTAATAGGAAGTAACACTCTCTCCTCTTGATGTTCCTTGGATGTAGCCAAATACACGCCAAATTCTACTGTCTTTACAACTTCTAATACTTGCTTTTCACCTAATTTGATCATACTTGTCAACCGTTCTCCTTTTTTAACAACTCCACAATCACATATGGATTATCTTCAGCATCTGTCAATGCTATTATATACTTATTATCGGCATTTACAACATAAGGATGAAGTTCATCTCCCAGAAAAGCCTGTTTCTTATATTCAGCACGAAGCTGCGCTATCTCAAAATCTTCTGGTAAGAATCCTAACGCCATATTTACATATTGACCATTATTTACATGATGATTGGTATCCAAATGCTGTAATTCCACGGTAATACTCTGTTTCTTCTCACCACCCTCTGGAACTGCAATCTTACGTGGAGCATAGTCCATGTCTAACTTTTCCTCTAGACCATACCCAGCTATCATATCCTCGGTAGGTAAAGTAGGCACTCCAGTCTCTATATTCAGCAAAGTCCAGATGGAGTTCGCCTTGGCAAGCACTTCTCCATTCTCTCCATACAATATGAAGTTACGCATACCTAAAAAACGTTTAAATTCATACGGATAGGTTCCAATGGTTACCTTTTCCCCAAGCTTTGGATATCTGTTCACTACAATCTGCCACGCAGACATAACCCATGCTAATTTTAATTCACTTAAGTACTCTACACCCAGTCCAATATCTTCCGAATGGAAGGTGGAGCAATCTTGAAAATAATTCAAAAGGGAAGCCATACTTAACTTCCCTTGATAATCTATCTCGCTGTATCGAATTCTACTGTCAAAAGTATACATTGTTTGTCCTCTTATTCTAATCTTTGTATTAGTCAAAAGTCAAATATACAAAATGTTCTAGTACTAAGCAAGCAATGGACCTACAATCTGGTACACCACCATTACAATCCAGAATACAATGAACAATTCCATTCCAAGGTTCAAAATAACAGTCTTAAAGCCTTCTCCCTTAGGAATCTGATTCTCCATAGCTTCGATAGTGAACTTCTTGCGGAACACAATAAAAAGCACTACACCTGCGATTACCAACGCTACAATCATAAGTGCATAACAACCAAATAGTGCCCAGCCTACCATGTTTGCCATAAGGAATTCCATTAATTCTGTTTCACTTGCTCCTGCAAGAATTAATTCCATATAGCCTTCATAGTTCGCCATTCTCATAAGAACCAATGACACAATACTTCCCAAGAAGTTAATAATCATATGCATAGCAATGGTGTATTTGATATTGCCGGTTTTCATATAAATATAGGCAAAAAAGCAACCAATCGAAAATGCATATACAAACTGATTCAAATTACCATGGAATAGACCAAACATTAAGCCAGATAACAGGATAGATACACCCTGACCATAACGCACAGTACGGTCTACCAAAAGCTTACGGAATACTAATTCCTCAATAATTGGTGCAAGAATTACCATAAAAATGATATTGGTCAAAATATTGGTAGAAGAAGCCAAAGATACAATCGGATTCCCTACTGTGGTTCCCAATAGCATTCCAATTAGCGCAGTCAATCCCAGACCAATCCAGTTGGAAATATACATCAACGCATAACACATAATCAATGCCACTAAGAACTGCCACCATTTCATCTTACGCTGCTGAATCTCTGTAGCAGGAACTCTCTTAACAAGTGCTACCAATACAGGAATACCAATTAAGTACATTGGCGCAATGGATAATAACACATTCATATCCATGTTTTCTAGTAACTCTGGTTTTACCATCTCTACAATCTTCGCCACAAGCATCTGTGCCGCATAGATTACAATGGTTCCAATAAAATAGCCTAAGCCAATTTTTGAAAAAACTTTTTTTGTCTCGTTCATTATGTAACCCTCATTTCCTTTTTTTCAAGGCTTATCATACCACAGTAGAAATACTTATTTATTATATATCATGAATAAAGAAAAACTCACAAGCAAAAGCTTGTGAGTTCTAAAGCAGCGCTACAAGGATTCGAACCTTGAAATGACGGAGTCAGAGTCCGTTGCCT
>CAZHEM010000023.1:0-26131 GCA_964531725.1 uncultured Acetatifactor sp.
GCCGCCGCAAGCTGCTAAGCTGAATACCATAGTTACTGCCATGATAGCTGCTAAAATTTTCTTTTTCATTGCTAATCCTCCCAAATATAGTTTTTCAAAGGACCCCACGTCCTCTTGATGTTCTTATTCTATATCTAGTTTGTTTATAAATCCATTCATATAACTCTCGCAAAAGTTCATTTTTTTATTGAAATATAAAAAAAGGTTTGTTTTTTTATTTGGAAAGTTTGTTTTTTTACGAGAAAAGCCAGACAATAACAATATCGTCTGACTTTTCACACTCATTCTTCTGCATAGGGCAAAATAATGCTTACAATTGTCCCTTCCATGTAGGTACTTTCTATCCTAATACCATATTCCTCACCAAAATTTAAACGAATTCTCTCATTTACATTATACAGTCCATAGATATCTTTCTCCGTAGGTGTTTTGCATTGAATACCATCTCTTACTTGCATAAGGCGTTCTTCACTCATACCTATTCCATTGTCTTTAATCTCTAACACAAAATAATCGTTCTCTTTCCTACCATTAATTGTAATGTGTCCAAGACCTCGTTTATTCTTGATTCCATGATACAAAGCATTTTCTACAAGCGGTTGAATGGTAATCTTCGGAATTAAATATCTATCAAGTTCATTTGGTATATTAATCTCATAATTTAAAATATCCTGATAGCGCACTTGCTGAATCTCTAAGTAACTTCTCACATGCTGAACTTCTTCCTTAATTGACACAATATCCTTACCCTGATTCAACGAAGTTCTGAAGAATTCCGACAAACTTCCTACCATGCTTACAACTTGCTTCTGCTGACCTGCTTCTGCCAACCAGATAATCGTATCCAATGTATTATATAAAAAATGGGGATTAATCTGTGATTGTAAAAGTTCAAACTCTGCCTTACGCAAACGCACCTGTTCTTGTGTTACCTGTTCCAGCAACTCATTTATTTTATCAATCATAGAGTTTAACGAATCACTCAGAGCACTTACCTCTGCTCCTGTCTTAACATCAGAGCGAACTGATAAATCGCCTTTACTGACTTGATCTGTCACTTCGCTTAATTTTCTAATAGGCCTCGTAATACTTAACGGAATATGATAAGAAAGTAATACAATCAATACCAAAATAAAAGCAAATGCAATCAAAGAAAAACGAACTGTGTTCTCAAAGAAATCCTGATATTCCATACGCGATTGCTGAATATCGCGAATCTCATAATAAATATATTGAAATATTGTCTCTCGAAGAAGCGATGTAACAATTTGCACATCATTCTCCCATATTTCAATATTGTCCTCATATTTATTACCTTCTTCTAGATTTTGCTTAATACGATCAATATAAATCTCCAGATTATCGATATAAGTTCTAGCACTATCTAGTCGTTTCACATTTTCTTCCGAATCTGTTAAACTCTCCAATCCACTTACAATACGTTTTGCTTCTGCTAGCATCCCATCTAAATTGGATTCTTCTATTGTTTTATTGCCAACAATCAGCAGATAAGTTTCGTAATCAAAATCCTTTTTAAAGTCTAAACTAAACTCACTAGCCATTACCGCAGAATTAACCATATCTTCATAATTACGGTTTACAGTCCATAAATTATAAAATGCAAAAATGAGAAATAATACAACCGGAACAAGCAATACCAAATAGGAATATCGAATCTTAGTGGCAAGATTCGAGTTATTGTAGATTTGCTTTACTCTATCCTTCATTATTCATCCCCTTCTGTACCCTTTCCACCACGATACTGTGTTGGTGTCATACCCTGTGTCTTTTTAAAAAGATACGAGAAATAGTGTGGATCTTTATATCCAACTTCTATACTAATCTCACTACTTCTCTTTCCCGTACAACGAAGTAACTCTTTTGCTTTATTCATTCTATAATCTGTTAAATACTTAATAAAAGTCTGGCCTGTCTGCTGGCTAAATACCATACTCAAATGATTAGGAGAAAAATTCACATGAGAAGCCAACAGATTCAGTGATAAATCTTCCTGTCCATAATTCTTGTCAATATACTGAATCACTTCATCCACAATGCCACCATATCGATTGCTGGCCTTCTTTTCTCGTAATTCAATTGCCTTCTCAATAATTCTTCCTACATACTGCCTTGTCTGGTCTACACTTTGCAAGATTCCTGATGCCATATCCAGAGGCTCAATCTCCTCACGTGTCAATTGCATATTTTCCACAAAGTCTACAACGCCGAAATACGCATCCATTGCAATATACTGCCTAAACATAATAGACTCTACCGATTTGTTACCTAATCCTTTAAAAAATTCCTCTACAAAATAAACAACCTCTTCTTGATTACCCAGCTTCAAAAATTCTTTAATCTTACTTCTATCAATCTGCTTGGTATTTACATTGCTAATATTAAATTCTTCCTTCTCAAGATAAACATTCTGCTCTACATCCTCACTGCGCAATATAGCGTTTTCCTGAACAAGATAACGATGCGCAAAGGCATGACTTGCTTTCTCAAAAGATGTTGAAATCTCCCTTAGACGATTTACTGGTATTCCAATTCCACCAAAATACCTTACATGACCATAATTCGCTAGCATCGCCTTTAATTTATCCATATAATCCTGTTGAACTTTTTCCAATTCTTCCTTGGAATCAGCCTTAAATAACAAAGCCTTTCCTTCTAGATTCCTGTCAAAAAACAAGACTCCACACTGATCATTTAATTCCTTTAACTTCTGCTCTATTTCAATTAAACTATTAGAATATTCCTCTAATTCATGCTCAATGGATTTGGTTGCAAAAAGGACAATGTTATACCACATAGCAGATAAATCTACATCCAATCGTTCACCTAACTCCAATAATTCAGGAACCGTTTTGCTACCCGTAACCAAATATTGGAAGAGTTCCTTACGCTCTTTTTGGATATTCTCTTCCATCTCTTTTATGTACTGTTCTCTAATCTGTCGCTCCTGCTGTTTTTCTGCAATCTTCACAGCAACTGCATCCACTTCCTTAAGTAGATCATCTCCATTAATAGGTTTTGACAGATATTCAGCTACACCAATTTTAATACCTTCCTTGGCATATTCAAACTCCTGATGTCCTGTCAATATAATAATCTCAATCCAAGGCATCTCTTTCTTAATCAGCCTGCTAAGTGTCAAGCCATCCATAAACGGCATCTTTATATCTGTAATTACTATATCTGGTTTCAACTTCTGTATCATGGGAAAAGCTAATTCTCCATCACTTGCTTCTCCACAGAATTCATATCCATGGGACTTCCAATCTACATTATTCTTAATACCTTCTCTTACAACAAATTCATCTTCTACTAGAAATACCTTTAGCACATTCTGTCCCTACCTTTTCCATTTATTTCTTGTAACTATACCCACTTTTAAGAATACTCTGAGACACGACAAAATGCAAGACATCTCAGCACTACTGTGAATATACTATAGTAAAAACTTTGGTGAATATATGGAAATATATGTAGTAAAAGCTGGCGATACAATTGATTCAATTGCAGCCTCGTATCAACAAAATCTAGATACCTTAATATATGCAAATCAGCTTACTTATCCATACCAACTGGCTATTGGACAGTCCCTATTACTCACAGGCAACCAGCGTGAGAGAACAATGACCATAAGAAGTAATGGCTATGCTTATCCCTTTATTAGTAGTTGGGTATTGGATAATACACTACCTTATTTAACAGAATTGTCTGTTTTTTCTTATGGCTTTACAACGGAAGGCACACTTGTGGAACCATTGCTTGATGATGTTTGGATGATAGAAAAGGCTTTACAAAATAATACGCTACCAATACTCACGTTAACACCGTTTGGTGTGAATGGTAATTTTGATAATAACCTAATAAGTGCAATTGTGAATAATCCCACTAGCACAGATACGCTTATTAATAATCTTTTGTTGGTAATGGAAAACAAATCTTATAGAGGACTCGATATTGATTTTGAATTTATCAAGGCAGAAGATAGAGATTTATTTACAGAATTTGTGAGAGTGTGTACAGAAAGAATGCACGCAGAAGGTTATCAAGTATCGGTAGCATTGGCTCCCAAGACATCTGCCGACCAAAAGGGCCTTTTATACGAGGGAAAAGATTACAAGGCTTTGGGGGAAATTGCTGATCATGTACTTGTAATGACGTATGAATGGGGATATACCTATGGTCCTCCAATGGCAGTAGCTCCAATCAATCAAGTAAGACGTGTGTTGGAATATGCGGTAACAGAAATACCACCACAAAAAATAAGCATGGGAATTCCCAACTATGGTTACGATTGGCCACTTCCCTATGAGCGAGGCACAACCAGAGCACAAACCATTGGTAATATTGAAGCAGTAAGAATTGCCATTAATCAAGGGGTAGAAATACAATTCGATGAACTATCAGGTTCTCCCTTCTTTAACTATGAACGAAATGGAGTTATGCACGAAGTATGGTTTGAAGACGTTAGGAGTCTTCAATTAAAGTTTGATTTGATTAAAGAGTTCGGCTTACGAGGTCCTGGATATTGGCAGATTATGCAGCTATTTAGAGCAAATTGGTTACTACTAGAAGATAACTTTTTTATATCAAAAAACAACTAACAATTACAACACTACAAAAAGCTCCATACATCCAAAAGTGATATATGGAGCTTAATACTATATCATTCTACCTGCATAGCAAGTGCTTTTTTGCGTTCACGCTTGTTAACATACATTTTTTCATCGGCGTCTTTCAAAATTTCCTTGTAGTCTGCTCGCCCATTGGTCAACTCTACGCCGTAAGAAAATCTAAGTAGAAGGTTTACATCTTGAGTAAGCTGAACCTGACTGTTATCTTGAATATTTTTTAGACTCTCTATTTTATCAAACAATTTCTGTGCGGAAGCATAGCCATATAAAAATATAACAAATTCATCGCCACCTAATCTTCCCACAACAGATTGTTTTGGACCGAAATCCCCCAAGACTTCTGACATTTTCTTAAGATAGATATCTCCTTTGTCATGTCCATAGACGTCATTAATGGATTTTAGGCCATCACCATCTATCATTACCAAAGCACTATGCCCCAATTGATTCGGCTCTTTGAACAATTTATCCAATCTGTTTTCAATGCCTCGTCTGTTATATAAACCTGTCAAAGCATCTATATCTCTTTCGGACTCCATTTTCCGACGCTCATAAATTGCATCAGTGACATCCATAACAATTCCAAAAACATCTCCTGCTAAATTTAATTCTTCAAGCTTAATATAAATCTCTTTGTCACCATCTAACCTAAATGTATTGTCCTCATTAGGAATGGTATTTTCACGTACCTTATCCATATATTCCATAAAAAGCTTCTTATCGGATGCTAAGGCTCTAGTCTTTTTCCCATCCCATGCTAGTATCCTAGGAACATATTCTGTAAATCGTACATTCTTCATTAATTCGTTATATTCATATACCCCAATACGCATATTGGTTCTATTTAATACATACGACATTTTATCCGTACTAGCCAACAAGCTCTTTACCATCTCATTAATATAATTGCTTAATTCGGCAAATTCACGACTATTCTGCATATCAACAGTCTCTTCCAAATTACCTTGCGTAATCGCATGTAATTTCATATTCACATTGTGAATGTCACTCACAACATATTTATTCATATACCAAGTCACTGCAAAAACAAGAATAAAAGCAATTAATAATAGACTTGCTGTTAACCCCAGCGTAGTACCAGGAATACGCTGATAAATTACATCATTAGAAACTGTACGACCAATGTAATTACCATCTATCAACCCAAATACACAGTAAGAATCTGTTCCATTGATTGTTGCATGAAAGTCCTTCTCTCCTTCCTTTAATGTAGAAAAATCTATACCTATCTCATCTATGATTTTTCCTACATCATCAGAAACAGTTGAACCTACAATTTCTCCTGTTTTAGCATCAATAGCATAAAAATTGGCTCCTACATTTACTCGCAAATGTGAGAAAATATGTGATAATTCATTCTTCTCTGTAACCCTCATTACATTTACAGGTTCCATTCCCACCTGAACAATGAATTCACCATTTTCACTCCAAAGAGCTGAATACTGCATCATTTTCTCTTCTGCTGTATTAGGTGTGATATCCTGACAAAGCTTTAAGGATTTATCCTCCAACATAGGCTTGAAAAATCCAATTTGCTCACCTGAATCAAAAGTATAATCGTAATATTGCGGATGAGTTCCATTAATTATACGCCCTGTATGATCAATAATATGAATCTCATCCACTTCAATAAACTGGGCAATTTTCTTTAATTCATTAACACTTTCCAATGTCTCTGGATGATACTGGATAATATAAGCAATCGCTTCTGCATTACGCAAACAAGTCTGAGTATACTGTTCCTTGATTTCTTCTAAGTCTCTTTGATTTTCTTCCAAAAGTAGCGTCATCTGAACAAGCACTGTCTCCGCATTTTCTCTTGCTCTGCGCTGCTCATTCAGCACTTGGATAGAACAAACTATCAAGAGTATAGCAACCACCATAAAAAAAGTAATAGTATACATGTACCGACTTATCATTTTCTTTAATGTTGGCATAAGCGTCCCCTCCTACCCCCATCATTACCGTTAAATGTTTCACGGTTCATTTCACAAGCCAAGTTCTTTCATTATGTCTTTCGTATTATTTCTATAAACTATTTTTTAAAATGGTAACTACATCGTCTTTGTTCAATGCTACATATGCATTACCCAGTCCACCGAATTTCACTGCGTCTTCTGCCATAACCTCTAACTTAGAATCATCAATTCCTACTTCTGTCAAGGTCATTGGAATACCACATTTACGGAAAAACTCTTCTGTAGCGTCAATTCCCATATTTGCGCATTTCCAATCGTCATCCTCCACCATATCCCATACATTTCTAGCATATTCCGCGAATTTCTCCACTGTGTCCTCATTCAGAATATAACGCATCCATCTAGGGGTCACAATCGCCAAACCAACGCCATGGGTAATATCATAAAATGCACTTAATTCATGTTCGATCGGATGGCAGGTCCATGCACCGCCCTTACCACTGCTAATCAAACCATTCAATGCCTGTGTACTTGCCCACATAAGGTTTGCTCTTGCTTCGTAATCATCTGGCTTAGCAAGGGCTATTGGACAATATTTGATACAAGTCTTCAAGATACTTTCTGCAAATCTATCTGACAGGTATGCTTCTGTCTGCTTCTGAAAATACTGTTCAAATACATGTGACATAATATCCGCAGTTCCAGCTGCCGTTTGATGAGCAGGCAATGTAAATAGATACGATGGATCACAAATAGAAGCCTGTGGTTTAAAATAATGAGATGATGTTCCTAACTTCTCATTGGTTGACATATTGGAGATTACCGCATTCTTGTTCATCTCAGAACCTGTAGCTGCCAAAGTCAATATTGTTATGATAGGTAATACCTTGCCAATCTTGCTAGCATCTGTTACCAAATCCCATGGATCTCCATCATAAAAAGCTCCACCAGCAATCACCTTAGACGCATCAATTACACTACCACCGCCAATTGCAAGAACAAGCTCAATGCCATTATCTTTACATAGCTTAGCACCTTCTCTTACAGATTCAATCTTAGGATTAGGCTCTATTCCTGATAATTCAAATATTTCACAATGGCTAAGCAATTCGTATACCTTTTGATAAATACCATTCTTCTTAATACTACCGCCACCGTAGACCATTAGAATCTTCTTTCCATATGGCTCAACTAATTCTGGTAAAGCCTTAATCTCATCCTTTCCAAATCTGATGTCTGTGTACGCATGATAACGAAAGTTATTCATAATTGTTCCTCCTATGTTTAATCTCTTATTTCCTGCGATAAATGATACTACATTAGCCATAGTATCATACCAATATTAAAGAAGAAGTCGAGTCCATCGACTTCTTCTCATATCATATTTTACAACACTTACTCAACTACCAATGCAGCTGAACCATATGCTTTTACTGCCTTACCCTGCTCATCAAATTCCGTAGTGTATTTTACACGGAATGGCACACGCCCTGTCGTCAAAGGAATGACTGCTTCTAATTCTTCCACACCTTCTTCAATCTGTTTATGCCAATCACGATACATATCCGCAACTTCTGGCGGAAATATACCCATTTCAATAGCTGGTTCCGGATAATTAGTTACCAATGCAGGTAAACCTAAATCTCTCATGCAGCGGAAACAAGGGCGCATCTCTTTGGTAGCCACATCGTACTCCCAATAGTAGATATTAACCTGTTCGCTAGCAACTTTAAAGCGTCTCACATTATCCATAATTTCTGCATAATGCTGCTTTTCAACCGTAATATTGCGTATCATGGCATAGAACAAGTAGCTTCCTTCACTTTGACCAATCATTCGTGCATTGCAACGAATACAAATTCTATCTTCCCCACAGCAAGGAGAAGTAATGGTTCTCCATGTTTCACATTCTTCTTCATCACCTGACCTAATTGCTCGCTCTAGCATGTCATAGTATATCTTAGCATTCTCTTCGTCAAAGAATCTCATTGGATCACCCTCTATCAAATCCTTCTCAGAGAGATTCATGCAAAACTCATTCAAATATTTTTTGTTCACACGAAGTACCTCAACCTTGCCTTCTTGATATTCAAAGATTGCTGCACCACCTACATAATTACTAAAAATAAGTGTCTCTTGGGACTTGGGATCCCAAAAATCATAAGCATTCAATTTGTCAATCAAATCTAATCTTGATACGGTGACCCCAATACTGCTCTTGCACAACAATTCCACATATTCCTTTTCTGGTAGTGGTCGAGAATACAAATAACCTTGAATGTAATCACACCCAATGCTTTGCAAGAAGTCTGCCTGTTCTGCCGTCTCAACACCTTCCGCAATAACAGGCATTCCTAGCCATTTGGCCATTCGCACCATAGAGCTAAGAATGGTACCACCTCTCCTACCATCTGACTCTCCTGATAAAAACATCATATCTAGCTTAATAATATCCATCTCAATGTCTTTCAAGACATTTAACGAAGAATATCCACTTCCAAAGTCATCCATCTCTACAATATATCCACACTCTTGCAGTTTTTTTACAATCTCATTAGCACGTTGGCTACCACCTGCCACCACTGACTCTGTAATTTCTACACGAAGATATTCTGTAGGAACATCATATTTTTTACGAATCTCTTCTAATTTTTCCACAAATTTAGGTTGGAAAATATCATGCTGCGAAAAGTTACTAGAAATAGGTACAATAGGCATACGTTTCTTCATACACTCTCGTACAAATTCGCATACACGTTCAAATACATATAAATCTATTTCCGTAATAAATCCATTTTTTTCACAAATGGGAATAAAGACTCCTGGGGATATCATACCTCGTTCTGGGTGAATCCAGCGCACCAAAGCCTCTGCTCCTACCACCATACCTGTAGCGTGATTAAACTGAGGCTGATAATAAAGTACAAGTTGCTTTTCTTCAAGAGCTGTACCAATAATACCAGAAATCTCCTGTTCACTTAACATATCTTTACGCAAAGCTTCTGTATAATAATTGTACATGGAAGTATAACTTCCTTTTATGGATGATTGCGCAAGTACTGCTCTATCCAGCATAGAATCCACGGATAAAATTTCTTCATTCGTCACATAGATTCCTACATTACAGGTTATCTTAAATGGTAACTCATACTGTTGAATTGCTCCAAGAATCTCCTCCAATAGTTCTTCTAATTTATCACCAACGCAATTCATGAATATAACGAATCGATCAGCCTCTAATCTACTCACGATTGTACCAGCTTCCGCATATTGCGTAATGGTATCAGCGATATATTTCAATAATTCATCACCAACCGCCATACCAAACATATCGTTTATTGCCTTAAAACGAATCACATCAAAATACACCAAAGAATACTGACCAGCTGCAACCTTTTCTCTATCTTCTAGCATCTTATCTACTACTGCTTTACTAAAAGCATCTCGCTTGAGAAGTCCTGTCAATTCATCATAATCAGTCTCTTCTACCTTATCACATTTTGCGCCAGCTCCAATATCCGTAAAAGTAATACTAATAACCTCTCCTGGTATTGGACACACAAATCCTACACGATACTTTTTATTTATACCTTCTACATTCTTAATAGACCACTTAGTAAAATAAATCTGCGGTGTTTCTTCACTAGCGATTCTCTCCAATGTAGAACGTAATTGTTCTGATGTTGCTGCAGACGTTAAACCATCTTCCAACCAAATATCCCACAATGGTCTTGTATCAAAATTAGCTCCAAAATGTTTTTTCACCGTATCGGTATAAGTGAATTCCTTTGTTCTGCAATCGTAAATAATAAGTGCATTTCTATCTTTCGCATTCTTCATGGTATCATTCTCCTAACCATAAACTAATCCTACCATACATTATATCTTATTACCCGCAAAAAATCTATCAATTTCCACAAACATTGTACATATTCTAACAATTCTTTTGTATGTTTGACACACATTTACTAGAACATTATAATGTTCCTAGCAAGGAACGCTCGCTGCGTTTCATTTTTTGAATGAAGGAGTTACCTATGCCAAATATTATCGAAATAACAGATCTTTCAGCACCTGAATTAGATGTCTATGCCCGACTCAATGAGACACAACTGTTACATTATTATGAGCCCGACTCTGGTATTTTTATTGCTGAAAGTCCTAAAGTAATAGAACGTGCTTTGGATGCAGGATATGTTCCACTTTCCCTTTTGCTAGAACATAAGCACATTGAAAGTCAAGCTCGTGAAATTATAGCACGCTGTGGCGATATCCCTATCTATACTGCTGAATTCAATATTTTAACACAATTAACTGGTTTCCAGTTAACTCGTGGTGTATTGTGCGCCATGCGCCGCTATGCGCTCCCTAGTGTGGAAGAAGTATGCGCAGGAGCTCGTCGCATTGCAATATTGGAAAATGTAGTAAACCCTACTAATGTAGGTGCTATTTTTCGCTCTGCCGCCGCACTTAATATTGACGCTGTACTACTTACTCCTGCTTGTAGTAACCCCTTGTATCGTCGTGCCTCAAGAGTTAGCATGGGTACTGTATTCCAGATTCCTTGGACCTATCTTGGTAATGGGGGCTATGAATGGCCAGAGCAAGGAATGCAACTGCTCCACAGGCTCGGTTTCAAGACCGCTGCCATGGCTTTGAGTGACAAGGCGATTAGCATAGATAATCCCCAGCTTATGTCAGAGGATAAGCTTGCTATCATACTTGGCACAGAGGGGGATGGGTTATCTGAACGTACCATTGCAGACTGTGATTACACAGTATGTATTCCTATGTCTCATGGTGTAGACTCTCTAAATGTTGCTGCCGCTAGTGCAGTAGCATTTTGGCAATTAGGAAACCGTTAATCTTACTCCATTTATACCGACTTAGTAAACAAAAACTTCCCAACAGGAACGTGGTTTTATGCCAATGAATGCTTTGCATTATCACCACCCCTCGTTAGGAAGTTTTTATTTCAAATCATATTTTATTTCATTAATTACTGCTCATCCAACATAGATGTACAATTAGGACAACGTGTTGCCTCAATAGCAATGGTGCTTTTACAATATGGACATGTCTTAGTAGTTGGAGCAGCAGGTTCTTCTTTCTCTTTTTTAGAAAGGCGGTCATTCAACGCATTAATACCTTTCACCAAAAGGAATATTACAAACGCTGTAATTAAGAAATTTAGCATTGCGGTAATAAAATTACCATATGCCAATACAGGTGCTTCCTCTCCACTTCCTAACTTTACTACTAAATTGGAAAAATCAATACCGCCAAACACTCCCAAAATTGGGGTCAAAATATCTTGATTCAAGGATGTAACAATCGAAGTAAATGCGCCACCCACAATCACACCGACTGCCATATCCATGACATTGCCACGCATGATAAATTTCTTAAATTCTTCCATTAACCCTTTTTTCTTGCCCATAGTTCTTCTCCTTCGTACATCAATCTTGCATCGTTTGATAATCAAATTTATTATACTAAAGTTTTCAGAACATTACAACCTACATACGCAAAAGCGAACACCTTTGCAATCTATATCCCCAGTGTCCGCCTATATTTTATAATCTCTTGTATCAAATTTCATATATGCCAGCTGAAAAGCCTTCCACTTTCTGCGGGAGACTGGTATCTTCTCTCCATTTACAAGCGTTAATACTTGATTCTCAAACTTGGTTACATGAGATAAATTCACAAGATATTTGCTATGGCAACGAAAAAATATAGTCATAGGTAGACGTTGCTCCCATTGTAATAAGCTTTCCTCACAACAGTACATATCTGTTCTTGTCCATAGCTCGCTCCCACCAGATTGTGCCGAAAGGTAGCAAATATCTCGCACTAAAATATTATGCGGAATACCTCGTCTTATTAGTGAAATACTTTGTGTAATCTGAAGTTCTTCCACACTTACATATAAATAGTCAAACAACTCCTGTTCCTCTATGGGCTTAGTCATGAAACGAAATGCTCTTGCTTCATAGCCTTCTTTGTAACGATTCTCATAAGCCGTAAGAATAATTACAACAGTACGTGGAAAATACTTTTTTATCTTTTTCAACCATGTAATTCCATCTTCTGATTCATTACAAAATTCAAGGTCCATGAAAATTAAATCAACGGTATTCTGTTGCATATACTGAAATAGCACTGAGGGTTTAGGGAAATACGAAAACTCAATCTGTAGCTGATTTTTTTCAGCAAATTTTTGGATTAGTCCTCCTAACTCCTCGGACACAATTTTCTGGTCATCGCATAGTACAATTTTCATGTCATTCTCCTTTGTGTCATAATTCTTATATAGGGAGATATACTGTCAAGGTAACCTTCTGCTCCTCTATTCTTTGCTCTATCTTTCCATCATATTTTCCCAGCACATTCCTTATCTTATAAAGTCCATGTCCATGATTTCTATCCTTCTTTTTACTTATTTTAGCCTTGCTTTGCATCGCAAGAATACTATTCGATATAGTTATAGAAAAATAAGTATTTCCACTAGCAAAATGAATTGCAACCTGTGATTCCATTTTATCCACACACTGATTGGCAGATGCAATTGCATTAGACAAAAGATTGGAAAACAACGTACATAAGTCCATTGCCGAAACCGTTCTTATCTCAGGTAGAACACCATATACTGTGACCTTTACTTCTTCTCGACAACAATGTGGCAAATCATGGTGTAAAATAGCATCTATAATGTCATTTCCTGAATAAAATATCTTCCTTTCAAATGAAAAAGATTGATGCAAATCTTGAAAGTATTTTTGTAATTCATCCGTCTTTCCATTATCAAAAAGCGACTCCATACAAATGAAATGGTTTTTAATATCATGTCGAAACTTTCTTATCTCGGCATCTAAGAGTTCCATATCCTTATAATACTTCAACTGCTTTTCCATCAGATGCATATTTTCTTCATTACTTTCCCTTGCTTGCATCAAAAAGCGCTCTACAAAATATACAATCATCATTATGCATAATACAGTAAGTACAAATATCATTATTCTATATGCTAATATCTCAAGCACATTTGCTTTATCCATAGGTAGAAAAGCATCTGCTCTCAAAATATGGGCTAATGCAAAGGATATTGAATACAATACGGTGTTTAAAACCATTAATTTACTATCAAACATAAATGCAATGCACAAAAAGAATATAAAAGTACATTCCAATACATAAGATGATGCAAACAAATACAAAATAAAATTATATTGCACAAATAACGAAAAAACTATGAATCCCTTTACATAAATCAGATGTTCTGATATATAGGTAGCATCCTTCTTATTTCGATATATAAAGTATAGTGCAACAGACATATAAATGATCTGCGAACAATCAAATACTATAATTTGTGCCCATTTCAAATCAGTATATAATCCTAGCATTTTGCAAATTGTCCAAAACGTTCCTGCACACATACACAAACCTGGAACTAAAAGCAAAATATATACATATACGGAATCCCAATATTTCTTTATAATATTCATTTACTTCTCCTATTTCCGTACATTGCACACCCTTCCTACATTCTACCTTCTTATTTGGGAAATGCAACGACCGATTAATGGTTGTTTTTGACCAGATAATGGATTTTCCATCTCTAATTCTCCTTTCCATTGTATAATACTATAAAAGATGTCAGAAAAGGAGAGTTTCATCATGAAAAATACTGAAAATAATATTTCTAAAAACTATTTATCGGCATTAGATGAGTATATTAACAAAGTGTTTATCCTTGTACTACTCTTAGTACCAGGGGCATGCCAGTGCGCTGGATTGTTATATACCTTCGAAAAAATAATGGGCTGGCTTCCTACTGTCAATTGGCTTGCTTTAATAATATTTGATGTAACTTGTCTCATCTATTTGATTACTGGTATTTATTTTGTTCGTACTGGATTTGTTGACGGCTTAGTTGCCCAAAGCAAACTAAAAGCAGGAAAAATTTTCCTCGTAGTAATAATGCTAATTCAGTTCAATTTTATCCTTTATATGATTCCAGCCACAGACTTTTGGGGCTTTGCCTTCTTCTTTGTAATATTAACTTCCTTCTTTTTAGATTACAAAATGGTTGCTATCACATCAATAGAAATTGCAGGTTCATTAATTGTATCGTGGTTTACCTATGGAAAGATAACGTTGCCTGCAAATAATGAATATTTTATCCCAAATATGTTGGACCGCATTGTCTGTGTGTCATTATCCTTGCCGACAATTGTCTTACTCACTTATTTAATAAGTCGCTTTTTAGTTAATGCCAAAAAAGACGAAATGGAACGAAATAACGAACACGTTCGAAAAATATTAACTTCTGTGCAAGGTCTATCTCAGAATCTGTATTCTGCTGGTACTGCACTTTCAGATATCTCTGATAACGAAAGTGCTTCTGCTCAAGAATTAGCTGCTACTACCGAACAGTTACTAGAAAGCAGTAATCGTTTAGGTGAAAAAACCAATGAAAGCATGGATAACCTCAATGAATTAAAAGAGTGGGAAACAGTTGTAGCAGATAACGTCTGCAAAGTAGAAGTAACTTCTAAAAATCTGTTGGAGAAGTCAATGGATAACGAAACGTTACTAAATGAACTACATACTATAAATACTGAAGTATCCAATTCAATGATTACAACCGTCGATGTTGCAGCCAAGCTATCTGATGCTGTAAAAGAAATAGGTGTCACTTTAGATTTGATTAACGAAATTTCCTCTTCTACCAATTTGTTGGCTTTAAATGCCTCTATCGAGGCCGCTAGAGCAGGCGAAGCAGGGCGTGGATTTGCAGTAGTTGCTCAGGAGGTTGGTAATCTTGCCAATAGTACTCAAGCCTCCCTTAACGATGTATCGGCTGTTATTACCCGTGTTCAAAATAACGTTAACGAAATAACTACCCATGTAGAAGAAAATTCTCAAAAATTAGATAAACAAAATGAATATTATAATAATGTATTTAAGGGAATGCAGGATATGACTGAACTCCTTAACGAATCGGTGTCTGCTATCAGCACTATGGGAGATGCACACAACAAACAAGCAGATGTCATCCGCAATACTGTATTAATCAATAATGATATTGCGGAAAGTATTCGAAATGAAAATCAGCAATTTGCATCTATCAATGCAATGGTTGAAAGCAATGTACATGATATCTCACAAATGACATCTCAAGTAACCGCCATTAATGAAATGGTTGATGAAATCAACAATCTGTTACAAAATGAAACTTAACAATTCATAGATACCCACTTTAATAAGAATGCACAGGTCATGTAATCATGAACTGTGCATTCTTTCTTTTATATTCTTTAATTCCAAAAATCTGTCTTACCATCTAAGCCAATTGTGGATGCCTTAAATACAGGGTCCTTGCCTTCTTTTCGCTGATTTGTATAATCTTTAAGCACCGCCATTGCAGGCTTACTAAGAATCACAAGAATTGGCAGGTTAATATGTGTCATAATGCCCATTAATACGTCTGCTAGATTCCATACCATTCCAAAATCCAACAAAGCCCCTACAAACACCATAATGCATGCCACAATATAGAACACACGCATGGGTTTCTTACCTAATGTGCGCTTAGCAATGTAATTCATACATCCTTCACAGTAGAACAAGTTGCCAATCAATGTTGTGAAAGCAAATAATAACAATGAAAAAGTAATAAAATATGCACCAAATGCTCCAAACTTTGTAGAAAGCGCTGTCTGTACAAAAGGAGCTCCTGTAAGAGCTTCTGATGGAACAATTCCACTGCTTAAGCACATCATGGCAGTTGCTGTACAAACCAACAAGGTATCAATAAACACACTAAGCATCTGCACTAACCCCTGTTTCGCAGGATGAGATACATCAGCTGATGCAGATGCATTCGGTGCAGAACCAACACCCGCTTCATTGGAATACAGACCTCTTTTTATACCCTGCATAATAGCAGAACCTGCAAAACCACCAAAGATGGCTTTGAAGTCAAAAGCAGATACGAAAATGTTCTTAAATACCGCTGGAAGCATATTCGCATTCAAAACCATTGCAATAAGTGCCATTACAATATACGCAGTTCCCATAATGGGAACCATCACGCTAGTTACTTTGATAATTCTTTTTCCACCACCCAAAGTACAAATAGCCACAAAAATTGCAAGAACACCACCACAAATCAAAGGCACGATTGAAGTCTCTGGGTCGCCATAGAAGCTATACTGCGACAAACTAGTTGCAAAGTTGTAAGAGCAAAGCATATTAAACCCAATTGCATAAGTTGCAATCAGCGCAATTGCAAACACGACACCTAACCAACGCTTATTAAGTGCCGCTTCAATATAGTATGCTGGTCCACCATAGCTTCCGCCCTTGTCATCACGTTTCTTATACACCTGTGCCAAGGTACTTTCCACAAAAGCAGATGCAGCACCAATAATTGCAGTTACCCACATCCAGAACACCGCACCATAACCACCAATGGCAATCGCGTTGGCAACACCTACAATATTACCAGTACCTACACGACTAGCGGTAGATACCATCAAAGCTTCAAAAGCAGATACAGAGGACTTGTTCCCCTTTTTCTCCGTTACTAAGCGGATTGACTCACCTAACATTCTTACCTGCACAAATTTGGTACGAAAAGTAAAATACAAACCAACCGTCAATAAGAGGATAATCAAAAGATAGCTATACATGAAATTACTTATCTGTTCAATCACCGTAGAAAAAAATACATACATAGTTCTGTAACCCCTTCTTTAAATTGTATAAATATTTTCTATTGTACCACAAATTCATATGACATACCACAAAAAAGCCTATTTGCAAACCGAATAAACGGATTGAAATAGGCTTAGTATCAATTTACTCTCCGCGAATTGCCCAGCGCATCTTAGTACTCTTAGCACGGCTATTTCTAACACATTCTTCTGCCGATGGACGAATCACGTTTTCACACACTTCACTGTAAATTCCTGCCCTTTGCAACTCCTTAAAAGAACGTTTCACCAATCTATCCTCACCAGAATGGAAAGTTAAAATTGCTACTCTTCCATTGGGCGCTAACACCTCTGGAAGTTTTTCCAAGAATGCATAAAGTACTTCAAATTCACTATTTACATCAATTCTAAGAGCTTGAAAGGTTCTAGCGCAGGACTTCTTCACAGCTTCCTCGCGCTCTGCTTTTGGCACATAACAAAGCGCTTGTTCAATTACCTGCTTCATATGGGTAGTGGTCTCAATTGCTTTGCCGGCACGAAACCACTTCATTACAGTTGCAGCAATCTCTTCTGCATAAGGCTCGTCTGAGTTCTCAACCAACATTCCTACTAATTCTTCCTCTGTTACTTCCTTAAGACGTTCTGCCGCACTCATGCCTTTCAAAGGATTCATGCGAAGGTCAAGAGGTCCATCTACTTTATAAGAGAATCCTCTATCTGGATTGTCTATCTGCATAGAAGATACGCCTAAGTCTGCCAAGATAAAATCAAATTTCTTGCCCGTCTCCTTTGTTACCAAATCAATATCTGCAAAGTTCTGAAGGCGCACCGTCAGAATTTCCTCACCAAAGCCTTGTTTAGCAAGACGTTCCTTGGTCTTAGCAGATTCAATGGGGTCCACATCCAAGGCATAAATATGCCCCTGCCCTTCCAGTTTCTGTAACATTGCCTTAGTATGTCCACCATAGCCTAAGGTAGCATCCAAACCTACCTGTCCCGGCTTAATCTGCAAGAAATCCAATATTTCCTGCACCATAATAGAAATATGCATTCCAGCAGGAGTTCCGCCTTTTTGGATAACCCTCTCGATAGTGTCTGCATACTTCTCAGGATTATGTTCTTTATATTTTTCTCTATAACTCTTAGGATGTGTCCCAGAATAACGCACACGACGTTTGTGTGGCTGAGTCTGTGCATCTTTGTTATCTTTATTATCCACCATAGAATCCTCCGTATAAAAAAACTTCTACACCATGAGTTTTTATTATAACATTGAAACAATATAATTTCCACTCAATCATATTGCCAAAAAAGACCTTACCATACCAACTATTTAGTTAATATAGTAAGGTCAAATCACCTTGTATTATCCATATAGAAAACTTACATTACATCAACGCCTGGAACTCCATAAGTGGTAATGGTTTTGAGAAATAGTAGCCCTGTATCTCATCACAATTAAGCTGGTTCAAGAATTCTACTTGGGTCTTGGTCTCTACACCTTCTGCTGTAATACTCATACCAAAGTTCTTTGCCAACTTGATTGTATAAGTAACAATCTTCTCGCCCTCCTCATCACCAATAAAATCAACGAGACTCTTATCCAACTTAAGGGTATCAAAGTGAATGAGCTTCAAGGTTGCAATAGAAGAATATCCATTGCCGAAATCATCCAGATATAATGGGAAACCTACATCGTGGAAACGTTTTACCAATTCCTTAATCTGCCCATTGTCGATGGTTGCACTTTCTGTAATCTCCAATGGTACAATATCCGGTGACACTTGACAGGTATTTATAATTTCTTTGTAACGTTCTACAATATTACCAAAATACAGACTTGCGCGAGAGATATTCACCGAAATAGGTAATAGCTTATATCCTTCTGCCTCCCAGTTTTTCTGTTGCATACATACCTTACGGAATACATATTCATCCAAAGTAATAATCATACCATTACTTTCAAAAATAGGGATAAAGCGTCCCGGTGAAATCAATGTACCATCCTTCTTACGCCAACGAACTAATGCTTCTGCACCTACCAGTTCTCCTGTATTTCCACTGTATTTTGGCTGATACCATACTTCAAACTCATCATTTTCAATAGCAGACTTAAAAGAATCAACAATGACCTTATCATCTACAATCCTTTGAACATCAATCTCTTCATAGAATGCCCAATTCTTGGTTTTATTTCCTTTTACAAGTCGTTTTGCCTGATTAGCATAATTGTAATCCTCTTCTGGATCATCGGAACCATCAATTTTATATATTCCAAAATAAGGATATATATCAATAATTTTAAGCTCATCTGTTAAGTTTTCAATTGCTCTACTTAACTTTTGGATTCGTGCTGTGACTTCTTCTTTGGAAGACCACTTCCAGAAAGTCACATAATGGTCACCTCCTATATGCGCTGCAAGCTCACCTTCTGCACGCTGTTCTTCTATAAGTCTCCATATATGTTTTATAGTCTCATTACCTTTGTTAATGCCACAGATACTATTAACCAACTTAAAATCATTAATATCAATAGCAATCATATAACCATATGCATTATCCATATTCATTAATTGCTCATTGAAAGCTTGAATATTATAACCCTCCGTAAGAGGATCTATATATGCCACACGTCTTAACAACACACTATCCTTACGATAGGTAAAAACGAAAAAACCTACCAAGCCAGTTAAAACAACTCCAATAACAAATAACAGGCTATCTTGATAAAGCAATACAGAATTAGATTTATCCTCCAATACATTAGCAGGAACAATGGTATATAGATACCATGTTTCATTAAGGAAATCTACGTCTAGTGGAGTATAATGCAAACATCTCTCATTAATCGTATAAAAGGTATTATATCCACTATGGTTACTGTTCATCTCTTCCTTAAGGCAATCTATTACTTCTGCATTCTCCTGGGAGAACTCTAGCATTGTATCGAATACATTGGTGGTTCCATACATCGGAGACTGAACGGAATCTGTGATAACCGTTCCATCTTTTTTCACAATATAGCTATATCCTTCTCCACCAAAAGAATCAACACTTAGCATTTGTTTAAAATCTTCTGTACGATATGTAGCAAATAGAATTCCGACTACACTATTGTCCACTTCCGAAAATAGCGGTGTACTAAACACGTTGATAGGTTCTGGCTCTCCGATAGCATCCGTTAGGGTGCTAGAAATATTACTTTTTCCTTGCATACCTAGAAGATATGGCTCATCAGTCAGCTGGGACACATATCCATCTGTTGAATAGGATTTACCTTCTGGCGTTATCAATCCCATTCGCTTAAAATGGTATATACTGTTATAGTCCTTAAGTCCTTCCACCAGTTCCCATATTTCTTCTGAGGAACTTAAATTATAATGTTTACTTTGCACTTGCTCAGCGATATTTAACAGTATGTCTTGTCTCTCGTTCAGCATTTTTTCCATGGTTATCTCATTTTGAATAGCAACATCCTTCAAGTTTTCAAACAACTGTACTTGCATCTCATCTACAATAAGTGCACGTGATTTCCCTATTGCTACTAATGAAATACCCAATGCAATCATAACTACAATGAAACGTTTCTTACTATGTTTGTGTTTTAGCATGATGTCTCCTTTGTAACATTCTCTTACTACTTAAATGTTCTGTAACATACTTTCCACTTTTTCAACCAACTGCTGCAATATTTCCACATACCTTGCATACTCCGTCATAAGGAACTCTTCATCCTCGGCCTTGGCAGCCTGTTCGTGCTGCAATGATAATTTAGAACAATTACTAGCACCTATGTTAAGAGTGTTTCCTTTCAATGCATGTGCAACATTGGCATATCCCTTCCAATCATGATTCACATAATGTGCTTCAATCAACGGCATATACTCTCTTACCTGATCACAAAAAGCTACCAATACATCATGATACATTTCTTCTGAGTCAAATGCATACGCCATACCAACTTTGTGGTCAATGGTTAACACATCATCTTGCCCAATGTGATTTACTATCTTTTCAGGAAGATGCTGAATTAACATCTCATCTAATTTCTGCGCTTCAATTGGTTTCGCAATGTAATCATTAAAACCATATGCCAAATATTCCTCCCTACAACCTGCAATCGCATTAGCTGTTAAGGCTATCACTACTGTATTTTGGTTTGGATTAGACATATCTTCTCTTAATATATGCAATGTCTCTACACCGTCCAACTCTGGCATCATATGATCCATCAAAATAATATGATACTTCGTGTGTTTCGTAATCTCCAAGCATTCCTTACCACTCTTAGCCGTATCTACACTCATCTCTGTACGTTTTAATAAGCTCTTCATTACTACCAAGTTCATGGAATTATCATCCACAATTAGTATCTTTGCATTCGGTGCTGTAAAGATTCCTTCACTTGATTGTTCACGATTCTCTTTTTTAGTAACAAGAGCATTCATATCTCCAATTGGCTTCTTGTCCATAATTTTTTGTGGTATAGATACCGTAAAAGTGGAACCTTTTCCATATTCGCTATCCACATCAATCGTTCCTTGCATTAAGTCCACCAATTGTTTAGCAATATTCAATCCTAGTCCAGTGCCTTCAATGTTACGATTCTTGCTCAATTCTAGTCGCTTAAAGCTATCAAACAACTCAGCCAAATCTTCCTCTTTAATACCACGCCCTGTATCAGTCACAGAAAAGCTCAATTTAATATGTTCTGCATCAATCCACTCAAAAAAGACTTTCAGCGTAACGCTACCTTCTTGTGTATACTTCACAGCATTGGATAATAAATTCGTAATAATCTGCTTGATGCGCAATTCATCCCCCATAAACTTAGATGGGATATATGGATTGGCCTCTAAATTTATGCTAATAGGCTTCCCGACTGCTCGCATCTCTAACATTAACATTTCATCTTTTATCAATTGTGCCAAACTATAGGTGTCTTCTACTAATTCCAATTGTCCTGATTCAATTTTGGAGAAATCTAGAATATCATTCACCAATCCTAGTAACATATTACTTGCACTTTGAATGTTATTGGCATATTCCTCAATAGCTTCGTCTTTATTTTCTCGTAAAATCATCTCATTCATACCAATAACTGCATTAATTGGCGTACGAATCTCATGGGACATATTTGCCAGGAATTTCGCCTGCGCTTCCCTCGCTGAGATTGCTTGTTGCTTATTTCGTTCTGATAACACTAAATCTTGTCCTGTTTTGATAATCGCCATAATGAGCAAGAATACTAAACCAACGATTAAAATAGTTCCTAGGGTAAGATTTATATGTAAGTAATACAATACCATCTCCAAAATAGCCGTAGCTAACATTCCATAAACACCAATACCTACAGCCAGATAGTCATAAACCTTTTTAAAGAAAATATCATATGTAATAGTAGCAATAATGCATACCATAGAAATAACCAGTTCCGCATGAATAAATGGAAGCTGTTGCACAAACTGTACAATATCAAGCAACTGCAACACGGTTCCTAACACTAAAATAGTGCTAGAGTAAAAGATAGGAAACATGTATATCTTCTGATATCGATTCTCCTGAATCAGATTAACATACAAAATAATTGGTAGCGGAATAATCATCAAGCTCCAATATGTACAACTGGTCAATACAGATGTATTTCTCATGACAAGCTGTCTGAATTCACTCTCTGATAGAGTCCACAAAGCACATAAGAAAATAGACCATGCCAAATAGTGTAATGGTAATGTTTTCTTATATACAAGTTTCAAAATCTCACAAACAAGAATACAAAATAGGCTCATAAAGAACAAAAACATAGCTATAATTGTTCTACCACCCGATTCTTCTATTAGATGTAACCATATACTCAGTTCATCGCCAATATAGCATTTACGCATAACACCAGTATATTTTGAATCACTGGAAAATTCATATAGCAATTCTTTCCCTGCATCTGCTTCTGTCAATTCCACAAACACATACCGAAACGCACTATTAGTACCAAAGGGTCTTGAATTCTCCGTGTTATAGCTTACACGCAATTGCCCATCTATATAGATATTCACATCTTGCCAAATAGGTCTGAAAAAAATAAACTCACCACTGTGTACCCCTTGAGGTACTGTTGTTGCTAATGTTACAGGCTCATTTCTCTGAGAAGGTACCGTTCCCGGAATCTGCACGTCCACTCTGCTACCGTCTTCTAACACTTGTTGCCAACTAGCTTCAAAAATTCGACAGTGTGTCTCCCTCTCATCTCGTTCATCCGGATAAATATATTGTCCTACAATTAGAAAAAGTAACATCATAAGAGTTGCTACAAAAAAAATCTTATGTGCTGTTGTAATATGTGCTGTAAATGAATTGTTCTTGGTCTTTTGCTTCATAGTCACCAGCTCCTTTTTCAGAAAATAACATTATGCACATTATATTTTCAGAATACCACATTACATTCAAATAAACAATTGGTTAGTTATAAATAAATGGTATAATTATGCATTTTTTCATCAAAAAAAGAACCATGATTCCCATTCATCGAGAAACATGGTTCCTTTTCTAACCTCTAAAATCTTATTCTATTGTTCTTATAAATTTCTCTTGCCACCTTCTTATATCTCTATGGATTTATGTTCCTTCTTTAAGATACGCTGAATTGCGAATTTACCAGCCACAACGGCCACAGGCAATCCCCCTGGAGCATTGGTCCATTGACTCGCAATGTACAAGTTCTTGATACCTTTTACAACTCCTTTTACACGGAATGGCTTTTCATCCTTTTTAGTTACAAAACTCATGTATGCGCCATGATATGCATTGCAGTAGCGTTTGTAAGTCATAGGTGTCCAGCAATCCAAAAATTCTATATTCCCTTCTAATTCTGGGAACTGTTTCAGAATTCTAGCGGTAATAATCTCTACTAACTCTTGCTTTTTCTGCTTATACTCTTCTTTGCTCAAGCTACTCCAGTAAAAATAGTCTTCATCATACTGCAACACATTGATCTGTAATACAGTTTTTCCTTCTGGTGCAAAGCTTTTTTCATATTCGAAACTTTTAACCGATAGGCGATTAAATTGATTCTCACCTATCATAAATGGCTCACAGTCAAATAAAACCGTATCCTTCTCATGATATTTCTGTGTGTCGATAGCATAGGCAATCTGGAAACCACTGGTCAATGGGAATCGTCTTGTATCGCTATATACTTCCTTCCATCTCTTATCCATGTACTGCTCTCCGATATGTTTTTCAAAAAGAACATTGGAATCCGTAGCTGAAATTACATAATCTGCAAGAATCTGCTCACCATTTTCCATTTCAATACCACAAGCCTTTTTCTTATTAATAAGGATTCGTTTTACATTTGCTCCACAGATTAACTTCCCACCAAGCTCCTCGAATCTTTTTACCATACGATTAGTCATTGCCAGCGATCCCTCTACTGGGATATTACCATTTCCGCTAGTCATGGTTGCGTATGATACTAAGAATGAATAAGCCGTGTATTCCTTAGGCATATAATCAGAAAACAGTTTCTTTAATACAGGATTCTGAAAACGTTTTGTCAAATCATCTATATCAATATTGCCATATTCCTTCATCACTTTAGGCATATCAGCCATGCCTTTTCCCAACTCAATATAATCACGAATTCCCATCATATCCATTGGCTTCTTGGATGGCACCTCACAACACTGTGCATAACGAACGTGTTCTATAAACTTACGAATCTCCACTTCATCCTCTGGTGCTAATTCTAACAGTTCTCTCTCTGTTCTCTCCAAATCATTCCATAAGGTAGCACGCTGATTGCCCACACAACTAGTATAAAAGGCTTCTGTCTTAGCAAACTCACTATCTGGTGACAATGCCCCAACCTTTTCCCATACTTTTCTTAAATCGGTGCCTTCCTTGGTTCCTGTAAGCCAGTGTATACAGTTATCAATATGATAACCTTTACGATTCCATCCCATACACTGTCCACCTGCGACTGCATTTTTTTCATAAATTGTCACATCATATCCTGCAAGCAATCCATATACTCCTGCAGACAATCCTGCAATTCCTCCACCTACAACCACTATTTTTTTCATTATTTATCTCCTCCTACAAGTATGTTCATTAACCACTCAGTCTTTGGCATTGGCATATCTGGCATAGTTGCCAACTGCTCCATAATGCCTTGCACACTTCCCCAAAACGCAAAAGACAATGCGTATGGGTCACCCTCTCGAAAAATGCCTTGTGCTTGACCCTTTTCAATAATACGCGCTGATTCCTCTATCTGATTCACCTGCATTGCTATTTCTCTAATATGCTCTGGCACTCCATCTCCACGTCTCGCCTGAAACATCAGCACAAACATCCATACCACCCAAGGCTGTTGTTTGGTATATGCAAACAACTCGTCTAAGAAATTGAAAAAAAACTCCGCTGGTGTATTGTATTGCATCTTGCTAGGACTCTTCGTTCCCTCTAGTCCCATCTTCACTAGCTGTTCATACAGTTGTTCCTTGGATTCAAAATAATGGAACATCAATCCGGTACTCATGTTGGCAGCTTTTGCGATGTCACTTACTTTTGTTTCCCGATAGCCCTTTTTTACAAACAATTCTAGGGCTTTAATGATGATTAGTTGGTAGCGTTGTTCTTTTTGCTCGTCTCTAGAACCCATGTAATTGCTCCTCTCATTGTAAATGTTCTTAATTTAATTATTTTGCTTCATGATTACTTCATTTAGATTCCTGTATCTCATTTTATGTAGTAACATATAATCAAAAAATTTCATTGAATTCTTATTCATTGAGTTTATATTCAATATAATATT
>CAZHEM010000024.1:0-25991 GCA_964531725.1 uncultured Acetatifactor sp.
TGCTTATTCTGTTATTAAAAATGCGTTATTCAAAGTTATTAAAGTATCGGATCTTCTGAACTGGGAAAAAATATTGTAGTTCAGGGCGGTACTTTCTACAATGACGCAGTACTTCGTAGTTTTGAAAAGATTGCTAACTGCGAAGCAATTCGCCCTGATATTGCTGGTATCATGGGTGCTTTTGGCGCAGCTTTAATTGCAAGAGAACGTTTTGTAGAAGGGGAAGAAAGCACTATGCTTTCTTATCAAAAGATTTGTGATTTAAAATTCGAGACCAGTATGGCAAAATGTCGCGGTTGTACCAACAGTTGTCGTCTTACCATCAACAAATTCTCTGGTGGACGTCAGTTTATCTCAGGTAACCGTTGCGAACGTGGTGTCGGCGGTCAGAAAAACGCCAACAATGTACCAAACCTTTTTGATTATAAATTAAAGAGACTCTTCTCCTACCCTTCTTTGGATGCAGATAAAGCTCCAAGAGGTACTGTAGGTATTCCAAGAGTATTGAATATGTACGAGAACTATCCTTTCTGGCATACCTTCTTTACCCAGTTGGGATATCGTGTTGTACTCTCCCCTAATTCCAATCGTAAGATTTATGAATTGGGTATTGAGTCCATTCCTAGTGAGTCCGAATGCTATCCTGCTAAATTAGCTCACGGTCACGTAACATGGTTGATTAAACAGGGCATTGATTTTATTTTCTACCCTGCATTATTCTACGAAAGAAAAGAATTTGATGAAGCAAATGATCATTACAACTGCCCGATTGTCACTTCGTATTCTGAGAACATTAAGAATAACGTGGAAGAGATTACAGACGGTTCAGTACGTTTCCGCAATCCTTTTATGTCCTTCCGTGATTTAGGTTGCGTAATTGATGCCTTAACTAAAGAATTCTCCGATATTCCTGCCAGTGAAATTGCAACTGCAGCAACTGCAGCTTGGGAAGAATTAGCTAATGTACGCAAGGATATGCAGAAAAAAGGCGAAGAAGTATTAGACTACCTAAAAGAAACTGGTAAACGTGGTATTGTTCTGGCAGGTCGTCCATATCACATTGACCCAGAAATTAACCATGGTATTCCAGAGTTAATTACTTCCTACGATATTGCAGTATTAACAGAGGATTCTATCTCGCACCTAGCTAAGCCTGAGAGACCTTTGATTGTAATGGATCAATGGATGTATCACTCTCGTCTCTACGCTGCCGCTAGCTATGTGAAAGCTGTAGATAATATTGATTTAATTCAGCTCAACTCCTTTGGTTGTGGTCTGGACGCGGTAACCTGTGATCAAGTAAATGATATTCTAACAGGTTCTGGTAAGATATATACTTGCTTAAAGATTGATGAGGTTAACAACCTTGGTGCTGCCAAGATTCGTATCCGTTCCCTTTTATCAGCGCTTCGCGTTAAAGAGCGTTTGAATCAGGATCGTACCATTCAGTCTTCTGCTATTACTAAAGTACCGTTTACAGAGGAAATGCGTGCGAACTATACTATCCTCTGTCCTCAGATGTCGCCTATTCATTTTGACTTAATACAGCCAGCTCTAAGTGCCTGTGGATACAATTTTGTTATACTAGGCAACGACAACAAGCATGCTATAGATGTAGGCTTAAAATACGTTAATAATGATGCATGTTATCCTTCTCTGTTGGTAGTTGGACAGATTATGGATGCTCTACTTTCAGGCAAATATGACTTGAATAAGACAGCCGTAATCATAACCCAAACAGGTGGTGGATGTCGTGCAACCAACTACATTGGTTTCATTAGACGTGCGCTCAAAAAAGCTGATATGGCTCATATTCCAGTTATTTCCTTGAACTTGGGCGGTATTGAAAGCAATCCCGGATTCCATATCGATGCAAATCTTTTACTTCGCGCTGTTGTATCTGCCCAATTGGGTGATATCTTTATGCGTTGTGTATATCGAACACGCCCTTATGAAGCAGTTCCAGGCAGTGTAAATGAAATGCATCAAAAATGGTTAAAGGTTGCTCAAGAATATGTATCTGCAAAACATATTAATTTGACTAAGTTCCCTAAGCTTTGTAAGGATATTATTAGAGACTTTGAGACCATTCCTCTCTCAGATATCAAGAAACCTCGTGTGGGTATTGTAGGTGAGATTCTCGTTAAATACTCTCCCGCTGCTAACAATCAGTTGGTGGAGCTTCTTGAATCTGAAGGTGCCGAAGCCGTTGTTCCTGAGTTATTAGGCTTCTTCCTGTACTGCTTCTACAATCAGGTATATAAAGCAGAACATTTTGGAACAAGCAAAAAAGCAGCTAGATTATGTAATCTTGGCATCTGGGCTATTGAGCACATTGTTCAAGCTCCTGCCATTAAAGAATTCAAGAAAAGCAAACGATTCAGTGCTCCAGCTCCTATTCGTAAGATTGTAGAATACGCTGAGACCATTGTATCCATCGGTAATCAGACCGGTGAAGGTTGGTTCTTAACTGGCGAAATGATTGAATTAATCCACGATAATGTTCCTAACATTGTTTGTACACAGCCTTTTGGTTGTCTCCCTAATCATGTGGTAGGTAAGGGTGTTATCAAGGCATTGCGTAAAGCCTATCCTGAGTCCAACATCGTAGCCATCGACTACGATCCAGGTGCAAGTGAGGTTAATCAGTTGAACCGAATTAAATTAATGCTCTCTACAGCACAGAAGAACTTAAAAGACAATAAATAATTGTAGTACATAACAACAAAAGCAGGTAAGATTTTAGTTTCTACCTGCTTTTGATTATTTCTCAATATTTTCCAACTACTTCATCTCTTCAATTTGCACTTTATTGGTATATTAAATATTTACTGCCAACCACTTTTTACCTTCTTACGTTTATCGGTACAACGCTGATTCTTATTGCTAAAGGAATGAATTCTTGCTTCTAAAAGTTCTCTTCTACCCTCTCCATTACGCGTATAAATCAACTCATAGGGACCAATATACTTAGATATATATGATACAAACTTTTCTGCATCTTCTTTCTTTCTACCAAAGACTTCTGGCACACAATAATATCTACAAAGATTAGATACCTTTCTCTTGGACTTCAAGATATATCTCTGATTATCTACTACTCCAAAAAACTCATAAATTGCCTGTGCAAATTCATCTTTTTCTCGTTCCGTACCACCTTTGAGATAAATATAGCTTCGCATACCGCTACTATCATCCACCACCACACTTACTTTTTCAGTGGCTACAATTTGTTGTTCTCTTAGTGCACGTAATACACCTTTTCCTATGGATTCCATAAATCTGTACGGTGTTGCCATACTAAGTAATCTGCCTAAGTCTTTGAACAAGAAAATTATTATAGCAAATGTAATGATAAGGCCACACCAGAATAAAGCAGTTTTCAATGTTCCATTGTCTTTCGCCACCATAAATGGTATTAACACATTCACAGCAATCATAACACCCGCAATCACACAGAGAATCGCATGAACGAAGGCATTAAAGAAGGCTATTCCCGGCTTGAAGTACTTCTTATCTGCACCAGCTTCTACCGCTACTTCCATTTTATTGAGCGATACTAGCGAATCCTCCCACCTCTTTTTCAGAACAGATCGATTTGCCGCCATCTGTAACATCTGCCCATTGATTTTTTCTAGCATCTGCGCTGTATAAGGTGGTTTTATGAAAGAAAGTCTCTCTAATCCATTCTCTATCACATCTTTCTCATAATGAACACCAAGGAATCCTTCAAATCTGCGCTTCAATGTAGCAAAATCCTCTGATTCTTCCACATTCGCGAGACCTCTTTTTTCATTCAACCAGCCTTCCGCTGGCTCCATACAAATCAGATGCCAGATATTGCTTACTTTATTAGGATTGTCCTTCATGGTTCTAATAGCACGCCCACGCATCTGATTGCTTAACATGAAAGAACCCACAAAAGATGCTAATATCAAAGAATTGATACATGGAGAATCCCATCCCTCTCCTAGCAAGGATTTGGTTCCAATTAACACTCTAATCTCACCACGATTAAACAACTCTGTTACCAAACCAGAAGCCGTCTCCTCAGAGCCACTGACATTCACTTGATAATAACCTTTGGCACTACATTCCTTGATGGTTCCTTTGGTGCCTTTTTCGTTCATAATGCCTTCCAAAGTCTCCTTGGCAGACTCTGGAATGATTACAATACTACCGCTAAGTGCTGCAAGGCGGAGGTCTGCATTAGAAAAGGCATATGCTCTTCTAATATTTTCAAAAATAGGTACTACACCAAGCTCATTTACTGACTTAGTCTCATCTCCAAGAGTACTCATGTACTCTTTTTTTATGTAGTCTGTTAGCACCAAAAGGCGCAAATCTGCTCCCAGATTCTTATATTCTTCGCCTACTACCGTCACAATACTTTTAATTTTACCTTTTGACATGGTAAGCAACTTGTTTACATCATCGTTAACAGTGAGCCCTACCTTCTTTTTCTGAATCAAACCATGGCCTTTTAATAGGGCAATCATATCCTCTCGGTACTGTTCTTCACAAAAGAAGCTTTCTACATCATCATAGAGAAAACCTTGTAACAGAATCTCCAACCAGCGCAAATTCATGCTTGGAATCTCTTCATCTGTCCCAAGCATCTTCACCAAATCTTTTGAAAATGGTATCTTTTTTGCATTAAGAAATACAATGATTGACGATAAGTATTCTGGCTTATCTAACAGAACTTCTGTATATTGCTTTGGATTACATACACCCACGTGAGTACTTATAATGCGTGCGAACTCTGAATCTTCAAAAATTTGCATGCCTACTTCTGCAGCATCTTTGCGAAATGCAGATACCGCTTCTTTCTCCTCTGCGGTCGGCATATTAAAGTATACATAATCCTGATGAGGACAAAGGCTCTTTTCCTTCACTAACTCAGGAACAATAATCTCTTCATCTATAGGACCACAAAGACCGATATAGCGATCCCACTCATTCTTAGTAGAATCATATGGTGGAGTAGCAGTCAAAGAGATTACCGTAATATCCTCTCGGTCTTTTATCAGTTCTTCTAAGGCTTTCCACCACTCGCTACGAAGATGATGGGCTTCATCTAAACAGATAGTCTTGATTGATGCATTACGCAAAGCAGCTTCAAGATTAAAGCCCATGTAATCATCTAAATTATCTTGCTCATTTTCACTCTGCACATCTGTCAGCTCGTCCACAATATTATCTGACAGCTCCAGTTGCACTTCTTTTTTAGCGTTTTTCTTACCACTCATCCCCTTCGATGCACTATGTAACGCCTGATATGTAATTGCTGTAATCAAAGCAGGTTCTTTTAGACTAGTAGACAAAATCCCCTTAGTATCTGTTCCTTTTGGGAGATACGCACTTTCAATTCGCTGAATCCACTGATTACGAATATTAATACTTGGTGACAGAATCAATGCAGGCGCATTTAAACGACGAATTAATTCAATACCAAGTGTTGTTTTACCCGAACCGGGTGCCGCAACAATATGAATACGCTTGTCTTTTAGATAATTATCTGCTCTGTCTAGAACCCTCTTTTGATAGGTTCTCCACTGTCCATCAAACTTTAATAACATCTTAATCGGTGTTGTAATTGCTGACATTTTCCCTTATACCCTCACACTCTCTTTATCTTGTGTTTGCTCTATCAACTGCATCATTTCACCCTGCATTCAATCAACACGAGCTTTAACTTCTTATAATGTTTCTATAGCCTTCTTCAGCTGCTCTAATGCGTGCTCCACCACACATCTAGGGCATGCCATATTCACTCTCTGGAAGCCTTCTCCGCTTGGTCCAAACATTTCTCCGCCGTCTAGCCACAGCCCCGCCTTATTCAGCATAACATCCTCTAATTCCTTAGCAGATAAACCAAGCTCTCTACAATCCAACCATAGCAAATAAGTTCCCTCTGCCTCAATCACATGAACTTTAGGAATATTTTTTTCAATATATGCCTTGGCATAATCCATGTTCTCCTTCAGATATGCCAATAACTGTTCCAGCCATTCTGCTCCATGCTTATATGCAGCCTCACATGCCACCAAACCAAGAATGTTGATTTCATCATAGCCAGTCTTCTTCATCTCGTTACAAAATGCATTGCGAATATCCTCATTAGGAATGAAGATATTAGAAGTCTGTAAACCTGCGAGATTGAAAGTCTTACTTGGCGCAGTACAGGTTACGCTAATCTGCGCAAATCTTTCATCCACATTAGCAAATACATTATGCTCATATCCTGGGTACACAAAATCATGATGAATCTCATCACTGATTACATACACACCATGTTTTACGCAAATCTCTCCTACTGCCTTTAACTCTTCCCTAGTCCATACTCTACCAACAGGGTTATGAGGATTACACATAATAAATAATTTCACCTGATTTTGAATAATTTTCTCTTCAAAATCAGCTAGATTCATTTCGTATCGACCGTTATTTAACATCAACGGGCTATCAATTAGAGTTCTATTATTCTCACGAACCATATTGGTAAATGGGTAATATACAGGGTTCTGAATAATAACTGCATCTCCCTCTTGGGTCAAGGTACGAATAGCATTTGCAATGGCAAACACTACACCTGGAGTCTTTACAATCCATTCCTTTTTTGCATCCCAATTATGTCTAGTCTTCATCCAATTGATAATGGCTTCATAGTAAGAGTCCTTGGGCATACTATATCCGTAGATTCCGAACTCTACTGCCTGTTTCATAGCAGTTGTTATCTCATCCGCAACAGGAAAATCCATGTCCGCAACCCACATAGATAACACATCTTTGGGCTTGCCAAATTCCTCAGCAAAATCAAACTTCAATGAATTGGTATTGTCTCTTGGTGTAATTTTGTCAAAATTGTACTTCATATAAAACCTCTTTTTCTATCTCATGTATTACTCAGCAGTTACTTATATCCTACCATACTTACTGCAAATCGTAAGGAGTAACCTGATATACATAATAATTCAACCAGTTACTATACAAATTATTACTATGAGAGCGCCACTGTAACAATGGTCGCTCATTTGGATTATCCTGCGGATAATAGTTGTATGGAACTTGAATAGGTAAACCCTTGTTCAAGTCTCTCTGATATTCATTCTGAAGGGTATATCTATCATACTCTGGATGGCCATTTACAAATATTTTCTTACCCTCTTCAGCAATTGCAAGAAATACACCTGCTTCCTCTGATTCAGCCAATACTGTAATATCCTTGCATGCATGAATTGCATCAGCTGGGGTTTCCGTATGGCGACTATGTGGAGCCAAGAAAATATCATCGAAACCTCTTACCAATGGAACCTTACGGTTAGCCACCTTATGCTCATATACTCCAAAAAGCTTCTGTGGTAGATGCTTTTTGTTAATTCCATAATAATGATAAAATCCAGCCTGTGCTGCCCAGCAAATATGTAATGTAGAAGTTACATGTGTCTCTGCCCAATCTAGAATTTCACAAGTCTCTTCCCAATAATCTACCTCTTCAAAAGATACATCTTCCACAGGTGCACCAGTCACAATCATTCCATCGAACTTACGGTCACGAATCTCATCTAAGGTAGTATAAAACTTGTTCAAGTGGCTTGCCGAAGTGTTCTTAGACACATGACTTTTCACATTCATAAAGGTTACATCTACCTGTAACGGAGTATTCGATAAAGCACGTAACAACTGTAGTTCTGTATCCTGCTTGACTGGCATGTTATTTAAAATCAACACCTGCAATGGACGAATATCCTGATGCATCGCACGGAATTCATCCATTACAAATATATTTTCATTTTCAAGACTCTCTCTTGCAGGTAAATCTCGTTGTGTCTTAATTGGCATAGTTCAATTTCCTCCTCTATCTAGCACACTTATACAATTATGTCTAATATATTCATCGTAAAGTTACTAATTCCCTTAGTTAAGATACTGTGCGATAAACTCATCTTCTGTCAAAATAGGCACATTCAGTTCTTTTGCCTTCTTATTCTTAGAAGATGACGATGTAATATCATTATTAATAAGGCATGTGGTCTTACTAGTAACACTACCAGTTACTTTTCCACCCTTTTGTTCAATTACTTCTTTTAATTCATTACGATTATCATAATGGTTCAAACTACCAGTAATTACAAACACTTGACCCGTTAAAGTTTGTTGTCCTTCCTCAACCATTGGAATTTCAATCTCTAGTTCTTTCATCAAGTTCTCAATTTTTTGAACATTATCAGAATCCTGCATGTACTCCACATAGGCTGTTGCTATCACTTCTCCAATTCCATCAATAGCACTTAAAGTATCCACGTCAGCATGCATCATGCGTTCTAGATTATAATCAAAATGTCTACACAGCATCTTAGCATTGGCTACTCCAATATTTGCGATACCCAGCCCATAGATCACTCTTGGCAAAGTAGTATGACGTGCAGCCTCAATGCTTGCTACAAGATTCTGATATGATTTTTCCCCAAATCCTTCCATCTGGGTAATCACATCATGATATTTTTCTAATCTAAATAGGTCAGCATATTCATGAATAAATCCATGTTCAATGAACTTCTCTAAGGTAGCTTCTGATAAACCATCCATATTCATAGCATCTCTACTTACAAATAAGGTAAAAGATTTGATGCGCTTTGCCGCACACTGCTCATTAATACAATAAAGCGATTGTACTTCATTCATCTGTCGTATCTGCGTAGCACCACCACACACTGGACACATCTTAGGAATCTCTAGATTATCACTTCTAGTCAGATTCTCCGCAATCTGAGGGATAATCATATTAGCTTTGTATACCGTAATGTGATCTCCAATTCCCAATTGCAAATTCTTAAGAATACTAATATTGTGCACAGAGGCACGGCTTACAGTAGTTCCCTCCAACTCCACTGGCTCAAAAATTGCAACCGGATTAATAAGACCAGTTCTACTAGCACTCCATTCTATCTCTTTTAACACAGTCTCTCTAAGCTCATCCGCCCATTTAAAAGCAATAGAATGTCTTGGAAATTTGGCTGTTCTACCTAGAGACTCTCCATATGCAATATTTTCATAGGAAAGCACAAGTCCATCGGAAGGTATATCATAGTTTTCTATGCGGTGCTCAAATTCTTCGATTGCACCTAAAATAGTATCTTCTTCTACTTTAATATAATCTACTACTGCAAATCCTTGTTCTTTAAGGAATTTGAACTGTTCTTCTTTTGAATCATGAAAATCAACTCCATCTGCCGTTACCAGATTAAAAGCGAAAAATTGTACATTACGCTTAGCAGTAATTTCATTATTTAGCTGACGCACCGAACCACTGCAGAGATTACGAGGATTCTTATACTTATCTTCTTCATTGGCTATCTCTTTGTTAATCTTCTCAAAATCAGAATAGCTAATGACAGCTTCTCCTCTGAGCACCAATTCACCCTTGTATGCAATGTTTAAAGGAAGGTTCTTAAAGGTCTTGGCATTATTCGTAATTACTTCCCCGATTTCACCATTTCCACGAGTAACTGCCTTTGCAAGTTTTCCTTCATAGTACGTTAGTACTATTGTCAATCCATCCAATTTCCAGCTTAAAATTGCAGGATTTCCTTGCAACCAATTTTGAAGGTCTTCACGACTCTTTGTTTTATCCAAGGAAAGCATTGGACTAGCATGTTGTTCCTTCGGAAGCTCGTCAACAGACTCAAATCCTACATTTACAGATGGGCTGTTCGATAAAACAACACCTGTTTCTTTTTCCAATTCCAATAGTTCATCATATAATTTATCGTATTCAAAGTTGCTCATTATCTCTCTATCTTCTGCGTAATAAGCTTTTGAAGCATCATTTAAGGTCTCAACTAAATATTTGATTCTTTCAATTTTTGCAGACTGCATATTGTGTTACCACCTATTCATTTATTAAAAGTTATTTTAACATTTCGCATTCTTATATAATTCTTGCATCTCGCCCTCTGTCAATTCACGATATTGTCCAAGCTTCAAATCTCCCAGTTCCACACTCATTACACGAACTCGTTTCAGGCTTTTCACCTCATATCCGCACTCTTTACACATTCTTCTAATCTGTCTATTAAGGCCCTGTGTTAAAATAATGCGAAAAGTAAATTTTCCAATTAATTCCACCTTGCAAGGACGAGTTTTGACCTCTAATTCCTTCAAAAATACTCCTTGCTCCATTTTCTCTAAAAAAACAGGTGTTATTTCTTTATCCACTTTTACGATGTACTCTTTTTCGTGGTAATTAGACCCTCTCATCATGGAATTTATCAGGTCTCCGTCATTCGTAAGAAGCAATAATCCTTCTGAATCCTTATCCAATCTTCCAGCATACGTCACACGAATAGGATAATCAATCATATCCGATACTTTCTTCTTCGCATGTGCATCACGTTCTGTGCAAGTAACTCCGATGGGCTTGTTATATGCCAATACCACGTTACGCTTTTTCCCTTGTAAGAGCTTCTTATGCACAATAATCTCATCTGCTTCACTAACTTGCATACCTTGGGTAGCAATCTGCCCATTTACTTTTACTTTTCCCTGCTCAATTAGTTTGTCTGCATCTCTGCGAGAGCATACGCCACATTGCGCTAGGTATTTATTCAAACGAACTGTTTCCATTAATATCACACCTTTCCCAAACAAATGAATTCTTCCCTCAACATTCATCTTCTACTGGTTATATCATTCTCCAGAATAAGGTATCATCTCAGATAACAAACGAACTTTGGGCACTCCATTGCCTTCTGTAAGTCCTGTTTTTGCCATTTTATCCGCCAATTCATTAAATGGTTCATTGGTGTGTGCCGCTACTTTCGTGAATTTAATCGCAATACTTCCACTCCACTCACGCATTGCAGCAGCATATTTCTGAGTCAATTCCGTCTTACTACGCCATGCGCCTGTTACCCATTTCTCAATTCCTTCATAATCATATCGAATCTCAATAATTTGGAATCCATTGGCCATGGCAAAACGTACCGCATACATAGCACCTAGCATCTCGCCTGTTACATTGCGATGTTGCAGTGACTGAGGATTATCTCCATTGCCATATTCCGTATAAATCTCTCCATTTGGCATGATAAATACACAGCCAAAGGCATATTTCTTGATAGAATCCTCGTAACTACCATCTACATAGGCAAGAAGTTTCTTAGTATCTCTTGTCGCCAGATTCATAGCAAGACTTTTAATGTCTGTGGTAACCTTTCCTGTAGCATCTTTATTTCCTGTTTTTTGAGACATCTGAGCACTTGTTCTTGTACCTATTACAGTTGTATCCTCATCCCCCATAAATACTTTAGCTTCCTCCAATGTAGCAAAGCCTTTGTAGCTTGCCCCAGGGAAACCATCCACTGATGCTTTACACTCATCCCAATTTGAAAATATACCAACAGTTTTTCCCTTTTTTACTGCATAGAATTTCTTTACTGCCATAGATACTCCATTCAAAAATAATGTCTTAATTGCAAAAGGGTGCATTTTCGCACTCTAATCAAGATTATAGCAACTTTTTGCCAAGAAAGCTATTGTTTTATATCATAATACACTTATTTTATAATACAAAAATGCTCCCTTCACTAGACTTTTATTTCTAGTATTAGGGAGCACCTCACATCCTCTATTTATGTTAATTTAATCTTTTGCATTGGCTTTAACAACTGCTTCAATTCTGTCATGTACCATTCTAGCAAGTTCTACCGTATTCATATCTTTGTATTCTTCGTACGGAATTGGCTCTAAATAATGGATTTGGATACTAACAGGCTTACATCCCTTCTGATCCAACACCTTAAAGCAATCAATAAAAGCAATTGGAAGAATTGGACATTGTGCCTTAGTAGCACATTTAAAGCTACCATTGTGGAATTCCAACATCTCATTGCCCTTCTTACTTCTAGTTCCTTCTGGGAAAATCAAATAATTGCGTCCATTTTTTACTTCTTTTATAGTAGCCTGAATTACTTGCATAGACTGTCTAATATCATCACGATCCATTGGAAATGATTTGGTACAGTCAACCAATTGCTTCAAGAAAGGAATATCATACAATTCCTTCTTCAATACCGCAGCCCATGGTCTGTTACATGTTGCACATAATGCAAGAATATCAAATAATCCTTGATGGTTGGCATACATCATAAATCCATTTTCTTCTGGAATATTCTCTTCTCCATATATCTGCATATCAATATTGCCGGATGAACAAGCCATCTGCAATATATATTGAATATGCTTATATTTAACCTCTTCAGAATATTCATCCGTATGTTTTGCATAATGACATAGCTTAAACCATGCTCCTGGTACTTTCCAGAAATTTCTTAGTACCATCAATAATATTCGTTTCAAAATGTTGCCTCCTATTGTCTATCTTGTAATTTATCTTTTAAGTCTGCAATCCATCCCTGTGTTGTCTCTTCATCGGCACTGGTAGCTGCCATTAAATATACTTCTTTCTTATCATAATATTCCTTAAACCTTGTTGCAAGTTCTTTTTTCATCAATGCAGATAATATATTACTTATAAAGCTCTGACATATTATTATTTTAGAAATCAAGCCCTCAGAAACTCTAACATTTCCAAGGGCTCTTTACCTATCACACTATGTAATTAGCATTTTATTGTTTATTCACAACACCCGTTGCAAATTCAACAGCTTTTTGCAAATCATTTTCATTCGGCCGATTGCGATGCATAGCTGTAAAAGCACCTCTACAATGGAATTCCTCTTGTGCCATAGTAACACCATTTTCCTCTGCCAATTTCTGTACCTGTTTATATGTAGAACTTAAAATTGCTGCTGTACTAAAATTATAAATCGTTCCAATATTCTCTTTATTATCTGCAATAAACTGCTTCACAGAATCATCTACGCCTGCTGCATATACAGAACTTCCTAAGAATAAAATATCCGCTTTCTCTGTTAAGGGACTTGATACGTTCTCAGCCTTAACACCAACTGCATTAGCAATAGCATTAGCTAATTTTTCTGTATTACCTGTTTTGGTATAATATCGAACTGCAATATTCATATTTTTTCCTCCGTTCAAATTGTTTACTATTTAATTATATGCAATCTACCAAATTATGTCAAGTTCCTATTGCAAATTAATAGAGATACCTTAACACTATAAAAAGCTACTTGCATTAAACAAGTAGCTTTCTTTACACCTTATTACAACTCTATTTTCTTCATGATATTTCTCAATATCTTCGCGGATTCCCTTAGTTTCTCCTGTTCCTCCTCATCCAACACAAAAGGAACCTTAGTCTCTATTCCTTCCTTTCCAACAATACAAGGCATACTTAACACCACATCATCAATTCCATATTCCCCATGAAGCATAGCTGATACTGGCAAAATAGATTTCTCGTCTCTAATAATTACTTCACAAATTCTCTTTACAGCCATTGCCACTCCATAATAGGTGGCATTTTTCCTCTGAATGATGTCATAAGCACTATTTCTTACTTTTTCAGCGATTTCCTCTGTAGCCTCTTCGTGATGATAATGTCCCCTCATCTCACAGAAGTCATCCAATGGAATACCTGAAATATTGGCACTACTCCATGCAGCAATCTCGCTGTCTCCATGTTCACCGATGATAAATGCATGCACACTCCTGCTATCTACACCAAGATGCTCTCCCAAGGAATATTTTAATCTTGCAGTATCCAGAACGGTACCAGAGCCAATTACTCTATTTTCTGGTAGTCCAGACAGTTTCTGCGCTACATGGGTCAAAATATCTACTGGGTTCGTTACTACCAATAGGATACCTTGAAAATTACGTTTAGTAATCTCGGGAATAATCTGTTTAAAAATTCCAACATTCTTATGAACCAAGTCTAATCTTGTCTCATTAGGCTTCTGATTAGCACCGGCTGTGATAATGACAATGGCCGCGTCTGCCACATCTTCATAGCTACCAGCATACACCTTCATATGTTTAGCAAATGGAATCCCGTGACTGATATCCATAGCCTCACCCTTGGCCTTCTCCATATCCACATCAATCATAGCAATCTCCGAAAACAGCCCACTCTGCATGAGACTAAATACCGATGCAGAACCTACAAATCCACAACCTATCATTACAACTTTTCTTGGATTAATCATATATACTACCACCTTTCTTTGTTAAAATAAAACTCTCCTTTATAGTATGCCTCGAATTACATATAATACAAAAATGGCGAGGAAATTCATTAATGTCATTACACTGAGATGCCATTAATAACCTTCTCGCCATTCATTTGTTCAATTAATTTAACTCTTTATCTACGCAAGAAATTAATCTTCCTGAGATAAACTACCCTTCTTTGAACGAGTCTTGCTGTAGATTACTAATAATACAGTACCAATTACGCCTGCTGAGATTGCATTGGTAATGGTTGCAATAATACCCTGAGTAAATACATAGCTTGCAGGCTCAGCATAGATTACGATATCAAGAACTGGAGCTAATACTAACCAAGATAAAAGGTTAGCTACAACTTGCTATACATTGAATAATACGATGTCTTTGCCACCAAATTCGCCCTCGTTTACTTTCAACTTGGTATAGCATAAACCAATCAAGAGACAATCAACGCCTGATGCGATAACCCAGCTCCACCATGGAGAACCATACTGTACAGCATCAGAAACAGCATGTCCAATAAATGCGATTAAGAAGCCAGCAGCTGGTCCAAACAATGCTGCAAAGAATGCACCCACACCATATGCAGTCTGGATGTAAGTATCTGGAAAACCGGTAGGAATCTTAATATACATGAACATCAACACAAATAATGCTGCGCCCAAACCGGTTGCCACTAAAGTCTTAGTACTAAAATTGAAGAGTTTTTTCATTTGTTATTTCCTCCTTAGAAAATCATTCGTGTTTTTATTATAAGCGAATATTTTTATGTTTGCAATATGCACGTTTACCGCAAATCCATAATCATTTATTCCATGTCTCTTAGTAATTTGCCATGTTCTCATATTCTTTTACATGCCATATACAAACGGATTCCAAAATCTTCCGTGATTGTGCAGATTACAAAACAATACCACTGCCACAAAAATGCCGATACAGATTCCCATGCACAAGTAGTCATTGCGTGTCAATTTTTTCTTAGCATACCAAGTTCTCTTCGGATGCTTGCCAAATCCACGCAAATCCATGGCATTACTAATGGAATCAATTCTATTTAATGTAGAAAAAATCAATGGTACACAAATATTCACTGTATTTTTTATGCGCGTACCAAGCTTTTCCTTCTTGGATAAATCTAGTCCACGGCTCTGCTGTGCCAATGCAATATCATTATAATCTCTCACCATATCTGGAAAATATCGAAGAGTAAGAGATACTGCATAAGATGCCTTATATCCCACCTTCATACTGTTAAGAGATGCTGCAAACTCGCTAGGGTTAGTGGTCAAAATAAACATAATTCCCAAAGGAATTGCTGCGCAGTATTTCAAAATCTTGGTACACTGGTACAACAACTGTTCTGCGGTCACCACATAACGTTCCGTAATATACACCAGCTCATGTCTCGTTCCATACAACTCTACACCATATTGTGGTGCAAATACAAAGGTAAGAACAAAATTCATAGCAAGGAATACTAATACATAGTATAACATCAATTTTATCTGAGAAAGCTTTATCTCAGCCACATGCAACACAGAAAAAGAAAAAATCATTATTCCGATTCCGATACGAATATCATAGGCATACATTGCTGAGAATGTCAGGAACAAGAAACATAAAAGCTTTGTTGCTCCAGAGAGGTTATAGATAAAGTTATCTCGCTCCACATAATCAAATAGCTTTGCTTTCATTACGATACACCTCCCTCTCATAATCAATAAAGTGCTGTACGAATGCTTGTGGATCTTCTACCCCTACGGCTACCGCAAATTCATACAAGCTAGTAAGCTTTAGATTGGCTTTCTCTGCAATTTCCTCATTCGTCAAAATATCTACAGCGGTGCTGTCACCAATCTTCTGCCCATCACAAATTACAATAGCATGAGGCGTATATTCCAGCATCAAATGCATGTCATGGGTAATGAGAATAATGGTTACTCCCTCTTTATTGAGACTCTTTAAGAATTCCATAATCTCTGTATAATGACGATAATCCTGCCCTGCAGTAGGCTCGTCCAATATCAATATCTTTGGATTCATTACCAACATAGATGCAATCGTTACTCGCTTCTTCTGTCCAAAGCTTAACGCTGCAACAGGCCACTTGCGGAAAGGATATAATCCGCAGATTCGCAGTGCATGCTCTACACGCTCCTTAATCTCATCTTCTGGCATACCACGAAGACGAGGTCCTAATGCCACCTCATCATATATCATAGGCTTACAAATCATTTGATTTGGATTCTGCATAACATAGCTGATATATTCTGAACGTTCCTTGATGGTCTGTCCTTTTAAAGAGTTTCCTTCAAATAGAATATCTCCCTCGTCCTCTTTTACAAATCCGCAGATAACTTTTGCCAAAGTACTTTTTCCCGCACCATTGGTACCTACGATACTAACCATCTCACCTGCTTTAATAGAGAAATCAATTCCCTTTAAAATCTTGCGATGCTTGGTATACTGGAAATGCAAGTTCTTAGCACATAGAATCTCTTCTTCACGTATCTTTAACTGTGGAACACTTTCCTTGCTCCACTTCTGAACTTTTTCTTTCATCTCATCTGTAACTACCAAAGTATCTAGGTGTCCTGCATGCATATCCCTTGTAATCTCAATCCCTGCATATCGCATGGCAGTTACATATAGTGGCTCACGAATACCCAATTCCAACAATTGTCCCTTTGCCATCAATTCATCAGGTGTACAATCCGATACAATACGTCCCTCAGATACCACTACAATACGATCCACATGACGGTAAAGAACATCCTCTAAACGATGTTCAATAATCACAACTGTCTTATTCTTCTCTTTAGACACACGGTCAATTAAATCAATAGCAGTTTTGCCAGTTGCAGGATCCAAATTCGCTAAAGGCTCGTCAAAAAGCAACACATCTACATCATCTACCATAACACCAGCAAATGCCACACGCTGTTTCTGACCACCTGATAATTCATATGGGGAAGATTTCAACAATTGTCCCATATCCACCATATCTGCCACTTGCCGCACAGTATCCTTCATCACATCCTGCTCTACACAGTCGTTCTCCAATGCAAAAGCAATATCCTCGCCTACGGATAGACCTACAAACTGTCCATCCGAATCCTGCAATACAGTACCTACTAGCTTAGACAACTCAAAAATAGTTAACTCTGAAGCGTCACGATCACAAATCGTTAACTTTCCTGTCATCTCACCCTTGTATGCGTGAGGGATAAGTCCGTTAATACAATGTCCTAACGTACTCTTACCACTACCACTCGGTCCTACAATCAGTACCTTTTCGCCTTCATAAATCTCCAAATTAATATCATGAAGGGTAGGCGCTGCCTGACTAAAATATTGAAAAGTAAAGTTTTCAAACTTTATGACTGACTTTTTCTCCATTATGTTCCTCTTCCTTATTCGTACACCAGACGTGGTGCTTTACGAATTGATAATTTCCAATTGGTTCCTGTACCAATATTGTATGCTCTGGCAAAGCTACCCTGATTGATAGCAACTGCCATACAGTCTAAACTATTGACATATACCAAAGGCTCACCTACATATACATCAGCAAAGCTCTTAGCATATGTCAAAATATTCTTATAAATAGTACGTGTCTCATTCTGTATCTCAATTTCTACACGCTCTCCATGCTTAATACCAAGCTGCAAAAAGGTCTCGCGGCTAATATTAGTCCATAGACTACCAAAACGCACGTCCAATACATCAATAGTACCTTTTACTACAGAACCATCACATACCGCTGGCACGGTCTGTAACTCAATCACGCTATCTACAGGCACTTCTGGTCCAACGCCAGCAAAATCAATAACACCTGCCGCCAACCTAGCTCCAGTATACACATATACATCACGACCGTGGAAGGTATAACTTTCACCTGATTTCGGTAAGCGGTTCACTTCCTCATCAATGATTCTAGCACCTTTGATACCAATCATCTTCTTAATGTGAGTCAATGTACCATTATCTGGAGTGATAATATACTGTCCTGTTACCGTCTCCACTGCAATACTTCTTCTAGTAGAGCCAACACCTGGGTCTACCACGCTGACAAATACCGTTCCTTCTGGCCAGTAGGTTACCGTCTGAATCAAACGATAAGATGCTTCCCAGATATCATACTGTGGAATCTCATGGGTCAGATCTGCTACTTTTAAAGTCTCATCTACGCTATATGCCACGCCATACATTGCGCTAACTGCACCATCGCAAGTACCAAAATCTGTTTGTAATACGAGTGCTTTTTTCATGTGTTCCCTCCTGTTGATAGAATATTAGTCCGAATACATATGTTACTATTTTATCAAAATACTCTCTTGGTGTAAATGCAGAAAAAGCGTCTGCAATAACTTACAAACGCTTTCATCTCATACTTCTAATTTGAATATTTCACTCTATACCACAATCACCTCATCCGCCAATGCAATGGTAGACTGTCTATGCGCAATCATAATGGTGGTACGCTCCTTACATACTCTTTTCAATGCTTCATTGACCAATCGTTCCGATTCATTATCAAGCGCCGAGGTTGCCTCATCCAACAGAAGAATCGGTGCATTCCTAAGCACTGCTCTGGCGATTGCTATTCTCTGTTTTTCTCCACCCGATAAGGTATTGCCTCGTTCTCCTGGAATGGTGTTATACCCCTCTGGTAAACGCATAATAAAATCATGGGCATTAGCAATCTTGGCAGCCTCAATAATTGCTTCCATAGGAACATCTTCCGACTTCTTGTCGCTTCTTCCGTATGCAATATTTTCCGCAATACTTACCCCATATAAGTAAGGTTCTTGGGGCACATAGGCAATCAAATCTCTCATTTCTTCTGCCATGCTATTATGTCTATTTTTGCCACAAATACTTATATTTCCTTTTTTCACAGGATAGAATCCTAACAAAAGCTTCGCCAAAGTACTCTTACCACTTCCAGATTCTCCAACAATTGCTACACACTGTCCCTTTTTCACTTTCAATGAGAACTCCGAAAATATTTCTTTCTCTTCCCGATATCCAAAAGTTACATCTTCCACACATACAGCAAAAGTGGAATCTCTTACGTTCCGTTCCCCTTGCTCAACAATCCTTTGTGCTGAATTGCATTCCTTTTCTTCCCTATCATTCACTACAACGTAGTTTTCAGGTTCCTCTTCCAACTGCAAGAATTCATATAGATTCTCTACATTCGCCAGACAATTCATCAACTCTGGGAAATATTGTCCTATCTCCAAAAACACATATCGGAAAGAACCATATAAGGTGTAAATGGCAGATAATGCTCCTAAGGTAATCAAATTCCTTGATACAAACCACACTCCCAGTCCTAAGAACGCTAATGTGCCTAACAAATCAAACAGATTGTTCAATCCTGACAATGTGGCACTCATACGGTTTGTTCTCTTCTGTGTTGCGAAGCATTGTCTGTTTGCCTCCACAAAGTTTCCCAATAGTTTCTTGCCTATAGGAAATGTCTTAACCAATTCCATTCCTGCTAACAGATTAGTCAAGGACTCCATCATAATACCATTTCCCTTGGCAAGCTCTTTGCCTGCCTGCTTCATAGGCTGTACAAAAGAACGATTCACAACAAAAGCACCCATACTAACTGCCACCAGACACAATGTTAACTGTGGACTATAATACATCATAGGAATCAGATACACTACCGCACTTATCATTGCAGCTAATAATCTACGCAAACGCGAAGCATAAATATCACTGGCACGTTCTGTGTCGTAAATCAGTTTAGAGATAAAATCTCCACTGTGATGTTCCTCATAATAGGAAAAGGGTAATCTCATTGCTTTGGCAAACACCATTTTTTCCAACTTGGCAGTTCCATTTCTCCCCTCTATGTTGTAGCGTACTATCCCTATTCTCCATAAGCACCAACCCAACACGAAGAACAAAAATTGAACCGTTACACGAACCAACACCTCTTCTATGTTTTCCATTTGTGCAGGCCCTACCATGCTTTGGCCCGCTCCAACCGTACTTTGGGCAGTCTCTACTACACTCTCTACAATCCATGCATTCGCAACCTTAGAAAGAGCAGTACCCACGGAAGATAAGAAAATTGCACCTAGATAAAACGGAAGTCTTTTCTCCAGTAATCCAAGAAACCATAGCAATAAATGCTTTTTATCTTTCCTCTTCACGTCCACTCACTTCCTTTCCATAAAGCTTAGCATAAATACCGTTTTGTTCCATAAGTTCCTGATGAGAGCCGCTTTCTGCGATAGTTCCACCACTCAATACATAGATACAATCTGCATTCTGGATAGTAGATAATCGATGGGCTATGACAATTACGGTCTTGTCCTTGGCAATTGTAGTAATTGCTTTCTGAATCTCACCTTCCGTATTCACATCTACCGCGGAAGTAGGTTCATCTAACAGAATAATGGGTGCATCTTTTAAGAATGCCCTAGCAATAGAAATACGTTGCTTTTGCCCACCGGATAATTTCACACCTCTCTCACCAACCTGCGTATCATACCCTTGTGGCAGACTCATAATAAAATCATGGATATCTGCCGCCTTACAAGCTTCTACTATTTCTTCCTTCGTTGCATCAGATTTTCCACATGCTACATTTTCTCCAATACTTTGTGGCAGGAGAAATACATTCTGTGACACCACAGAAAGGCATTCTCGTAATTCTCTAAGTGTCCACTTCTCTACATTTCTTCCCCAAAGTCTATATGTACCTGTTTCCTTTTCATACAATCCACAAAGTAAACGAAAAATAGTACTCTTTCCTTCACCTGAACCACCTACAAAAGCTATCATTTCGCCTTTTTTAATACAAAAAGAAATATCGCTTAATACAGGAGTCTGCGACGAGGCATAGCTAAATCGCACCTTATCCCATACGATTATTTCACCACATTGAAATTCCTTATTTTTTACATCTGATTCTGTCATGCTTCCCTGCCTATATGCAGATACCGTTTCTACTTCTCCTTGAACTCCTCTAATTCTTTCTTCGCTTTCTATTTCATATAGAGTTTCCAATCTATCCAAGGCAACCTTAGACGCCCGAATATCATTCATACAGAACATTATGTTACCAAGAGGATAAGTCACTCTACTGAGCAAAACAGTAAATGCCAATAGGTCACCAATGGTAATTCTCCCAGAAAACACCTCAAAAAGGGCAAAAAAATAGCAAACCACTACAGGAATCGTAGTAATCACTCCTTTTAGCACCCAGCCCATAGAACTGATTCTTGTACTCTTACAAGCATGATTTGCAATTTTATCTATTTCTTTATTGATGCGTATACACATGGTGTTGTATAGATTATAACTTCTCCCCACCGCAATTCCTTGTATAGCATCGTATGCTACCTGAGTTCTGTCATCCATTTTGGTACGAAACTTTCGTAGAATAGTGGCCAATCTCTTGGATAATCTATCCGATACCAATAGCATCACAGGATAACTGGCAAATAATATGAGAAGCAGTCTTACATCCATCTGTACAAAATAAATGGTTATGGTTCCCACAGTCACTATATCTACCAACAAGTCCGGCAAAATCTCCGAGAAAAATTTCCCCACTTCTGCAATATCGGAGGAAAATTTCGTCAAAACACTTCCAGAACCCTTTTCATCAAAATAGGAATATGGCAAATCAAGCAAATGTCTTGCCAGTTCTTCCCGCACATCCCTTTGCACCAGCGAACTATAATGGGCTCTGCTAAGCTTTGCAAGATATGCGACGAGTGTTCCCACTACAATCATGCATAACAATGGCAATAAAAGACTTTTCAAATTCACTTCTTGTCCCATCAACATACAATCTGTGGCATCGGCAATGTAATCGTTTCCCTGAATGACAATCTCATTTAACACAACAGACATTAGAAGAAATACGACTAAAACCATTGCATGACGCAGTCCGATCTCCCGGAACAACCCCTTATTCTTTTTTACCATGGTATCTCTCCCTTCATCCATATTTTCTCACCCTTATGCTTCTCATCCGACAGAATCTGGCCAATACACCAGCATTCTCTATACTGCCTAATAATCTGCATGGCTTCTTCACACCTCTCCTTTGGTACAACAACCACCATACCAATTCCCATATGAAAATGATAAGGGAACACACTCGCACCGATCATATCCTGCTCATAAAGGAATCGATACAAAGGCAAAGTAGGCATGCATGACAAATCAATATTGGCCCCTAATCCGTCTGGTATTTCATGCCAACGTTTACTCTTGAACAAGCTGTTATGAACACGAAACGCACCATGTAGATATCCCCACTCCTGTAATGCCATGATCTCCTTGGTAAAAGCTACATTAGCTTTCATCATTTCTTGCAAAAAGAAATGTTCTTCATCAATCTTCGCATAAAGTAATTCTGGCTTTTTGTCTAACATTACTTTGATAATGGGGTAATTGGTTCCATCAATGCCTTCTGTTCGTATTCCAATCAGAACATCGCCCTCTTTTATCTTCTCATGGTTTAATAGCTTGTCCCTATCTTGCACACCAACCACAGTGGCATTTACTTTATAATATTCATTTGAGAAGTTAACTGGTTGTGCCGCTATCTCCATTCCTGCAAATAAAACATTATTTTCTTCACAAACCTTCTGAAATGTCTGTGCCATTGTATACAACTGCTCCTGATCATAATTGCCACACATAATCGCAGCCTTCAAAATACATGGTCGAATACCATGCTGTAGGGTAAAGTTCATTGCACTTGCCGCTACATCTGCACAGATTTCCTTGTTATAGCGATACTCTCCTGCCAATCTCTCCTTGGAACCAGGAATACAGGTAGCACAAGAATACACTGGCTCTTTCATACCAGTAGTATCTAGTGTAAATAAATGGGCATCCGCAAAATTAGCAGATATAATTCGCTCATCATCAGATACTAACTTCTGCACTTCTCCCTTTAACGCATATAGCTTCTTAGTATCTAGTCCGGTATCCAAATAGGTAATCCACCGATTCTCCCACGCCTCATCATTCAGCAACCAGTCCACTGTCACATTCAGGATATTGGCAATATCATATAACATCTCCACGGTTGGCAGACTACTTCCAGCCTCCCACTTAGAGACGGCTTGGTAAGAGATATTAAGTAACTTCGCCAAGTCCTTCTGCGTCATTCCATGTTCTTTTCTATAATATGCAATTCGCTTGCCTACTTTTTTCTTGTCTAGCATTTTATACCCTTCTCCTCTATACAATCTCTGTTCTACTATAAATGTACCATATGGATATGAGGGGAACAATAACCGCTTGGGGGAATGGAATGGGTGGGATTCAACTGAGGGTTGAGTTGATATAAAGCATCTGTCTCATTTTATTCAATAAGAAAGGCCTACCACACGGTAAGCCCATTTATGCATAAACACTATATTCTACAACTCATCCTTCACACTATTATATATCTCAAACAACCAATCCACATACTCTTCTTGCTCGGATTCAAATCCAATATGATTTTCCCACATATATTGAATACATTTCTCCCTTGAATACTCATGCAGTAGCTTTGCAAAGCATAAATAATAAATACCAATGGTATTCGCCAGACTGTCATATTTTCCCTTTTCTAGATTCTTTTCTGCCAGTTTTAACGCTAGACCCGACTCCTTCTTTAAGAGTTCTCTTAGGCCCTTCACGGTGTCTATTCCAAACCACTTCAGCTCTAATATTCTGCTTCCAATTGTATTAGATGTTCTATCAATCGGAATTCCTGTGTTCTGCTCAAAGGCATTGGTAAAGTCTATAAATTCCTTATCAGACTTCAATAATGCTTCAATGGAAACTTCATCTAGCTTAATATCTTCCTCACCTTGATTGGTCTGCAATTTTTGCTCTACTTCCACACGATATGCTTCTATTTTGGAGCGAATCTCCATGAATTCTTTATCAGCAATCTCTAGCAAACCAGCGAGCCTTGAAAAGTCTCTTATAACCTCCTCAGGTACTCCCACTTTAGACTTGTAACCTATATCATGTTCCATTTCCGCCCAAGCATGCTGTAAAATAGATCGAATCTGCACTTCTGCCTTCATTCCATGTAAATCATCATATTCTGGCAACATAATTCTCTTACCATTAAATTGAATGATGTAATGCAATGATAGGTAGCCAAATACATTTGGCTTTAAGGATTTACGTTTATCAATACTATTATCCCAGTCCACATCAAATTCCTGCTCCAACAGCTTAGCAACCTTATCTACATCATCCGCATAGTAGGTAATAATTCTGATTCCCGCAATGTCAGTAATATCTGAAAGGGTCTTATACTTCCCATCTTTTCTCGCAATCTTTTCTGACAGACTTGCTTCGTCCTTAATACGAGTAGAGATAGAAGCATATTTTATCTTTTCTTTCTTAAGCAAACTTTCAATAATCTGCATAATAGAACCGCTTAAGCGATTGTACAGTTCCTTGTTATCTAAGTACTCTTGTATAATTCTTTCTTTTGTAGAATTCATATTTCCGCCTCCCAACACGATTACTATAAGATATAGCATATCATATATGATTGATTGCATCAATTCAAACGTTTTACAGCAAAAAAAGCCATCTATGTGATGGCTCTTCTTTACCTTTGTTCCATCTCGGCTAACGCCTCGATGCTTTTATTCTGTCCATACTCGCAAACTCGCACTTCGTGCTCATCGTCTGCTTCGCAGACCGTTTGCTCGTTGTCGCGTGCAGAAAAACAAATGCCGCTTTCAGCGTCGCTTGTTTTTCTTTGCACTTACTCCATGTTGTCAAGTAACTCCTGGTAGAATCTAGAGTAGTCTTCTCTCTTGTCTCCCATGAACTTGATTGCTGAGGATGGGTGGGAATTTAATACACCGGTTAATAGATATGGGATATCATATCCCCAAATGCTTCCTTTTGCTTTCTCTTCGGCGATGTACTTCTGTACGAAATCCATAACAGGTACAAGGTTATAACGAGGATTACGAAGGAATGCAAGTAAAGATTCCATGTAACAGTTACCTGCGCCACGGCCCATGCCACTTACGGTTGCATCAAGCAAGCTTGCACCATTGGTTAACGCTTCAATAGTGTTCGCAAAAGCAAGCTGCTGGTTGTTGTGAGCATGAATACCGATTCTCTTACCATACTTCTCTGCAATATTCATGTACTTGTCTGTTAATCTACGAATCTGTTCTGGATAGAATGCTCCAAAGCTGTCTACCAAGTAGATAACGTCTACATCACACTGTGCCAATAATTCCAAGCCATTATCAAGCTCTTCCTCACGCACTTTAGAAATAGCCATGATATTAACTGTGGTCTCATATCCTTTTTCATGAGCATCCTGAATCATCTCAATTGCGGTAGGAATCTGATGAATATAGGTTGCGGTACGAACCAAATCAATGACACTATCTTCTTTTTTCAAGATATCATTCTTGTAATCAGTTCTGCCAACGTCAGTCATAACTGCGATTTTCAAATCAAAATCATTGTTACCAACGATAGCACGAATATCTTCTTCCTCACAGAATTTCCACTTACCATAGTCATTTGGATTAAAAATCTCTTTTGAAGCCTTATAGCCAAATTCCATGTAATCAACACCGGCTTTGATATTGGTTCTATATAAATCTTTCACGAACTCATCTGAGAATCCAAAATTATTTACCAAACCACCATCACGAAGTGTACAATCAACTACCTTAATGTCAGGTCTGAATGCAATTAAATTACCATTGTTCTTTTCCATAATAGCCTCCGAATCGTTATATATTAATCTTTTATTTTTCACTTTAAACCGTTACACTTTAAAGTATTAAAGTATATTAATT
>CAZHEM010000025.1:0-25778 GCA_964531725.1 uncultured Acetatifactor sp.
GGTTAGCACCTGCTGCCAAGTTCTTCATACCTGCGTTAATCATTGCCTGTGCAAGAACAGTTGCAGTAGTCGTACCATCACCAGCTACATCATTGGTCTTGGTTGCAACTTCTTTTACAAGCTGTGCACCCATATTCTCGAATGCATCTTCTAATTCGATTTCTTTTGCGATAGTTACACCATCATTAGTGATAAGTGGTGCACCAAAAGATTTATCTAATACTACGTTTCTTCCTTTTGGTCCGATGGTTACTCTTACGGTATTTGCTAACTGATTTACACCAGCTTCTAATGCTGCACGAGCTTCTGCTCCATATTTAATCTCTTTTGCCATGTTTATGCCTCCATTTAATAATGATTTACTTCTTTCGTAGTGTCCATTTTGCACACTACACTATCGTAATGCCCATTCATAAGCCGTCTGCTACGCATCCGCCTTATTTCATGGAGGACTTTCGTCCTATAAAATAATTTCTTCAACATTTGCTTAGTGAGCAAGCTCCCACGCAAATTTGCATCAATTATTCTGCATTACTCAATGATTGCCACAATGTCACTCTGTTTTACAACAATGTACTCTTCATCGTCTAACTTCACTTCTGTTCCTGAGTACTTAGAGTAGATTACGTTGTCGCCAACCTTTACTTCCATCTTCACTTCTTTGCCGTCTACCATTCCACCTGGGCCTACTGCAATTACTTCTGCCTGCTGTGGTTTCTCTTTATTCTGTCCAGGAAGAACGATTCCTGATTTAGTAGTCTCTTCTGCTACTAACTGCTTTAATACAACTCTGTCACCTAATGGTACTAACTTCATTTGAAAGCCTCCTTATATAAATTGAATTATTTTCTCATTTATTAGCACTCGCACCTTTTGAGTGCTAATCACAAAACATATATTAATTTTATATGCAGAGGTTTGCAAACACATGCGCAGTCATTCACAATGCAAAACCTCTTATTTTCTCTCATTTTCTTCCAAATACTCTTGTTTTCTTATTCAAGTCCTTATCTAGAGATTTAATACTTAGTTTATATTTCCTTTATTTTTCTTTCTCCTTAGGACACCAGAAAAGCTATATAAACTTGCTACAAACAGGAATACATAACCCATAACCAATTCCGTTCCAAAATCAGCCCACAAGTCATTGCTACTCATAAAGGCTGAGAGTTCCAGCAAAGCACGCCATAGACTAGTATATCCTGTAACTCCTTCATTTACCATTTGATAATAACTCCAGCCCCATGAAAGATAAGTGCCGGCAAAAATCATAATGCAACCAAAAACCATACTAATCACTACACCAAAGGTATCTTCCTTTTTTGCCAGAATCTTGTATCCTGTATAGGCAAATACCACCATCAAAATACCAATCCATCCACTGACATATCCCAAGATACCAACAACTGCCCACAGAATACCACCTAACGCAGCTCCTATGAATGCGCCAATAATACCTAATCCGCGATTACCGCTATCTACAACAATTGGCCCATCTGCATATTCTGCCTGAGGTTGCTGTTTTGTTTTCCTATATACATCTGCACCACCCATTCCTATACAGAAAATAGCAGCCAGCAAGACATAGATTCCCGCATTCATAGTTCCATACACACTATTCTTCTGTCCTACCTGAACATAATATTCCCCAAAATAATCTACAAAATTGGTTTTATCCACGATTCCTTCGCCAAAATGTTCATCAAAGGATTCTATAATATATTGTTCAAGTTCCTCATCAATCGGTTGTGCATAGCCAAGAATATCCATTTCCTCTGGTTCATTCTCATAACTATCACTGTAGAGCCAATCGATATAAGGCTGATAAGTCGGCAGATCATCTACATGCAAACATACAATTGCAGGATTCCAATCCACATCAAAAGTCATGTAGAACATCATATTTTCCATTGCTTCAAAATATGCCACAGATTCCGTCATATACTGTGTACGAGCATATACATACTGTTCTGTCTCAAATGCATAGTAAACGTCTATTGGTTCAGAAGTCTCTACTCGACTAGTTGTATTTCCCATGAATATGATGCCCACCCCCAGCACCATTAAAACAGCACCTAACACCAATAAAATAATCCCCAGTATTTTATTCTTGCTCTTCTTAGGTGACTCCCCATTCACATTGTTCTGTTGATAGGCACTTGTGCCATCATAGTAATTCATTCCATCCATCTTTTGTTCTCCCTCATTATTAATCTTTATACTCAAAAAGGAACCATCTGAATCCAGACAGTTCCTTCTAAATATATCATATTTAATTCAGCTAAGCAATTAACACTTAATCTCTAAGAAACCAAGAAGCTTGCTCATATCATACTCTTCTAACAAACCAAGGTTAGAATCATAGAATTTGCCATCAAAGTGAACAAGGTAGTGACAGAAACGTCCCATCTTCTCCATCATGATACAACACTTAGGAAGAACAACATCTCTTCCTTCGGTATAGTTAATGATATCGGTATGATCAATACCATAATAGTTCAATGCAGAAATCACACGACCCATAGTAGCCTGCCATTCTCTACAATCCATCACACTGATAACCTCAGCAATGGTAACACCTGCAAGCATAGCTACACAAGCCTGACCACAAAGACCATCTTCTGGCTGAATAATAACTTCCATGCTATCAATCTTACGAATTGGATTCTCGAAGCTATATGGGCTATTCTGATCCATACGAATCAAAGAACCATTTACATGAAGTAAAATCTTGTGTACTTCATCAGTATTTACATTTTTCACTACATCATCTGAAATGTGAATCTCGTAGTTACCTTTTTCCTTTGGTAATAATTCACATTCGATAATCTGATTATCTAATACCAAGTCACCCTGGATTACTTCTCTCTGTTTGCATACTTCCCATACATTGAAAGGGATCTGGATCATATATCCGTTATCTTTTTTCTCAATCTTAGATTCAAAAAAATATCTCATCAGTTCCTCCGTTCTAACGCTCCGCGCAATACATATCTTTACCAAATTAATTGATAGTGAAATAGTAACAAATTCTCGCGTACTTGAAAACAGTTTTCCGACAAGTACTAAAAAAAAAACATACTGACAAAAAAGTATCAAAGTGCCACACCTATAAGCCCAACACCATAGTTGCTACCTTAAAATATACCAACAAAGAAAGAGCATCCACAATGGTAGTGATAAAAGGACTCGCCATTACCGCAGGGTCAAATCCTATGCGCTTGGCAAGCACCGGTAACACACATCCAATAACCATCGCCATTACCACTGCTGCTACCAAAGTCACACATACTACTATTGCCACATAAATGCCTACTTGGTCTAGCACTAATAGTTTTATAAAATTAGCCAATGCCAATGTCACGCCACAAAGCAATGCCACGCGAATCTCTTTCCACACAATTCTTGGTACATTACGATAAGTAATCTCTCCCAAAGATAAACCACGGATAATGGTAACACTTGCCTGACCGCCTGCATTACCGCCTGTATCCATTAACATAGGAATAAATGCAGTCAATGCCACATATACACTAAGGGCATCCTCAAATGCTGTAATAATATGCCCGGTAAAGGTAGCGGATACCATTAACAATAATAACCATGGAATTCTCTTTTTAAAAGTCTCCCACACACTAGTCTTCATATAAGGCTTATCACTTGGCACGATAGCCGCCATCTTCTCCATATCTTCTGTGGTCTCTTCTTCCATGATATCCACAACGTCATCGACGGTAATAATACCGACCAAACGATTCTCATTATCCACGACAGGCATGGAGGTAAAGTCATATTTCTTGAATTGATTGGCAACCTCTTCCTGATCCATCAAGGTATTGATGGAAATAATATTCTCATGCATGATGTCGCCAATAATCTCATCATCATTGCTGAGCAACAAATAACGAAGTGCCACTGTACCAATCAGTCTACGTTGCTGATCTAATACATAACATATATTAATAGTCTCACTGTCTAAGCCTACCTTACGAATACGTTCAATAGCTTGCGCCACAGTAAGATTCTCCTTCAAATCTACGAACTCCACAGTCATAATGCTTCCCGCACTATCCTCTGGATAACGTAATAAAAGATTGATATCCCTTCGCGTCTCTGGACTAGCAGATGCCAATAGCTTCTTTACCACATTAGCAGGCATCTCCTCCAATAGATCTACCGCATCATCCGCCATCAGATTATCAATGATATTCGCAGCTTCTCGCTCCTTAAGAGAGGTAATAATCGTCTGCTGATTCTCTACCTCCAAATAAGAAAATACATCTGCTGCCAAATCTTTTGGAAGAATGCGAAAAACCTTAAGCATATCCTCTTCTTCCAACTGATCCATCAAATCAGCCGCATCTGCCTCATTTAACTCTGCGAGATACTGACGAAGGATGGTGTACTGCTTGGTGTCAATCAAGAGTTTAATCTCTTCAATCTCTTTTAACTGTTCCATAGCATTTCTCCTTTATGAATGATTTTTTCATTTTTTTACAACTTCGCTCCGGAAGAGGATCTGCATTTACTATCTGCTTCTTCATGAAAAAACCACCACCTTTCGAAATACTATTTTTTACAAAAATTCCTTTATTATTTTAGTACCTTGATATTTTCTTGTCAACGTAAATTGCTTCCAATGTTATAAGCAGATTCGAAATGCTACGCATTTCTCATTCTCGTTGCTCGTCGGGATAGCCAAAGTACATCATCCCATGCAAGCATGAATTCTGTACTTTAGCTATTCCGACTCTGCTTATTCGCGCAAAAGAAAGGATGCAAGCCTTTAGCCTACATCCTTTGCTACAAAATACAAATCATCCACTTTCTCAATTTCCACTTTCCCGCAAGTAACCTCTACCATTTCCTTAGATAAGGACTCTACGTCACTGGCACGAATCACTAGATTCAAGGTGACATTTTCCCCATAATTGCTATCCTTTGCTTCGATTCCCCTCTGTCCCAACAGATACAAAATCTTACCAATGCCATTGTAATCTGTAGTCACCTGAATCTCGCTTCCCAGACACATAGTCCCTACTGTACATGCCTTTAAGCCTTCCTTAACAGCCTGTGTGTAAGCACGCACTAAGCCACCAGTTCCTAATAAAGTACCGCCAAAATAACGAGTAACCACTACCGCAATATTGCGGATTCCTTCTCCAGTCAGTACCTCCAACATCGGTCTGCCTGCTGTACCACTTGGTTCACCGTCATCACTACATCTAGTCAGTTCTCCACGACTTCCTATTACAAATGCCGAACAATTATGTCTGGCATCCCAATATTTCTTCTTCATCTCATCGATAAACGCCTGCGCTTCCTCTTCCGTCTCAACCCTACGAATGGTTGCAATAAAGCGAGACTTTTTCTCCACAATCTCACCTTCACCACCCTCTAAGAGTACGCGATATTCTTCTATTTCATTTGCCATTATGTGCTCCTTATTGCCATACATACTAAAAGAAGTATCCGCATTACACGAATACTCCTTTATGATAGTAAATCTCATCAAAATTGTCAAACCAAACAACCCGAATGCCACCATGACACATTTCCCATTCCGATATGTCAACACGCAACATTTAAGAACTAGCAGCAATGGACAACGGTAAGACGCAAGTATACTTTTTATCACTATGATAAAAGTCTTTGATTTTCACATTTACGCCAAAAGCCTTCTCCAAATGATGCTCCGCAATACTACTGTCTGCTGCGCCAAATACACTGCTACCATCGCGATTTAAAATCAATGCTTTATCCGAAATGGAGATTGCATGCTCCGGATAATGGGTATTCACAATCGAAGAGATACCTTCCTCGTCACGCAGATTCTTAATGGTCTCCAACACAATCAGCTGATTCTTAAAGTCCAGATTGGATTCTGGCTCATCTAAAATGAGAAGCTTGGGTTCTGCTGCCAACGCTCTGGCAATCAATACCATCTGCAACTCACCACCACTAATCTTGCTACATAGCTTGCCCTTTAAGTATCCAATTCCGATGCGTTCAATGCACTTTTCCGCAATTTCACGGTCTTTCGCGCCTGGCTGCTCTAACATCTTCAGATGACTATTTCTGCCTAAAAGTACCATCTCATCAACGGTATACGCAAAAGCAGACAATTTCGCCTGTGGCACATAACCAATATTTTGCCATAATTCACTATGCTTCATCTGACGTACATCTTTGCCGTCAATGGTAGTGATTCCACTCTTCCAATTGAGCAATCCCAAGGTACACTTCAGCAAAGTAGTCTTACCCACACCATTAGAACCCAGAATAGACAAAATCTCCTTCTGGTCTACACTGAAATTAATGTCATTTAAAATCTGCCTTCCACCTGAATACCCAAAACAACCGTCTGTTACTGTGAAATTCATGAACGGATACCTCCTGTTTTTCTAAGCAAAATAATAAAGAATGGCGCACCTATTACCGCTGTCAAAATCGAAATCGGAATCTCTGATGCAGTTGCGGCTCTTGCAATCGTATCAATGATTACCATGAAAATGGCCCCTAAGCCAATACATGCCGGAACCACACTTTTGTTGTTGTTACCAAATAGCATACGCGAAATATGTGGAATCAATAATCCAACCCAACCAATATTTCCACACAACGATACTACAGAAGCGGTAATCAATGCCGCTGCAATAATGGTCAAAATACGAATTACCCTTACATTCACACCAAGAGATTTCGCCTCATCTTCATGTAGAGATAACATATTCATCTTCCATCTAAGTGAGAAAATAATCACGATACCAATAATAATAAATGGGCTTCCCAATGCTAAATCCTGAAATCCAACACTTGCAAGACTTCCCATCAACCAGAAGGTAATCTGAGGTAACTGGTCCTGGGGATCTGCTGCATATTTAATAAGAGATACCAATGCTTGGAACAAAGAACTGATAACCATACCTGATAAAATAATCATAATCATTGAGCTTTCGCCCTTAACTTTGCTGGTAAGATACACTAAAGCTACACAAGCTACACCCATAAAAAAAGCACAGCTCTGAATACCAATAGAATCAAAGCCCATCATAATTCCCAAGGTTGCACCAAAGGAAGCACCCGTAGCAACACCTAAGGTATCAGGTGTTGCTAGCGGGTTTGAGAAGAGGCTTTGAAATGCTGCACCAGCCACTGCAAGTCCACTGCCTGCCAATACAGCTAACAAAACTCTGGGTAAACGTATGTTATAAATGACGGTTTTTACATTTGGGTCTACTTCTGTGGCGGCTAAGCCTTCTGGAAGCAATGTATTTAAAATCTGTCCAACAGTGATGCTATATCTACCAACTCCCATAGCCACCAACATACATACTACTAAAGCTACCACTATAACTACTGCCCAGACGCTATTTGTAATGTTACTTTTTTTCATGCCTTCCTCCGAAGCTATCGTTTATAATCCGTTTGCACTATCTCTTGAAGGCGCATACATATCGGTAACCAGCTCATCTGTCAACTCAATATTGAAGAAATCATTGAAATAGCTCTTAGTTACTTCATTGATATCTACATCTGCAAAAAGCTCAGGATAAACCGTCTTAGCAAACCACTGTAAGGTTACAGGTGTATCTGCACCTGGAGTGAAGGTACGATAAAGAGCTAATGGCATCTTATATACCTGACCTTCCTGAACAGCTTTCACAGTGCTCCAGTCATCACCACCGATTGCATTGTTATATAAATCCTCTGGCTGTGCACTAGTAAAGTTGGTAATCACGATAATATCAGGATTCCAATCATATACCTGCTCCATGGTAATCTCAATGCTACCTGTTGCAGTAGCTTCAGCAGCTGCATTCACAGCACCAGAAGCATCACACCAGAACTGTCCAAAGAACTTAGGACCAGATACAGTCATGCTTTCATCATCATAGTTAAATAAAATCATAACGCTCTTCTTCTCTGCATCTGGAATAGTTGATACTTTTTCTTGAATAGAATCATATACTTCCTGGCTGTATGCAGATACCTTATCACTTACTTCACTCTCACCAAAAATCTGGTCGAACAAGTCAATCCACTGATTATAGGTCTCTAATACATCATAATCCCATTTTGAAGTAGATACACTCACTGCTGGGATACCAGCTTCACGAATCTTTTTAGCCTGCTCCTCGGTAACACCAATTACCACATCAGGATCAAGATTTAAAAGTTCTTCCATATTTACTTCCTGACCATTGATGAAGTCAGTCTCTGCTTCTAAAATCTCTGGATAAATCTCGCTTAAAAGTCCGCTCTGTGCAGCACCCATTGATGCTGGATGAAGACCTACGATTTTCTCTGCTCCTCCTAAATACACGCTAAGTACAGATGCCAATGGCAATACATTACCTACTACTACTCTGTCAATCTGTGCTGGTACATCTACTTCTGCACCTACATGGTCTACTACATGTCTTGTCTCTGCTACAAGTGTTTCCCCAGTCTGTGCCTCAACACCTGCCTGTGCGGTTTGATTGGATGTACTACCAACCTCTGCATTGTTGTTTGCATTTCCACAGGCTACAAGGCTAAAAGCAAGCGCACCTGTCAAAATAAGTGATACTAATTTTTTCATGTTCTCCTCCTTAAATATAACTTCAATTTTTCTTTTGAGCTATAAATCAAAGGCTTTAAATGGCCTTCTCTTCCGTAAAATAATTCAAGTCTGTAGCCTGTTCATTCTGCATCTTTGCATTCCAACCTTCACCGATGTATACCCATCTTCTGTGATGTGTCAGCTTACTAGAAATGGCATATTTAGGCAACTCCAAGAGAGTCACTCCCTCTTTTTCTTTTCTGTACATCAGTAGGAAATCATCTGCTATCACTAGCTCGCAGTCCTCACGATTCACTGCATCTAAAATAGCATCTTCATCTCCTGCGTATTCTGCAATGACGCCTTCCATGCCTTTGTCCTTGCCAAACAAAGAAACCACATCTACTTCCTGATAGCCTCTTGCTAAAAGCTCCACTCTCATGGCTGATGCGATAATTCCATCCTCCAGAATAATAGCTTTTCCCTTTGCCGCACCTCTTATCTTTACTGGCATCTGCGACATTTCCATGCCCTCACCTTCTGCAAATACCTTTTCCAAACACTTGAAATAATGTTTGGTACCATAGGTTCCCACAGGAAGACCTGCCAAATAAGGCATATCGTATTTCTTCTGTAAATCCTGTGCAATCAAAGCACCTGCCTGTGTAATTGCAAGATTCACATCTGCTTTATAAAATGAAGTAAATTCTTCCATATCATTAGACATAGAAAGAACACTTACCACCTCATATCCTTTGCTCGCCAATAATTCCTTCAATGCCGACAAATTCTCTTCACTGATATCCAAAGGAGTCGCGCCTACAATATTGACCTTTTTGCCACTTCTATCTGCGTTGCGAACTAACTCCGCTTTTTTAGGAAGTACATAGTAATCCAGCAGCTTGGTTACTGCCATGACTACACCTTCCTTGTAGCTTCCTTTCATACCACCTGTTTCAAATCCAAAGGCCGGGATTCCTAAGCGTTGCTCTAACTCTTTCGCCACACCGTTAAAATCAAAGCCAATAATAACTGGTACAGGGCTTCCTAAAAGCGCAATGAACTTTGGCTTCATGTCCTCTGCCGCACGAATAATCTTGTTAATATATACCTCTTCATTGCCCAACACCGCATCATTTCTACGAAGTCCTGTACAATATACCAATTGCTTAGAGTCATAAGAACGTGGCTCGTCAAAACCTACATAGTTACCAGTACAACCGGATGCATCATGAATACATAGCATTCCGCCGAGCTCATAAAGTGCCGACCCAACGCCCGAATAATCACCTGCAAAAGGAGGCAAAAATCTAAATAATCTTTTCATTACACTACTGCTCCATATTCTTCAATCATCTTTCTAAGGTCTGCTTTTTCATCCACAGCCTTTTCCAACATTTCCATTAATCTACGAACACCATAGTAGCCATACATGCCTTCATCCCCAGACAAGTCCACTACATAATCGCTCTGGCGAAGGTATGCTCCTTCAAAACCGATTGCTACCATGTTAGTCTCCACATTGTTACGCACTGCATTTTTGTGATGTCTTGGCTGTGTAATCTTAATCTCTGGGTGATGCTCACAAATATATTCATAAGCATCTCTATCTACTGCCAATACCTCCTGTTCAATGACTTCATTTACCACAAATCCATAACGAAGTAAGGCTCTAGCCAACGTAAATGGTCTAAGTACTGCACTGTCTGATACACTAATTGGAAGACCATTCAATTTCTTTCTAACACGTTCAATGACTTCCTTGGTCTCCTTCTCAATGGCATCAATATCAAAGGAAGGTGTTTCTGATTTTTCATGATTCTGAGCCAGCAATGCGCCCCATTCCTCGTAATTCTGTCGAATCTCTTCCATGTCATAGGTAATCATGTATCTCACAGAAGAGGTTCCAAAATGAGTATCCATATACTCTGCTGAGAATTTACCAGCTGGACGAAGAATCAGATTATACTTACTTCTACCCATTTCACAAAATTCTTGGTATGTTCTGTCTTGGTAATCAGCAAGCTGTCTTACCTCTAGTCCATAGTCCTTTAAGAAGTCGAAGAGCTCACAGCCTTCTTCTATTCTTGCAAAATTACCACATAAATTTACCGCATCTTCAGAAGCACTATTTTTTGTCTCAATAGTAGAAAACATAGCCTGCATGGTGGTTACCAAAGGTGGCTTCTTGGTCTCTACCGCAATAGGGTTCATATGGCATGCGCGAACAATTATCCCTGGATGTTTCTCCTGCACTTCTTTGGCAATGGATTCCATATCCGTTCCAATGAAATCATCTAGACATGGAACGAACAAAAACAATACTTTAATGCTCTTATCCTTTTCCAGAAGCTCCTCTGCCCCTTCCATAATCAGGTCATCATAACCAGTTACAATATCTGCAGGTGTAATATATAAATAAGAAGTTCTATTTTTATATCCATGTTGTACTGCTCCTAACGCACCATGACGAAAGCATGCAGAAGGACAGATGAACATCAAATGACTTTCTGGAATCAACGCTGCCACTCGAATGATTCCCCAACCACCATGGCCTGGTGAACAATAATACAATGTCTTTTCAAAGCAATTATTTACACACATTTACTTAATTCTGTCCTTTCACATATTTCCACAATTTTCTTTGCAAGGTCTCTGTAGTCCTGGGCAATATCTGAATCTGGTAACGCTTCAATAACTGTCTGTCCAAGTTCTTCCGCTCTCTGTACAGCCTCGCTACGACGAATAGTCTGAATCAAGTTATGACCTTCTTCTCTTGCAAACTGTTCTACTAATGCATGCTCATTCTCCACTTTTCTCTCATTGAGAATGACACCAGATACTTTTGCGTATCCTCTATTTTTAAAGTTATCCACAGCTTTGGAAATATTAGAAGCTGCAAATAACGCCATCATTTCCCCACTTGTAACTATGAATACATGCTCTGCATAACCATCACGAATTGGCATGGCGAAACCGCCACACACTACGTCACCTAAGACGTCATATAAAACGATATCTGGCTGGTACACTTCAAAAGCATTTAACTCCTCTAACTTCTGGAATGCGGAGATAATTCCAAGTCCCGCACATCCAATACCAGGTGTAGGACCACCTGCTTCCACACAAAGCACACCATTATATCCTTCGTATACAATATCCTCTAAGGCCACTTCGTTATTTTTTTCCTTAATCTGCTCCAAAACAGTGTGAATTGGCTGTTTGTGCAATAAGTTCTTGGTAGAATCCGCTTTTGGATCACAACCAATCTGCATTACCTTGTAATGCTCCGAAAGTGCTGCTGCCAAATTAGAAGTCGTAGTAGACTTTCCAATTCCGCCTTTTCCGTATATTGCAATTTTAATCATATAATCCTCCTTGTTTTATAAAGTAAAATCCGAATCCTATGACGAGGAACGGATTTTCCTCCATATTTTCTTGCAAAAAACAAATAATAGTTTATAATAACTTATTGTGATTAGTCGCAACTAACCAAACTTTGATAAGATTATCATATCCATTTAAGTTTTACTGTTGCATATGCAACATTTTAGGAGGTCTAAATGAAAAGATTTATCAACATCTTAGCTGCATCAGAAATTTTTACTGGAATATCAGAAAATGCAATACTTAATTTCATACAGTCACCGATTTGTTATAAGAAAAATTTTGCCGCTGGAAGTACCATATATGAATGTGGGCAAAACATTGAATATGCCGGCATTATCTTAGAGGGCACAGTAGACATTATCCAGCCATCTCTGTGTGGCCATGATATCATTGTAGGACGTCTTCTTCCTGGTAACACTTTCGGTGCATCCTTTGCCATTTCTCAGGAACTTAACACTTTAAATGACATTCGTAGCATTACTGATTCAACCATTTTATTCCTTAATATTAGGGAAATCTTTCGTCAAAATTATAAACAACAAGCAGAGCAATTACGCTTAATTGAAAATATTATGTCTTCTCTTGCCCAGAGCAATATACGTCTAAATACTAAGGTACTGATTCTATCTCAAAAAAGCCTACGTGAGAAAATACTTACCTATTTGCATACACTTTCTGTGCAGACCCATTCCTCACAAATCACTTTGCCTTTCAATCGTGAACACCTAGCATCCTATCTTGGTTCCGAGCGTAGTTCTGTGTGCCGCGAATTGTCCAAACTTCAGGATGAGGGATTTTTACAGATAAAACAAAACCACATAACATTACTCAATTTCTCAGCATAAATTGGATAAAATGTGAAACAATTCTTAAGAAAGGAAAGAAATCCTTTATTTACATAATGATTTTTGCTATAATAGCTACGTCTGCAATCACAGACAGAAAGGTGAAAGCTTTATGAATTATGGAAAGAAAAGTGTCCGAGCCAAGCAAAAGGCACTGAATTCTAAATCTGTGAAGTGGGGAAGAAAGATAACACTTACCATTTTTAAGGTATTTCTTATAGCATTCTTAAGTATTGGAATCTGCGGTGTTGCTGCTGGTATTGGTGCATTCCGTGGCATACTCGCCTCCACTCCTAATATTCGTCTAAATGACGTAGTTGCTTCCGGACAGGCTACTATCGTATACGATGCCGAAGGCAATGAGTTAGACCAATATGTAAGTACCAACTCCAATCGAATTGAAGTCTCTATGGATGAAGTTCCTGTGCATTTAGGTCAGGCATTTGTTGCTATTGAAGACGAACGTTTCTATCAACACAATGGTATTGATGTAAAAGGTATGATTCGTGCAGTATATCAGTTTGTCAAGACCGGCGGCGAAGAAACACAGGGTGCAAGTACCATTACCCAGCAGCTTTTGAAGAACACCATCTTTACTGAGTGGACTTCCGAAGGCGACAACATGATTAAAAAAATTAAGCGTAAGATTCAAGAACAATATCTTGCACTTGAGATTACCAAGAACTTTACCAAAGACGAAGTATTACTTCGTTATATGAATGCTATTAACCTAGGTCAGAACACTTTAGGTGTAGAAGCAGCTTCTCTTCGTTACTTTGGTAAGTCTTGTAGTGATTTAACCTTATCCGAATGTGCAGTTATCGCTTGTATTACACAGAACCCATCATATTACAATCCAATTCGTTATCCTGAACATAACGAAAAACGTCGTGAGCATTGTCTTAATAAAATGCTCGAATTAGAATTCATCACACAGGATGAATATGATGAAGCTATTGCGGATACTGACGAAGTGTACGAGCGTATCGGCTTATACGATACAGATTATCGTCAATCTGACAGTACTTCTGGTTCTTATTTCTCAGATGCTGTATACGAACAGGTTAAAAATGACTTAATTGAAGCAGGCTATTCTGACACCATGGCAGAGACTTTACTTACTGCTGGTGGTCTTCGTATTGAATCAACAATGGATCCTAAGATTCAGGCGATTGCTAACGAAGAGTTTGCTAACCCAGATAATTTCCCAGCGAATGTGAAATGGTATCTTAATTATGCACTTACCATTACTGATAATGCTGGTGAAAAGCATAACTATAGTAAAGAAAACATGACCACTTGGTTCAAAGCCAATGGTAATAAGAGTTTTAACTTAATTTTCAACTCTCAAGAGGCTGCTTTAGAGGCAATTGCAACCTATCGTGCTGCAATGTTCGCAGAACTTGGTGTAGAAGAAAAAGAAGATAATTATGATGAGAATTATTCCATGACAGCACAGCCACAATCAGCTTTGGTTATTCAAGATCAAAGCACTGGTCATGTGGTTGCAATGGTAGGCGGTCGTGGTACCAAAGAAGGACGTAGAACCTTAAACCGTGCAACCGATGCTCTACGTTCTCCTGGTTCAACCTTCAAGGTATTGGCAGCTTTTGCACCTGCCATCGACAGTGCAGGACATACCCTTGCATCTGTATATAATGATGCACCATTCAATTACGAGGATGGTACCCCAGTTAAAAACTGGTACAAAACAGGTTATCGTGGTATCCAGTCTATTCGTGATGGTATTCGTGATTCCTTGAATATTATTGCAGTTAAAACTGGTATCGTAGTTACCAATCAGTTAGGTTATGACTATTTATTAAACTTTGGTTTTTCTACCTTAGTGGAAGAAAAAGTTGTTGGCGATAAGGTTTACACCGATATTCATCAGTCCTTACCTTTAGGCGGTCTTACCGATGGTGTATCTCCTTATGAATTAAATGCTGCTTATGCTGCAATCGCCAATAACGGTCTCTATGTAGAACCTAAGTTATATACTCGTGTTACAGATGCAGATGGTGTTGTTATTTTAGATAATACCGATGCAAATACTCGTCAGGTAATCAAAGAAACCACTGCATTCCTTTTAACCGACGCTATGGTGGATGTAGTTACTGCTCCATCAGGTACAGGTGTTAGATGTAGATTTAGTAACACCATGTCTATCGCAGGTAAGACTGGTACTTCTACAGGTCCTTGGGACGCTTGGTTTGTAGGATATACTCCTTATTACACTGCTACAGTATGGACTGGTTTTGATAACAATGTAGACTTAAATGCTGATGAAGATGACATTTCCAAGGTATTATGGAGAAGCGTTATGGAAAGAGTTCATGAGAATCTTCCTGATGAGCAATTTGCTATTCCAAGTGGAATTGTTCAAGCGCAAGTATGTTGTAAATCTGGTAAGATTCCAGTCCCTGGCTTATGTGATGTAAATGGATGTGTTATTACAGAATATTTTACCGAAGATACTGTACCTACAGAGACTTGTAATATTCATTATCAAGGTGGCATCTGTCCTTACGACAACTTGGCAGCCAGCCCCGAGTGTCCATTCCAGTATCAGGGAATTGCAGAATTCCCATTGGCTGAACATGAAGCCTTGGTAAGCGGTTCTACTATGATTATCGAGAATCCAGATGGTACACAGACCGTTACCGTGCCAAATACTCGTCAATATTGCCAGCATGATGCAATGTTCTTTGCCAACCCTGATTATGAAAGCATCCTAAATGCTCAACAGTGGGAAATGAACCAATGGTGGCAACCATCTGAGGATGAAGAATAAAACAATTAATTTACAATAATTTAAAAAGGACTTGTGATTAAGATACTCTCCAAAGAGAGACTTATCACAAGTCCTTTCTTTATTCATTTGTTATGATTCCCGTCGTTCTATAAGCATTTATTTCTATAAACCTTTAATCTCACGAATCTTCTGTTGAAGCTCTTCCACCCCATTTTGAGCATTCATAATAGCTCTACACTGCTTTGCAAATGGTTCCTCTGGCATATTTCCATACTGCTCATAATACATCTTGCCAATCTCCATATAGTTTTTCTTAATTACTTCTTCACAAGTATTAATCTGACTTTTCAATGCTGCAATATCTGCAAGCTCCTTTGCCTTATCAGCAGCCTCTTTTCCTTTGGTCTGAATCGTATCCCCCAATTTTTCAAAGAAATCCATTCTCGACACTTCCTTTCTTTCTGATAACTAATGTTACACATAGTATAGAATTTTCAGCTCTAAAGTGCAAGTATTTCCCTGCAAGATTCTACCATAAGTATATGATTGCACTTTGTACAAACTATATGTTATAATTTTATTGATATTTCAGAAAAGGAGCAACGTTATGCAGACATTATATAGTAGCGAAAAGGTAAATAATGAAATAGAACTTTGCGAAGTATCTAACATGGAATGCAAAGCCGTAATTGAACGTGAATTGTTACGTAATCGTATCTCCTATTACATTCGTTGGCCTAAAGCATCCTTTTTTAGTCGCAAAAAAGATATTTGTGTTATCTGTGTAAACGACTCCGTACGTGACCAAGCGGAATCAGTAGTCAGAGCTATCTGTGATGAAAGTGGCTATAACGTAAAATTTCTTATGAAAAGAACTTCCGTTACTTATTTTTAATTGATGATGTTTATAATGGTGTATCCAGTTTATTTATTGGAAAAGCCCAAGTTTCGATTATGAAACTTGGGCTTTTCTCATGCAGTACAAACAAACATATTAAAAACCATTCGGGGGGAATGTATTTTTAATCAAAATCAAATTTGGTAAAACGTTCTGCCATTGCTCTATAGCGGAATCTTACCATTTCATTCTTCTCCAGTACGTCCTTTTCAGGGCCTTTGTACTGACAACGCATACAATAGTATTCGTCTTTCTCTTTATCATAGAACATATCAATATCCAAATCTCTCATAAAACAAGATGGACATCTATAATTTAATTTGCCTTTTCCAGCTTGAGCCATGTTGCAACTACCTCCTTATCTTTAACCTGTGCACTGTAACCTAATGTAAACATTGGTGAGAATGCATAACCTTCTTTAACGTATCCAACTGCACCCTTAGCATCGCAGCTCATTGCTACAGCAGTCTCAATCTGAGGGATTACAGCTCTTACTTCGTCAGCTTCTACCATTTCCATATCACGGCATTTGTACTCATAAGAAAGAGTATCTGCCTTACCATCTTTCTTGCAAGAAAGGGTAATACCAGTCATATCCTCAGAGTATTCAGTAGTACCGTAGCAAGCTACCATGTATTCGTTAATCTCAACCTCTGCATCTGGATTGCTCATCTCAAGAATCTTTCTCTCAATCTTGATATCAGAGCTTCCCTCTTTGAAAGAGATTACTGACTGTAATTTCACTGTTAAATCATAGAACTCAATATCTACTGGGTCAAGAGTAAGGATTCTTGTGTCGCCTTCCTGAGAGAAATGAGCCTTGGTACGGCAGAGACACAAATCAACTTCTTCACCATTGTATTTTAACTTAGCACTTCTTACAGTACCTTCACCAGCGTAGTGTGTGAAGTAACCTGCACGATATTTCTCCTGAATCAAGAAAGGATAAGAAGCGTCGGTTACATGCTTAGTACCGATACCTACTGGCCACTCTAATTTTGCAGCGTATGGACGAAGGTCAACAATTGCACCACCCTGATCCATATTTACACACACACGCATGAATGGGTCACAATACCAGAATAACTGCTTATCTGAACCATAGAGAATATCTCTCCAAAGAGCACATTCAGGCTCAGTGTAAGACTTCTTTTGACGATAGTAGTCAGCGAACTCTGCCATGGTCATATCAGTTAATTTGCCTTCTTCTTTGAGCTGACCATAGTATTTCATACCATCCTCGTAGCTCTTTGCAAGAAGCTCATATGGAGCTTCCCAACGGCCCATTTTATTCAACCAACCTGGTCCAACGAACATCATGTTATATGCGTAACCATTGTTGTATTTCTCTAAATCTCTGTACTGATCTACTAAATTGTAAAGGTATGGATACTCCCAAGTCTCGGTATCATAAATCATACCACGAAGTACGTTCTGTGGATGTGTACCGAAGTTAGAGCCATTACCATCGTAGCATGCAAGCAAGTCTCTTGAAAGGTGAGGAATTGCTACGATACCACTATCCTCTGCCTCATTAGCAGCTGGTGCATGAGTGTTCTGTTTTGAAGGAATCCATGGGTTCCATGGACCACCATCCATGAAGGTATACCATGAGTTATTACAGGTATGATATGCCTTAGGACCTTCCTCCCAACAAGTTGCAACTGCACATTTTACACAAGGATATTTTTCCTTGATATAGTTGGTCAAATCAGCGTCCATGTAGTAAGAGCCAGTAGATTCTGGATAGAAACCGAATCTCTCATAGAACTTACCAAATACGTCATCTACGATAGACTTTTTATCTTCCATAGAGAACATCCAAATACAGAAGTCCTTAGTCTTATATTTCTCACGGAACTCTGTACAAGGCAAACCTAATAATGATAATGCAATTTCATCACCGTATTTCTCATGATGCTCTTTTGCAATCTCAACTGCCTCATCATTGAACAATGAAGCGTAAGTCATCTGAATGGTTGTCTTTAAACCATATTTGTGAGCCATCTCCTGCTGGAATTTGAAAATATCAAGTGACTCTGTTAAAAGTGCCTTACGTCCAATGTCCTCTTCTTTACCGTGTCCTGTTACTTTTTCCGCATACTCAGGAACCATCTCAGGACGGTGAATAATATTCACTACAAACTTATCCATAACTTTTTCCTCTTTCTGCCGCTTAACGGCCATGTAACTTATGTTAATTGATATTGTTACCTTTTTGTCTCCCTATGTAATCTCATATGGGATTCTTTTTATGATTGATAATCTGACTTCTTAAAATCACGAATGGTCTTAAGTGATGGAAGTGCATGACCATCGTAATCAAACAATGCCTGATTGGCCCATTCATTACCGCCTGGACCCGGGTCATTAATATATGGGAGAGAATATTCATTGGCCCAACCACAACCTGGAACTGGAATCCATGCTGGCTCCCAATAGTAGAAACCTTTTCCTCTTCCATTAGGCAACTTGGCGATCTGCTCCATAACCTCCTGCATAAAGGCTGCCTGACCTTCTTTTGTCATCGGAAAAGCAACCGCTTGCGCTAAATGAGGTTTAGCAGCCATTCCCTTACGTTCCTCATCTGGCAACTTCTCATAGTCCTTATAATCCTCAAGCGTAAAGCCTGTAGAGATTTCTGCCACGACAAGGTCCTTCTGATATCTGGCTACCAAGTCATTCATGTTATTCGTCAAATCTTCAACTGTACCATGCCAGAAAGGATAGTAAGACAGACCGATTACCTCGAAATCCTCACCTCTCTGCATATAAGCGTCAAACCATTCACGGCATCTTTCATTGTTACCGCCGCAATCCAAGTGTAACATTACTGGGACTCCAGGAGCACACTCTCTCACTGCGCGAATGCCCGCACTAATGAATCGTGCGATATTGTCACAGTTATCCCACTGTCCTAATGGCCACAATAAACCATTGGTAACTTCGTTACCTACTTGAACCATTTCAGGAACTAAATCCTGTTCTTTTAAATCTAAGAGCACTTTCTTTGTGTATTCATACACTTCTGTTTCCAACTGCTCTACTGTCAGTCCCTGCCAAGCCTTTGGAGTCATCTGCTTGCCTGGGTCTGTCCAGAAATCACTGTAATGTAGATCCAATAAGAATCCCATTCCCAGTTCTTTGCCTTCCTTAGCCATCTCAACTAACTTAGGGAAGTCATTGGTGCCTGCTCCATAGGCCTTTCCATCCTCAGTATAAGGATTATGCCATAGACGGAGTCTCAATGAATCAGTACCATATTTTTTCAGAATAGAAAGCAAAGATGCTTCCTGCCCCTCATCATAGTACTTTGCACCTAGTTGTCTTAATTCTGCTAAGGTCGACACATCCATACCTTTAATAAAATCTTTCATGTCTACCTCGTTTCTTGAATGCAAGGGTTGTATCAACTCGACGAGTTCCGCACCTGCCTACCAATACATATGTTTCAAAAGAGGGCGTCCGAAGAAAGAATTTCTAAGTATCCCTAGATAGGTTATTATTAACGCTTGCAACCGTCGGAAACGTCCCGTCCATGGGCCGATTCCGACTTGTTCGTGCGTCCATGCACGAACATTGCAGGATATCGAAGGGATACTAAGAACTTCTAATCTTCTCCCTTATCTCTTTTGAAACATACACATTGGCAGGCAGGCGCTACGCTGTGCCAAATTAAACAACTCTTGCTATAAGCTAAATCAATGTCTAACTGTTTTTGTAATATAAAGGCTACCAATATCGCAGGCGGGGTGCTCCTCGGTGTTGTTTTCTTCACATTTACGAAGGATTCTAGAAATACTTGTATTCTGCCTCTATACCCAGCACGAATTCCCCATGGACGGGGAATTCAGCCGCACTGAGCATGGACGCAAATTGCGGTGTGTGCGTTCGTTACCACAACCTCTCGCAGAATACTTAGTATTTCTTGAGTCCATAGTCCTGTGAAGAAAATAATACCGCGGGGCGAACCGCCGGACCATTCCCTAGCCTTTTACTGCACCACCAGTAATTCCTTCTACATAGAACTTCTGCATTATCATAAACAGAACTGAGATAGGAATTGATACCAGTACACCACCTGCACAGAACTGTGCGAAATAGGTGTTAATCAAGCTCTTATCCAACATGTGGAAGAGACCAATTGCTACTGTCCAATCGGATGAAATACCAGAGTTAAGCATCATCTCTGCCATTACGAAATCCATCCAAGGAGCTAAGAAGGAGTTGATAACCGTATATACGATGATAGGACGGCTCATAGGAATAACTACTTTCCAGAAAATCATAGCCTCACTAGCACCATCAAGGTATGCCGCTTCTCTTAGGGAAGCTGGTACTGTATCAAAGAATCCTTTTGCAATCAGATATCCAAGACCAGAACCTGCTGAATATACTAGAATCAAACCAAAATGGGTATTTGTTAATCCCAAGGTCTTCAAGATGAAGTATACCGCAACCATAGACAGTACACCTGGGAACAGGTTAACGATTACGGATAAATTCATCAATGTCTTACGCATCTTAAATCTCATGCATGACATTGCATAAGCTACCATCAATACAAATGCTGATGAAATCACACAACATGCACATGCAATAATGAAAGTGTTCTTGAACCAGTTAGGGAACTGCGCAACACTGTCTGATGCAAATAATAGGTTCATATAGTGCTTAGTACTCCATTCAGCTGGGAAAAAAGTACTGGTATTAATACCTGAATATGAACTAAACGAAGTTGCTACCAACCATACAATCGGAATCAACCAGAAAGCTGCAAGGCAGGCAATAAATAAATTATGAACGAATATCTTCAATGCCTTTTTAATCATTCTTGTCACTTTATTCATTATCTGAACGCCTCCTCTCTGTCACCCTTCACAAAGTTACGGAAGGCTACAAGGGTAAATGCCGCACATATAATAAATACCATGATACCGATAACAGATGCCATCTTGTAGTTATAATAGTTCTGTGTCAAATTAAACAGCCATGTAATCAACAGGTCAACCTCATCCGCCTGTGAATTCGCCATCATCTGGTCTGTGGTTGTGTACACATTCTCAGATAAAAGGTAAATTACGTTAAAGTTATTAATATTCTTTACAAAGTCTGTAATCAAGGTAGGTCCTGTTACAAAAAGCATATAAGGCATTGTAATGTGTCTGAAAATCTGTGCTGGTGATGCACCATCGATTCTTGCACTTTCAATCTGATCACTTGGAATGTTCATAAGAACACCTGTCGCAATCAACATCTGATAAGGAACACCAATCCAGATATTAATTAAGATAATCATTACATGCGCCCAACCTGGTGCTGAAAGGAATGGAATGTAACTAGTACTAATCATTCCAATATCACGAAGCCAGCTTGTTAGACCAATCTCTGCACAGAAAGCATTGAAAATACCGTTATTTGCGAAGAAGTTTCTAACTAAAAGTAAGGAAACAAACTGTGGTACTGCAATTGTTACTACGAAAAGAGTACGCCACAATTTGGGAAATTTCGTTTTCTTGTTATTAAGTAATAAAGATAAAAGTATACCGCCAAAATAGGTGGTGAGTGTTGCAAAAAATGCCCATATAAGGGTCCAAATTAAAACTTTACGGAATGCGTAACCAAAAGTAATGGTAAGACCACCACTAGCAAACAAGTTCTTAAAGTTCTCAAAGCCAACCCATGTAAATAAAGAAGATGGTGGCATATGTGCTTGATCATAATTGGTAAATGCTACAAATACCAAAATAATCAAAGGAACAATTGTAAATACTACTACACCCAATACAGGTAAGGTTAACAAAGTAATATGAAACTTTGCATTCTTATATTCATTAATATCTTCCTTGAAGGTATTAATGTGCTGTCCTGCTTCTGCCATCTTCTGTAACTTATAGCAAGTCACAACATTGCGGAACCATACAAACAAACCGATTCCCCATACAATAAAGCTGACAACTGCATATAACAAAATTTTAAAGGAATGATCGTAATCATTAAATTCATTTTGCATGGTAACGATATTAAATACCGATTCCTGCTGAACGGTGCCTAACGTACCGAATTTTGGAACATAATCCATGGCAAAACCAAAGGTAAAAGCAATAATTGCCACCTCAAGCAAAGTCATTAAAATACCCTTTATGAACTGCTTTCTGCGAATATATCCGGCACCCATCCAAATCAGGGACAGTTTTACAAAAAGGTCTCCCTTTACAACTGCCTCTCCAAATTCACGAAAGAAACCACCTATAGCGCCAAAGAAAGATTTCAGTCCGTTCTTGACTGTATTCATTCTCTGCCAACTCCTTTCCGAAAGAAATATTTTTATTAGAAAAGGCGTCCTTCCACTATATGCATCTTGCTTCATAGCTTCCGGACGCCTCCCCTCTATATTATTTACTCTTTATTGAGCAAATATGTTCTGATTAGTTAGTAGGTGCTGCAACACCTGCAGTTAAGTTATCAAGAGCTTCCTGAATTGCTGCTGTATCATCTTTTGCAAGAGTACCCTGTGCAATCATCTCACCGAAGGTCTTGCTTGGCTCCCAGTAGTTACCACCAACAGTCTGAACTACACCGTATGCAGACTGCTCTGCCAATGCTGCGATTGCAACGTTAGCTGAAACATCTTCTGAAGCTGCTACTGCAGTATTAGAAGGTCCGATTTCTCTTGTCTGGAAACGGATTGCCTGATTCTCTTCGTTGGTTAACCACTCACCTAATAATGCTGCCCATCCAGCGTTCTTAGAGTAAGCATTAACTGCTACCATCTTGTAACCTGCTACAGAACCCTGCTGGATCTGCTTGTCACCACAAGTATAGGTAGGAAGCTTGGTTGCTGCATAACCATCACCAAATGCGTCCTGAGCTGCAGTTGCATCCCAAGTACCAGTAATGATTGCACATAAAGAACCAGAAGCGATCTGGTTAGCTGTATCACCATCAGCAACTGCTAAGAATGCTTCGTGACCAGCGATATCTAACATAGACTGAACTACTTCAACACCAGTTACATCTGCTGCACCTGCCCAATCGATAGTTGTGCTACCATCTGCATTTAATGCGGTGGTGAAACCTGCACCGTAGAAGAATGAAGCATTGTACCAACCAGAGTTAAGTACCATACCAACCTTCTTGCCACCAGCTGCTGCTGCTTCAAGTAAGGTATCCCAGCTTGCTGCTGCTTCTTCACTTACTACAGTTGAATCGTAGTATAAGAAGTAACCATTATCAGCAGTCATAGGATATGCATAGAAACCATCATTGTAGGTAGCTGCTCCAACAGAGCCTTCACCGTTTGCTGCTTTTACATCAGCAATGCCTTTTCCAGCGTATGCCTTTAAAGCTTCATCCATCTGGTCAAGGTTCATAATTGCGCCAGCGTTAACCAAATCAGGAATCTGGTCAGAAGCGATTGCGTATACATCTGCAGCTGCTTCGATATCTGTTAATACAGTATCTTTTGCAGTAGCTTCAGATTCTACACCAATCTGAATATCAAAGTTTGCGTAATCTGCGTATTTTGCTTTGAAGGTCTCAACCATGCCTGCGAGCATTGTCTGATCTTCTTCTGCGCCCCAAAGTACAAGGCTTACATCCTGTTTCTCAGCAGGAGCTGCTGGAGCTGCTGCTTCAGTTGATGCTGCAGGAGCTGCTTCTGTAGAAGCTGCTGGAGCATCTGTGTTAGAATTTCCACCACATGCTACAAGTGAAAATCCCATAGACATTGTCAGTAATAATGCAACTAACTTTTTCATCTTTTTTGTCCTCCTTTTATTGAGAGCGGTTTGTGCAACTTGCGCAACCGCTTGTCTCTGTTAATAGTTTATCAGTTAAATTTACTGTTGTCAATTTATATTAATCACAGTTTGAGGAAAACGTTTTTGTGCACTTTTCACAAGAAGGAAAACGTATTCCTATTTTTTGCCAACTTTTCTGCGCAATCGTTTGTTTTTTTGTCTAGTTTGTTGAATCTTTCATTAGTATTTCATAGTCTAACAAAGTCTTCATCGGCACTTCCATATCATTGATTGTATCCAACAATAACTGGCAAGCTTTACGTCCCAACTTCATAATATCAAAGTTTAGTGACGTAATAGATGCAGGATATTTATCCAAAATTGTGGAGTAATGACAAGATGCAATCTTAATATCTTCTGGTATTCTAACCCCCTGCTTATCCAGTCGTCTGATTACCTCATCACAGATGAAATCATCCTGACACAGAATGCAGTCTGGATTACATTTCAACACCTTATCTACTACAGCATCTATCATCTCTTCATCTTCCAAATCCAAGAAAGTCAAATCTTCCACATCTTTTCGTCCATACTGACGATAAGCTTCCAGATACCCCTCATACCTACAACGATTGACTGTCTGTTGCATATTGCCACCTAGATATGCAATGTTCTGAATATCCTTTTCAAACAACTTATTCATTAGTGCTTTACATGCGCCTTTGTTATCACTGTCTACTTGAATGATATCCTTGTCATCCAACTGACCAACTGTAACAAATGGAATCTTCTTTTCTTTTAAGAACTGAGCAAAGTAGTCATTCTCATAGGTTCTTGTAAGAATCATTCCATCTACTTTACGGTTGAGAATCAGTCTCTCCAATGGTCGTGTATCTCTGCGACTAGTTGTCACTACCAAGATATCATAATCATTCTCCTGTGCCACTTCCTCTGCACCGAACATACAAGTATGGAAGAAAGGCATATCCACTAATGTCTTTACCTCTGGAAGAATAATTGCAATATTATTGGTTTTTGCCTGCGCCAAGCTTTGTGCTGCTGCATTTGGATAAAACCCAGTCTCATCTATATATCTTAACACTCGTTCTCTTGTAGCCTCACCAATTCTGCCCTTTCCAGAGATTGCTCTAGATACAGTACTGGCAGATACGCCAAGTTCTCTTGCTACATCATGAATTGTAATTGCTCTATCTCCATTTACGTTACTCATTTCGTACCCCTTTTCTCTCCACGCTTATATTGCTCACATGTACTCATATTATTTATAACAAATCCTGACATGCTAGGACGTTGTCACAATCCAAATGCCTGTGCAACTTTGTGCAATATCTGCGCAATCGCTTGCTTAAATAGTACCATCATATTAGGAATTGTGCAATCTACCAAAATCCCCAAATTTGCAACCTGGATTTTATACAAAACTGACAATAGCATATTTTCCACTCGCTACTTCTATCCCCTTTTCTACCTTACAGATGATCTAGACTGCTTTAGAGGGGTACTGCTCCAGCCATTCCTATGTTTCTCAGCTCTTCGGTTCCCCCTTGACTTGCTTACTTGCTACTCTAGGGTGGTACTACCC
>CAZHEM010000026.1:0-2407 GCA_964531725.1 uncultured Acetatifactor sp.
CATAGGTAGACTCAAAACACCAGCCAAAAAAACAATAAAAGTAAAAGAAAAATAACCATTGTGTTAATGAATAAGAATACATAATTGCTCCTTAACGATATACCGCTACTTCTACACTCAATTTACCTTTTCTAGTTTCTCTTGGATTGCCCACATAGATGAACTTCCCAAAGCCCCTCACATTAATCACTTCGTTTTCTTTTAAAGTTCTAGCATTATTTTCACACAAACGACCATTTACGAACACTTTTCCAGTTCTAAACAATTCAATCACATCTCCGCGAGATTTGTTATATACTTTCGCAATACAAGCATCTATTCTACAGGAAGCCACATGAATACTTTCTATGGCTGGCTCTTCCTGCGGAATCTCTTCGTAATTATCTGTTATGCTACATTTTACATTTGTATGCTTGATTTTATCCAGATTGTCACATATATACTCTGCAATGCTCTCCAAACAGAAGAGGTAGGCTTCACTTTCGCCTACCTTAATATCTCCAATGGTACTTCTATCAATTCCCAGATTCATCAATGCGCCAAGAAAATCTCTGTGAGATAACTTATCTGCGAATTTGGCTACCAATGGTCTAATATGAATACAGACAATTGGAAACGGGATCTCATATCCCAATTCCTCTGCATTACCAAAACGAACTACTTTTCGATCTGCGTCTTCACTGCCGCCAAACAATGTATATCCTGCATGGTGAATATCTTTTTCTACATTCCAAAACGCATCTTGTTCGCTTAGTCCTAGAAACCCTGTAAAAGTAAAAATATTCTGCTGAAAAGCCTTATTTGCCAAGTCACGAAAACGATTCTTTAGCTGCGATAGCTCTTTTTCATTTTCCATTGCCAAATATACTCCTTTTACTTATTGATTAAGTAAAACTAATAATCTCATCCTTAGGTGCTTTAGTCTTCTCCACACTGATTGCATGAAGCACAGGACCTTCACCCTTATAATCTTCCCAATATTCTTTGGATACAGTAGCAGTTACTTTTACCCATTCCTTCTGTTTAAGTTCACTGGCATCTGCATATTCACAAGCATATCCTAAAAACGCCATATCATCTGCACAGCAAGTCATTGCCATGCGGCCTGGCACAAAGTAATTCTTGTCCATACCTTCTGGTTTCAACACCATAGCTACAAACTGCAAGGTCTTACCAATGTATCTCTCTAGATGATCCATTGAATCTAAATACCAGATACCATATCCCTCATTATTGAGTACAATAATATCCTGATTCAAGTCATATGGTAAATCCTCTTCAAAGATTTCATCAATCTCTCCATTAGAATCTTCAAAGATAACATCTGCAGATGGATTCACCGCCTTTATATTACGTTTATACACATTTAAGTCTGTAATACCATCACAACGATTGAAAATAATCATTTCTGACTTGCGAACCATCTCAGCCAATAAAGAACGCATGTTATTATAGTACATTGGGAAAGTAGAACCATCAATTGTAGTGATCTGCTGTTCAATCTTCCAATGCCATGGCAACTTCATATTCTTGAAGTTCCACATACCATTATACTCAATAATAATGCGGTCTGGCTTGTACTTCTTCTCAAGCTCAATCAAACGATTAGGAGTAAAATCCTCTTCTTCGTCAATTACTTCTACAACGGAATTGGTCTTTTGTAGAAGCTCCTCCTCGTATTCAATCTCGCCTTCTTCACACAGAATAATTAAAGTTGTTCCTTTGCTTCTGAAATATGGCTGTGCCAAAGTAAATGTAATAAATTCGGTCTTACCACTTTCTAAAAAACCATTTATCATATATACAGGCTTCATAGTTTATACCGCCTTTCCAATAGCCAATTATTAAATCTTGTTTTATTTTACACGGAATAACTGGCACAATTTGTCCTCATTAAGTTTAGAACCAATTACACACAACTTACCAGTTACTTCAGCTTTGCCGCATCTTACATCATGCTCTTCTGGAACATAATCATAATAAATCCAAGTACCGTCCTCTGCTGGAACCATACCCTTTGCACGAAGAATCACGCCATACTCACCACTATCCAATGCGGTAAGAATGTTCTCAACCTCCTCGTTGCTATATACATTAGGAGTTTCCTTACCCCAGCTTGTAAATACTTCATCCGCATGATGATGTCCGTGATGGTCGTGATCGTGACATCCGCATGTACAGTGTTCATCATGCTCATGGTGATGATGATGCTCATGGTCGTGGCATCCACACTCACAATGCTCATCATGCTCATGGTGGTGATGCTCGTGGTCATGGTCACAATGTTCATGCTCATGATGGTGCTCATGGTCATGACATCCGCATTCACAATGCTCATCATGCTCATGGTGATGATGCTCGTGGTCATGGTCACAATGTTCATGCTCATGATGGTGCTCATGGTCAT
>CAZHEM010000026.1:2507-25402 GCA_964531725.1 uncultured Acetatifactor sp.
GACATCCGCACTCACAGTGCTCATCATGTTCATGGTGATGATGTTCGTGGTCATGGTCACAATGTTCATGCTCATGATGGTGCTCATGGTCATGATGCTCGTGAGCATGCTCCAACATTTCTTTCATCATATCTTCTAACTTATCTGCACCTTCAATGGTCTCCAAGATAGTCTGACCTTCTAATTGTTCAAGTGGAGTTGTAATAATAGTTGCATTCTGATTGTGCTCTCTAATTAACTCTACACAAGTATTAATCTTATCCTGAGAAGCCTTATCGGTTCTACTCAAAATAATGGTTCCTGCATGCTCAATCTGATTAATGAAGAATTCACCAAAGTTCTTCATGTACATCTTACATTTTGTTGCATCTACTACTGCAACTGCACTGTTAACCTGCACATCTAAATCAGCAGATACATCATTCACCGCCTTCAATACATCTGAAAGCTTGCCAACACCCGATGGCTCAATCAAAATACGCTCAGGCGCATAGGTACTAATAACTTCTTTTAAAGAAGTACCAAAATCACCTACTAACGAGCAACAGATACATCCTGAGTTCATCTCTTTGATCTCAATACCAGCTTCTTTTAAAAAGCCGCCATCGATACCAATCTCACCAAATTCATTCTCAATCAATACTGTTTTGCTTCCATTCAAAGCCTCTTTTAACAGTTTCTTTATTAAAGTAGTCTTACCAGCACCTAAAAATCCTGATACTACGTCAATCTTAGTCATATCTTTATCTTCCTTTCTATAATACATTTCTTAAAAATCCACTACCTTTCATTATTTCGCAAACTGCTTGGCTTGTCAATAATTGGGTGCTTAATTTCATTTAAGTTTTTGATAAATTTTATTAAATTATTATTTTATTGCACTTGTTCCAAATATGCAGACTCAATAATTATCAATGGCAAAATTGCCGCCTCATCATTTTCATTAACACCACAGAGTATCCCTAAAAAGTATCCTTCTTCATCAAACACTGCTCCGCCAGACATGCCTGCTTCTGCTACCATCCTTGCCAGCATCATATACTGATTAAAATCTTCTACCCAAATCCAGTTTTCTATAAGAGTGCCTTCGTATGCCTCTCCACCAGGTTCACTAACCGAACCACAAACAATCACTATATCTCCATTTTGAATTTCATCATACTTATCCTTATTCACATTTACAAGGCAATACTGACTCATATGTGCCTGTGTAATCTTCTCCATAGGCACATACACAAATGCCACATCTGAGGAAGTCTCTATGCTATATTCCACACTCTCTACTTCGTAGTCATCGGCAAAAGTAATCTGTACAAATCCCGAGTCCTCCGCCAAAACATGTGCTGCAGTCACAATTACAAGTTTCTCTTCTTCCTGTCGCCAGATTACTCCACTACCACTTACTTGATTCATCTGTATCTGTACAATTGTCCCCTTAACAATCTCCTGCAACATCCCTGCCATATTCGAATTAAGCGTATCATCCACATGAATTATAGTATTTGTTGGCAAATCTTCCTCAATAGCATCATTATTCTCTCTATCATCAAGCTGCATCTCTATATTTGCTAAGGTTTCTATATTTACCAAGGTCTCTGCAGGTGCAGAGGCACCCACACAACTAGTACAGGCAACTATGTATATTATTCCGAACAGAATCCACATAATTTGCTTTTGATGCTTTTTCCCCTTATTTTTCATTCTTTTTATACTTAACCTTTCTCTACTCAAATTCAATAACAGCCGTTCTGTACATTAGTACTTATCATTTACACACCCTATTACATAAAAGACCCTACAGTACAAGCCTGTAGGGTCCAATAAGCAAAACGATAAGCCGGGTTATGTCGTTGAACAATCATCTATCTAGTACGGCTGTCGCCAGCCGCATCAAGCGACCCACCTGAAAGCAGGCCGGGCAAGCCTGTCGCTTTCTTTTTGGTCTTGCTTCGGATGGGGTTTACATGGCTCCGCCTGTTACCAGTCGGACGGTAGTCTCTTACACTGCCTTTCCACCCTTACCAAAGAACTAGCAAGCTAGTTCTTGGAAGAATCCGCAAGCGGTTTCTTCCCTCCTCACACGACAATATCGCAGAGTTGTGGCGGTATATTTCTATTGCACTAGCCTTGGAGTCACCTCCACCAGACGTTATCTGGCATCCTGCCCTATGAAGCCCGGACTTTCCTCACCTGCATTGTTGCAGCCGCGATTGTCTGTCTTACTTACGTTTCGTATTATAATGTGTCTCTTAATAAAAAGCAAGCATTCTTTCAAACCTAATACTGCATATGGGAACATAAAAATATAATAAGGGAAAATATATCTTGCCTTTGCTTCCCATATGATACTAAATATAAAGCCACCAATAATTGCAATAATTAAAATATGTTTTAATATATTATCCTCTTTACGAACACAAAGTAGATAGTAACACAACACTCCAAAATAAACGATTGTTTGAATTCCATTAGCAATCCCTAATATTATTCCAAAATATTCATTAAAAAGCTTATATGTAAGACTATCATCTGTGGGCATTAAATGAGCTGGATATCTTGTGGTAAAGAACATAGCTTGATATAATGGCTGATTCCACTGAGATAAAACCTTAGATTTATAAAAGGCAAAGGCTTCACTAGGATTATTGGCAAAATAACTTAATCGTTCTTCAATATGTTGTGTAGCCACCCTATCAACTGCATTCATATCATATTCATGTTCTTCTAGCAGTTTCAAAGAATAATCTGTATCCCAGCCACATTTACCATCGTAAGCATCTCGCATTCCCATTGAAACAAGCGCACTTGATGGCATTCCATCCAAATGTTCATACCCTGAACGTACTTCATATATTCTGTAGATGCCTTCATACATCAAACTAGGCAAGAAAGCCATAGCAATTACTGCTATTAATAGCTTCCAGTCTTTATTCTTCAAGAAATATAAGACACCACTTATTGCAAAAGCAATTACAACAATCAATGTACTCTTTCGGAATAATATTCCCAGCAATAACTCAATTACCATAAAAACCAAATGATAACACTTATTATTTTTTATATATCGCATAAGCGACCACATTGCTAACATGGTAAAGAAAATGCTTGGAATTTCTCCATATAACCAAGGTGTATAAAAAATAAGTGGTACACAAAACGCCATTAATGAACAATACATCCAGCAAAGACTTCTTGCTGTTTCACACTCTTGAATAAACAGATAACCAATTCCAACAATCCCCACTGCTAAAACAACACATAGAATTTCATATGCAAAATAATTATGTACCCCAACTAGCTTATAAAATCCTTCTAAAAAGATAGTCATTCCTAATTGTTGAGGATATATTCTACAGTATCCATTTAATTCCAGTGCTTCAAAGTTTCCGCCAACAAAACTAGTCGCCGAATTAAAAATTGCCGCTTGATCTCCTTCTGGCATACGTTCAGTGGAACAAACCCACCACATTCCAACTAGAAAAACCCATATACATGTAAAAAGGAGAAAAATTATGCTAATTCTTGCTTTTGTTTTTTCCGTTATTCGTTTTTCTAACATAGTAAAGCCTTGCATTACTCCCATAGCTAGTGCAAGGAAACCAGCATTCTTAATTAGCGAATCTGCTGTATCTATGGGCACTTCTGGCATTCCAGGTTGGATGTATTGGGTAAAACGCATAGCATACCATAATAGGATTGTGAAGATTACAGTTCCTATGATACATAGTGTCCAGTTGGAAGATTTTTGCAAGAATAGGAATATATTTTGTAGTTTTTTTTCTTTTGGGTTCATAGGGACCTCCGAAGGGATATTGATAACCTTCCGCTCGCTAGGGAATCAATGAGAGTTCCGCTCGCTGGCGCCTCGCTAGGTTGTGTATTGGGTGAATGGGACGCTCGGTGGCAACGCCGACCTCGCTTACGGAGTGTAACGATTCAGAGCCACATGCGCAAAATCGCCTCTACGAGGCTTTCCTTTTGCTTATGTGGCATGCTCGCCATATGAATCCAAGGAAACAGGCCTTCGCAAGCATTCCTTGCGCGGCCTGTTTTCATGGATTTGCATGGCTCTGAATCGTTACACATTGAAGCAACTTCCACCAACAAATTCTCTGCAAATTGAATTATTAGGCAGACTCTCGCTTGTCACACCCAAGAAATAATTTAAGAATTTCAATAATCTCTTTGCCTCATAATATTCAGGCGCATCCTTTGGTATCTGGAACAATAGTGGTTCTGCGAATTGTTTAATGACTGCCAATTCATATATTAAAACAGAATTAAACATTGCATCTGCTTCTTCCTGAAATGGGAAGATATTTTCTTCTTCTCCACGTCTTACAGAAGTCCACATATTAATGGTTCTACGTGCCTCTGTACCTCTCGTTCTAGCATCACGCACCATCCTTCTTAAAAGTCTTCCATCAGTAGTTGGAATACGATTATGTTCGTCAATATTCAAATTAGTCAATGCACTGATATAGATTTTATATTTACTTTCATCAGGAAGTGCATAGGACATCTTAGGATTCAAACCATGAATACCTTCAATTACAAGAAGATCATCCTTACCTAACTGTTTGAATTTCCCATTATACTCTCTCTTACCAGTCTTGAAGTTAAAAGTAGGAAGCTCCACTCTTTCTCCATTCAAAAGTCTGGTCATATCTTCATTAAATTGCTTTGTATCAATAGCTTCTAAGCATTCAAAATTATAATCGCCTTTTTCATCTCTTGGAGTAAATTCACGATTTACAAAATAATCATCTAACGCAATCGGATGTGGCACCTTGCCCAAGGTACGAAGCTGAATCGATAATCTGTGTGAAAAACTAGTCTTACCAGAAGACGATGGGCCTGCAATCATAACAAAGCGTACACCTCCACGTGCAACAATGTCCTTAGCAATCTCACCAATCTTGCGCTCTTGCTCCGCTTCTTGTACCAGAATCATGTCGCTCAAAGAACCATTACAGATTTGATCATTCAAATCTCCAACAGTCTCGATTCCTACTTTTCTGCCCCATTCATCAGACTCTACTAAGGTCTTAAACAACTTTTTACGCTCTACAAAAGGATCTACAACGGTAGGCTGTTTCTTAGTAGGTAGGAGAAGCATAAAACCATGCTCATATGGAATCAAATCAAAATATTTCACATATCCAGCATTAGGTAACATATAACCATAATAATAGTCGTAATAACCATCAAGCTCATATACATTGATGTAGGAACTCATACGATAACGGAATAATTTCTCCTTATCTACCATTCCTTTTTCATGGAATAATTCCATTGCTTCATCTACAGAATAAGCTGTTTTTGCGAACGGAAGCTTCTGCTCTATCATCTCAAGCATGCGTTTCTTCATTTTCTCAGCATTTTCTGCCGTAGCAGCAATCTGTCCCCTAGGATCAATAAACAATCCATTTCCTACCGCAAATTGTACACGGCATTGCTTGTTCATTTCTTTGCCAAAGCAATCGAAAGCTGCTTTTAAACAAAGCATCGTAGCAGTACGAATATAAGTCTTATGTCCCACATCATCCTTGAATGTAAAGAAATCTAGTTCGCAATCCCTGCTTACTGTCTTAAACAATTCACGAATCTTGCCATTTACACTGACAACAGCAATCATGTTATCATACTGTACTTGATATTCATTGGCAATTGTTTCATAAGTTGTTCCAAATGGATATTTTTTCTGTTCACCTTGTATCGTTACTGTAACCATACACATACCTGCCCTTCTCTAGGTTGCCCCGCTTCTGATTCCATCTTGATAATTAGTTACTGATAATACCCTAACGCCTGCTCTAACTTTGCAAGCTCTACTTCCATTTCTTCTAAACGTTGTTTTGCACGTTCATTCTCATTAATACGCAAAGAATCTATAATCTGTGTAACAGCTGTTTTTCGCTCTAACAAGTAATCCTTTAACACAGGATGCGCTTGTGTCAGAAGTAACTCACCAAATTCATCATACAATGGATTCTCACACTCCTGAACTTCTCCCGTGTAGACTACTTTCATTGGAAAATAATACTTGCCGTCTTCACACAATATATTTTCTTCAACCACCTTATATCCTTCTTGTCGCAAAAACTTGCGAAAAATAGGAAGTTCTGATTGTGGTTGTAAGATTAATTCCTTTAAACTCTTTGCCTTTTTTTCGCTGTCAGTGAGAATCTTGGTCATCAATTTGCCACCCATACCAGCGCAAATCATAGCATCTGCCTCACCCACTTCAAAAGCCATTAAGCCATCTGAAATACGCGTCTCTATGTATTGCTCCAGTCCATACTGTGCAATATGCTCTTTTGCCCTAGATAAAGGACCTGTTCGGACATCCATGGCAAGAACACTAGGACTGATTCCCGCTTGTACCAAATAAATTGATACAAAGCCATGATCACAGCCCACATCCACTACACGCAAGCCCTGACTTACCATATCCGTCAAGCACATCAAACGTCTCGATAGTGATACTTTTACTTCCATATTAATCCAAATAATCCTTTAACTTACGGCTACGGCTTGGATGACGCAATTTACGAAGTGCCTTTGCCTCAATCTGACGAATACGCTCACGAGTAACGTTAAACTCTTTACCAACCTCTTCCAAGGTACGAGCACGTCCATCATCTAAACCAAATCTAAGTCTAAGTACTTTTTGCTCTCTATCTGTAAGAGTGCTGAGTACTTCAACTAACTGCTCTTTTAATAAAGTAAATGCAGCTGCATCTGCTGGTACAGGTACATTATCATCCTGAATGAAGTCGCCTAAGTGGCTATCTTCCTCTTCACCGATAGGTGTTTCAAGAGATACTGGCTCCTGACTAATTTTAAGAATTTCACGTACACGCTCTACTGGCATGTTCATCTCTTCTGCAATTTCTTCTGGGGATGGCTCTCTACCAAGCTCCTGAAGTAACTGACGGCTTACACGAATCAATTTATTGATAGTCTCTACCATATGCACAGGAATACGAATGGTTCTCGCCTGATCTGCAATAGCTCTGGTGATTGCCTGACGAATCCACCATGTTGCATAGGTTGAGAACTTATATCCCTTGCGGTAATCGAATTTTTCTACAGCTTTAATAAGACCCAGGTTACCTTCCTGAATCAAGTCTAGGAACAACATACCACGTCCTACATATCTCTTTGCAATACTTACAACAAGACGTAAGTTAGCCTCAGCAAGACGTTTTTTCGCCTCCTGATCACCAAGCTCCATCTTTTTCGCAAGTTCAATTTCCTCTTCTGCACTTAATAAAGGCACCTTACCGATTTCCTTTAAGTACATACGAACAGGGTCTTCGATGCTAATACCATCTGGAACAGATAAATCTATGTTCTCTACATCTACTTCATCTTCCTCTGTGAGAATGATTTCTTCATCGTCTACATCATCCCCTTCTGTGATACGCAATACGTCGATGTTCTTCTGCTCTAACATCTCTAAAATTTTCTCAAACTGTTCCTCTTCCAAAGGCATATCGCTGAAAAGATCGCTAATCTCCTGATATTCCAGTACATTCTTTTTCTTCTTCGCCATATTTAAGAGTTCTTTTATTTTCTCTTCAAATTTTGCCTGCATGCTTTCATCCATGTTGTGATTCCATCCTTCCTGGGAAATTTGTTTCCTTTTGTATTATTTCTATCTTAACCTTAATCCAAAGAAATATGCGTTTTTGCAAGTTCTTCTAGGGCTTTTTTGCCACTAACTACTTGATTTAAGGCATTTATATCCGTTCCTAGCTTTGCTGTGTAGTAGTCATAGCTATTTTTCTTTACCTTTAGGATAATGTCATGGAACGCTTTTTCCTTCTCCTGAATCGTAGTCAATTCTGGGAGATTGGTATTAAATAAAGCTGCCGCTTCCCGCTGTTCCTCCTCGTCCGTAAACATACTGATGATTCCTGCAGGATTATAAGTTCCTGCGTCCAAATCAGCAAAAAGCTTTTCAGCAACCTTGCGATATAAATCCTCGGTAAAATCTTCTGCGGTAATATATCGCTTTATCTTCTGATAAATATCAGGCTCGTCCGATATCCAGGTAATCAAAAGACGCTGTGCCTTCTTCATACTTTCCTCAGGCTGATTCTTCTGAGCAACACCTGACTTTGGTCTCTCGATTGGTTTTACCAAACCAGTCTGAGAAGCATAAGAAGTTACTAATTTCCTCATATTCTCAAAGCCGATATGATACTTATCTGTGATAGCTTGTAAATAGTTCTCTCGCTCCACATCCTCTGTGAATTCGCAAAGTTTCTTTGCAATCTCTCTGTGGAACTTGGTCTTAGACTCTGGGTCATTTAGGTCATAATTATCTTCCAACACACGAATCTCAAAGAAAAAGCTATTCTCTGCCTGATCAATTCGCTCTTGAAAAGCTTCTTTTCCCAGATTCTTCATAAATTCATCTGGATCTTTATAAGGCTTCATGTTAATAACCTTAGCGGTAATACCAGCTTCTCTAAGGATTCCAATGCCTCTAAGGGCAGCTTTTACACCAGCTCCATCACTATCGTACGCCAACAACACATTCTCCGTATAACGATGTAGCAGATTTGCTTGCTCAGAGGTAAATGCAGTTCCAAGGGAAGCTACTGCTTGGGTAAATCCAGCTTGATGCATAGCGATTACATCCATATATCCTTCACACAGGATAATATTGCCACTACGCGCTGTTCGTGCAAAGTTCAATCCATACAGATTCCTTCGCTTATCAAAAACAGGAGTCTCTGGTGAGTTCAAATACTTGGGCTCACCGTCTCCCATAACTCGTCCACCAAAACCAATTACTCTGTGGTTGATATCCTGAATAGGAAACATAACTCGATTCCAGAACTGACTTAAAAGTCCCGAGCGTTCGGAATAATTAGCTAGTCCCGCTTCTTTTATCTCTACGTCCTCAAAACCCTTTTGACGCAAGTATTGCACAAGATTTGCTCCATTTTTGCCTGCATATCCCAAGCCGAACTTCTGCATGGTCTCTTCTGTTAACTCACGTTTTTGTAGATAATTATGTCCTATCTCACCATGTGGTGAACGAAGCTGATAGTAAAAGAATTTCGCAGCTTCTTTATTGACCTCTAAAAGCCTCGCCCGCTTATTCTCCTTCTTACGTGCTTCATCGGAGTACTCAATCTCTGGCAACTGTACGCCTGCTCTATCAGCCAAGGACTTCACAGCCTCGGGAAATGAGAAATTCTCGTAATTCATAATAAAAGTAAACACATTCCCACCAGCTCCGCAGCCGAAGCAATGATACATCTGTTTATTTCCTGATACCGAGAACGATGGTGATTTCTCATTGTGAAAAGGGCAAAGTCCCCAATGACTGCTGCCCTTTTTCTGCAACTTGACATATCCTGATACCACATCCACTATATCGTTTTTCATTCTGACTTCTTCTACAAGTTCTTCAGGATAATACATCTATATAACCTTTCTACTTAAATATGCCATGATTTTGGAATGTAGATTTCCTCATACTGGGCAATGGCAAATCGATCACTCATTGCACCTACATAATCACATACGACCTTTTCCCTTGGTTCCCCCTCTGAAATTAAATCTAGGAATTCCTCTGGTAAATCATCGATATGTTTCAAATAATGCTGATATAGAGTCTCCATCAGCACTTCCGCCTTACCTTCCTCGCTCTTAGCTTCCGGATTCTGGTAGACACGTTCAAACATGAACTGGCGAATTGCTTTCATTGCTTTATCCACAGGTTCCGACATTAAAATGTCATCTTTCCCCATACTGGTAGTTACAATATCGTGAATAAAACTATTCAGACGTTGTCCTGTAGTACTTCCTACTACATCGCTAATCTCTTTTGGAACATCGCTTTCCTTTAGAATGCCCCCACGAACTGCATCATCCATATCATGATGAATATATGCAATCTTATCAGAAAGACGTACAATCTTTCCTTCCAAGGTGTGTGGTTTACCAACGGTTTGATGATTCAAAATACCATCTCTTACCTCGTATGTAAGGTTTAAACCTTGACCGCCTTTTTCCAAACGGTCCACAGTACGCACACTCTGCTGACTATGTTCAAATCCAAATGGACATACACGATTCAAAGCTCTCTCTCCTGCATGTCCAAAAGGGGTATGCCCTAAATCATGCCCTAATGCAATCGCCTCTACCAATTCTTCGTTCAAGCGTAGTGCCTTTGCAATAGTTCTGGCATTCTGGGATACCTCAAGGGTATGAGTCAGACGTGTACGATAATGGTCTCCTTCAGGTGTAAGGAACACCTGTGTTTTATCTTTTAGTCTTCTGAATGCTTTACAATGAATAATACGGTCTCTGTCTCTCTGGAACACGGGACGAATATCACACTGTTCCTCTGGTTTTGCTCGTCCTTTTGAATTTACGCTTAGTGTTGCGTATGGACTAAGCGAATCACGTTCCCATTGCTCTAAAGTTTCTCTAATTGTCATGTTGGCCTCTTTTCTGACGTTTTACGTCCAAATAAGAACTCCTTTACCGAAATGTTGCAATTCACAAAAACTCACTAATAATAATATTCTGCGTCAAGTTCTTTTTTCCTTTTTTTTAACGACAAATATCAAAAATAAATTTTGCATTCTTTTCCATGGCTTCTGAAGCCGCTTTTATAGGCGACATCTGGAATACATGCCACATATTTTGATAACAATCCATTTTGACAGAAACATTAGCATCAACCAAAGCTTGATGTAATCGAATGGAATCACTTAACAAGATTTCATTACATCCCACTTGAATATAAGTAGGTGGAAATCCTTTAAAATCTGCGAAAAGTGGCGAAATAAATGGATCCTTCACGTCCATATTCGGTGCATATGCTTCAATCATACGATTAATATATTCTTGATTTAAGACTGGGTCCACATCCACTTTTTGAGAAAAAGAATCCCCTGAACAGGTTAAATCCGTCCACGGAGACATGAGCACCAGACCTCTTGGAAGAATTCTTCCTTCTTCCTTTAGGTGTAACACCAACGACAATGCCATATTACCACCAGCCGAATCTCCTGTCACGATAATATCTCTGGCCCCATAGCCTAATAGCATCAGATAATTCCATGCTTTCATAGCATCCTCTGTTGCCACAGGGTAAGGATTCTCAGGTGCTAGACGATAATCAAAACATAGTACATCCATAGAAGTAGACATTGCCAATTTGGTTGTCAATGTTCTAGCATATACAGTACTTCCGGTAGAATATCCTCCGCCATGGCAATGCAAAATCACATATTTCTGCATATGCGCACGATTAACACTGACCCATTCACCATGCATGCCCTCAATATCCACATCCTCATAATGAATATTTCTAGTATTCCCTAACAGAGCACCTATACGATCCTGAGATTGTCTATGTTTATCCAAATCTGGGTCTTCTACCATGCCATGTACACGTTTGATTAACTGCATGAGATTTTGATTCCTTTTGTTATCCAAAGCCATCTATTTCTCACCTTTATCCTTTCCACTAACACCTACACAATCACCCTTACCAGTAAACTACATAGAGTACATTTTGCTATTCATCTAAAAATGCAGTCTACGGCGCACTGCATTACGCAATCTTCGACGAGACAACAACGTAATGATTGCAGCATTAGCAATAATACAAATGGTAGCCACAATTGCTGACCAACTAAGATCTATCTGCGCTCTAAGGTATAAATCAATTAAAATCTCCAACCCAACAATAATGATTCCGATTGCTGTAATCGAATACAAAGAAATAGTTAAAAATGCTCTTGGCAGCACTCTCACACATAAAGTAAACAACTCTATCACCGCCGTTAGCAGTACCACAATGGGCAATCCCAAACCATACAACCATTCATCCTTTTGAATCATGTAGCTAATCATCCAAAGGTACAGTGCAATTGCCGCTCCATCAAACAAAATCGACGCATAGACGGACTGCTTGGTATAGATTACTGCTGGTATCATAATTACCCAAATAATTACACATACTCCAATCACTGCCAATGACCAGAAAGAATTGGTAAACACTAACATATTCAACGCACCACACACCAAAGCAGTAGCCAGTACTATTACAGTAAGTAAAATGCCTAAATCCTTACTTTTTACTACTTCTACCTGACCTTTCTCTTGTGGGAAAGGTGTTCGACTATTATCTACTTCTACTTTATTTGGATCAATAACAGGTGTATTACACAACGCACATGCTTTTGCTGTATCGTCCAGTTCTACACCGCAATGTACACAATATGACATTCAATTTCCTCCTCTATTCATCCATATCCATCTGACGATTGCTCTCTATTTTCACATGAATACCATCCTGCACTAGTTTGCGGAAAAAGTATCGTTCTACATCCGCTTCAATAATGCTACTAGCAAAAGTAACCGTTAGTGTGTCTTCAAAACTAATAATAGAGCAATTTGTTCTTGGAGAAAAAGGTTGCCCCATACAGATATCAAATCGTTCTATATATTTCTTCATACCATCAGGTACTTTCAAAGCTCCCATATTAGTAAGTCCCGCTGCCGAATTCTTATCTTGTACCTGCGCATAGAAAAAGCTCACTACCAAATCCTTAATAAACAACGGTACTACACGAATGAAAGGACTGGTCTGCAATACCGCATTTGCAGTAATGTCTCCACGCAGTCTTTTCTCATTAATGTAGTATCTCATATAATTATGCACATGTTGCGTTATCTCTTCAAAGGTATATTCACCCAACCTAGGGTCAATCTCCGGATAAATCATGGTGATAAAATTGCGCAAAGTCTTTGACGGGAAAAATCTACGCAAATTCACTGGCATTGCAATTCTAACAGGACGTAACTTTAGATGCCAATCGTTCTCCTGTTTCTGCATCAATGCATATAGCAACACTGCATTAAAATATTCGGTAAGTGTAACCTTGTACTTTTTCGCTACTGCTAACGCTTCTTGCGCTGACATAATTCCATCAATAATATTCAAGGTATAAAATGGTTCCTTTGTGCCTCTCACACGATAGCTTTTCACATTAGACTTAGGCGGAGCCACTTTACCATTGGAATTAGTATACTTCATGTATGCATCTTCTAATTCCCCTGGATCAGGTTGTTCATTAATATCCAACACAAATCCATCATTCTCAATATCATCATGTCCTAATAGGCGTAAATATGTGGCTACCATAGTCAAGAATACACACATACCACCAGTACCATCACCCAAGCTATGATGAGCCTCTAAGGAAACACGATTCCCATAATAATAGACTCTTATCATGTAACGATTATTCCCTCTAAAATCCAATGGTTGGCAAGGATTCTTCACATCTTCCTGCACAAAAGGTCCAGGTCTATTGTTTGGCTCAAAATAACGCCAAAACAAACCTCTTCGCATTGCCACCTTATAAGTTGGGAAACGAGGCAAAGTCATGTCTAGTGCCTGTTGCAACACCTGTGGCTGAATCTCCTCTTTTAAGAGCGCAGAAATCCTATACACAGAAGAAAAGTCTCTTCTCTGCAAAGTAGGATACACGATTGCCGATAGGTCTAATTTATACCAATCTTTTGTTTCATTTTTCCCAAGGTGCAATTTATTCTTCATAGTCTTATTCCTCAATAATTTTGGGGACAATACACCCAATTTACTCTATATAAACATTTTACGAAAATGACGCAATATTTGCAACATTTATTACATATTCTTCTTCATTTCCATTAAGTTATTACATAATTGTATAATTCTGTATAACAAAAAAACCGAGCTTATGCTCGGCTTTTAAGATGCAGGAAAAGGGACTTGAACCCTCATGGTATTGCTACCACACGGACCTGAACCGTGCGCGTCTGCCAATTCCGCCATTCCTGCGAACATGTTTAATTATATTTTATTGAGAATTCAATGTCAACCAATTTTTGAATGTTTCACATTGTATGTTTTATTCAGACAATTCACTGCTTGTTTAGCATAAAAAAGCAGGTTCACCAACCGATGAACCCGCCTATATACATTTCATACTAATTCCTAGAAATATGTACTGAAAAGATTACCACTTGAGAAGGTTGAGGTATAATTACCTGCTAATGTGTAAGTGGTATTCTTATTCGCTTCATGATCTGCCGCATAATTAATCAAGGATGACTGAGCAGATACACGATATCCATAAGAATTATGAGCACTAAATACATTCTTTACCTTTGATACATCTGCCTTAAGGAAGGTGTCCTTATCAATAGATAATGTACTATCCTCATTAATAGTAATACCAATCGCATTCAGCGACTTGTAATTAATAGTAGTCGCCTGTGCCAAATTCGTAGTCCTTCTAATAATAGAATCATTCTCCGACTTATTTACCGCATCAATCACAGAATTGTAATCTTTTACAAAATCCTCTACTGCAGTATACATCTCTTCTGTAGTCTCAGCTTCTGTCTTCAACAATGCATCTGCGCTCTCTTTCAACGCATCTGTAGTAGTCTGAACCCTTGCAATCGTCTTAGAATCATCTGTTGCTTCTGTCTTGTTTGTAACAGAACTTGTAGTCTGTTTCTTGCTACTGGTCTCAGCATAATATGCCTTCATCAACTTAGCATAGCTACCGTTCTTTATACTTGCATACTGGCTTAGGAAGTTGCTACTTGCAACACTTGATGAGTTACCACCCAAGCTAGAGAATAAGAAGCTATAATCGTTCTTGCTCTGAATCGTAATACTCATAGGCTACCTCCTTGTATTCTACAATCCAATCCATTAACATGTTACATTCGGTCTGATTGTCATCATCGGAATCCGTTCCAATGCTCTTAGGTCACTTTTAATATACCATATTTTCGGACAAAAAGCAAAATATCTTTAGGGTTTAAAGCAAGTTTTATCGATACTTTACCGATATTTCGACGAACTTTTTCTGGTCATTTTGTATAATTCTTCTGTAGCAAGACGCGTCTTGGCTACCACATCGCCCTCTTTTGGGAAACAATAATATAATATTTCATGATTCCCAATACAAATCACATCACCGATACTATACCAATAGTAATCCGAATATAAGCTATATGATGCGGTCGGTTTTTGTACATAATCAATCTGCCCGTCACATCCTGTGAGATGGAATCCTTCCTTAGAATGCACCAAACGTCCTTCTCCTACCATATAAATGCATTTCATGTTCACCATCACACCAATATTCACTGAGACATCAAGACGATAGGTATCCGAAATCAATTCCTCTCTCACACATTCTCTCTCCCATTGATACCAATCCGGAATATGCTGGAACTTACCTTCCCTGCCATGTGCTTCTAGAGCGCCATATTCTGTTAATTCATATTGCTGTCCACAGTTATTACAGGTTATAGCAATACCTTTTCCAAGCATTTTTCCTTCTTCCATACAATGAGGGCATTTATATAACACTCTGTTCAAGCTCTCTGCACGTGTTTTTTCTGCAATTCGCACTTGGTTTTCCTGCTGCCAACGAAAATTATCGAAAGAAAAACATTCCTTCAATATTTCATTGATTTCATCCGCCGTTTTTTGCCCAATATCTTCTGCTGACAACAAATATTCCACATCTGCTGAAACCTTTACTTTACGGCGTCGTAGATTGTTATACAAAGGTTGTCTTCCAAACGCACCATATGTACGCACCATAACCACTGGTACACCAAGTAGCTTCACACACTTTCCAAGACTTTCGGGGAGCGTTGTTGCTGTACCATCAAAGCTATAGCTTGCCTCTGGATACATCAAAATAGAGCTATTCAGTTTTTTAACAGCATACACCATATCTTTTACTAATACAGAGTCAGTTGCAAATTTTCTAGTAGGAATGCAGCCTAGCAGACGCATCAACCATTCCAACCCTACAAATCCATCTGATGTGCAGACAATATTAAATGGCCTAGAATAAAAAACTGTGGATGCAATCTCCAGATCAATAAAACTAGAGTGATTCATCAATATCAGGCATGGTTCGTCTTTCCTAAGCTTATCCATGCCTTTCTTCTCATACTGAAAATGTGTTGCCCGCAAGTCAAACGCTGACAACACCAACAATAATGTTCTAAAGAAAATATTGGGACGTAATGGCTTGTGATGTTTCATTGCTGGCAAGCGCATCACATCCTCATATTTTCTCTTCGCAGTTCTAATTTTCATATCGTTCCCGTCTCATAAGTAAATAATTAACTACAGATTCTCTGCTCTCTTCTTCACAGTGTTTTTGAAGTTCTCAATTTTGTGAGTGTACTCCTCATCCATGTACATAGAGCGAATCAAAAAATCCGCTGTAGCCTTGTTGTTGGCAATTGGAATATCGTATACCTGTGCAATACGAAGCAAAGCCTTTACATCAGGGTCATGGGGCTGTGCTGCCAAAGGGTCTGAAAAGAATATAACCATATTTACCTGACCTTCCACAATCTTCGCGCCAATCTGCTGGTCACCACCTAATGGACCACTATTATATCCTTTTACTGGGATTCCTACACGCTCTGTAATCATTCTAGCAGTAGTTCCTGTTCCACATAATTTGTGATGCTGTAAAATATCCTTATTGGCCTCACACCAATCAAGCATTTCCTGTTTCTTACCATCATGCGCAATCAACGCAATTTTCTTCTGTTTACCAATGGTCATATCCAAATAGTCTAAATTCATCTTCTGCCTCATTTCTGTGCCATGCACATTTAATTTTGTACGACTATTTTGCCGTCCTTTATTACCATGCAAATATTTAGTGCCTCATCTAATACAACAAAATCTGCACGTTTTCCTACACTGATACTTCCACAATCCCCGTCAATTCCAAGGGACTTTGCAGGGGTTATGGTACAAGAGCGAATAGCATCTTCTAATGGAATTCCCATGTCTTGAACTGCCACTCGTAAACAATCCATTAAGTTAGATGCAGAACCTGCAATGGTTCCATCTGCCAAGGTTGCCAATTTGCCAACCACCTTTACAGGCTGACCACCTAGAGAATAGTCGCCGTCCTCTAAGCCCGTTGCCATCATACTATCACTTATCATACAGATGCGCTTGGAGCCAAACAAGGCAAACATAGCTCTTACCATAGCCGAATGAATATGCACACCATCACATATCATCTCAACATAAGTATCTGGACTGTCAAAAGCTGCCCCTACTACTCCTGGGTCTCTATGCAAGAAGCCTGGCATTGCATTGAACAAATGGGTCACATGATTTGCTCCATTCTCAAAGGCTTTTTTTGCCGTATCATAGTTGGCTGTGGTATGGGCTACGGACACTACCGTCTCCTTACTCACCTCTCGAACAAATACATAATCTTCATCCTCTTCTGGTGCCACTGCCACTTGCTTTATCATTCTACCCGATAATTCCTGCATCTGTCTATAAAAATCTATATCTGGTTTATGAATATAATCTCCGTTTTGGGCACCTTTCTTCGCCATAGACACAAAAGGCCCCTCCATGTTGATACCACATAATGTACTACCATTCGATTGTGTATAGTCTCCTGCTGCTTTGAATATGCGCGCAAGCTCTTCTCTGGACAAGGTCATGGTAGCTGGCACAATGGATGTAATTCCATGCTCCATCTCATACTTGGTAATGGCGTCAAATGCTTCCTTGGTTCCATCACAGAAATCCACCCCTACGCAACCATGAAAATGGATATCTACCAGACCGGGGATTACATACATTCCCTTGGTATCAATATTGTCATTTTCCAATATCTCCACTTCATCCTTGTTCTTCTCTGACTTTAAGTCATTGTGCCCACCAGCATCTACACGAAAATCTATTTCCTGTATTTTTCCATCCTGCACTACCACTGTTCCATCAGCAAACACACCATCTTCTGTAAAGATTTTTCCACCTTTTATAACCATAAATCTCTCCTTTGAATATATTTTTCATGATTCTTAGTGCTGTATAAATGGAATTAGGGCACTGCCCATGGTATTCCTACCATGAGCAGAGCCCGTCATCTTACAAGGGATTAAATGTTTATCGCTTTATTTACAAAGCTTTTTAAATTCGTCAGCTACAAACTGAACCTTAGTACCAATAACAACCTGTACAGAAGTCTTGCCAGGTCTGATAACACCAGATACACCTGCAGACTTAATCTTCTTCTCATCCACTAAAGTATAATCTTTAATCTCAAGACGAAGTCTTGTAATACAGTTATCAATGCTAGTAACATTGCCTTTGCCACCGATACCATCTAAGATGATAGAAGCAACTTCTGTGTAGTTATCATTTGATAATACTACTTTTTTCTCTGCTTCATCGTCGTCATCTTCTCTACCAGGAGTCTTCAAATCGAACTTCACAATTGCGAAACGGAATACCAAGTAGAATACAGCAAATGCTGCAATACCTAAAGGAATAATCATCCATGTATTCTGTGCTGCTGGAAGTGATGCAGAGAATACTAAGTCTGTTGCACCAGCTGAGAAACAGAAACCTGCACGGAATCCAACTAAAACAGTTATCACGGTGAAAATGCCATATAATGCTGCATAAATCAAGTAAAGAACTGGAGCAAGGAACATAAATCCAAACTCGAAAGGTTCTGTAACACCACAAACGAATGAACATACAGCTGCTGAAGCTACAAGACCAATGGCAACTTTCTTCTTGTTAGATTTAGCAGTGTGAATCATTGCTAATGCTGCACCAGGAATACCAAACATCATACATGGGAAGAAACCTGACATATACATACCAAGATCCCAAGATACGTCTGCCGAAGTCTCGCCTGCCCAGAAATGTCCAAGGTCACCAAGACCAATGGTATCAAACCAGAATACGTTGTTTAATGCATGGTGTAAACCTGTTGGAATTAACAAACGGTTTAAGAATGCATAGATACCAGCACCAACTGCTCCCATTCCTGCAATAGCCTGACCTACAGAAATCAATACACCAAAGATGATAGGCCATACAAATAAGAGAACTGCAGATACTACGATAGATACCACACCTGAAACAATTGCTACACAACGCTTGCCACTAAAGAATGATAACCAATCTGGTAACTTGGTTGATTTAAACTTGTTATAGCATGTAGAACCAATTACACCTGCTAAGATACCAATAAATGGATTACCAATCTTATCAAATGCGATTACAGAGTTCTGATTCTCTGCTACACTTGGCATAAGTGTGGTAACGAATCCAGTGTTCAATAAAGTTGTCATCATTAACCAAGAAGCCAATGCTGCAACACCACCAGTACCATCATTATCCTCTGACATACCCACACCAACACCGATAACAAATAAAATAGCCATGTTATCAATTAAAGCACCGCCTGCTTTTACCAAGAATAATCCCAGTAACTGTAAGAATCCTGTTACATCACCGCCCTGCATAGTAGATGGACATAGTGCATAACCAATACCCATAAGTAAACCACAAATAGGTAAGCAAGCTACAGGTAACATTAACGATTTACCTAATTTTTGTAAAAATTTCATACCCGTTCCTCCTTCTCATAATTTAATCCCTTTTATTTTGACCGTAATTTTACGGCTAAAACACTATTTTACTATTTACTTTTGATTGCCACTAAGTCTGCTCCAACTTCTACATTATCAGAAGCCACCGCTTCCACTTCTGCATAATCATCTGTATTACATACAATCATTGGAGTAATCACATCATAACCAGCTGCCTTAATAGCATCCAAATCTGCAGTTAAAAGCAAGTCACCTTTCTTTACCTTATCACCTGTGGATACATGACTGGTATATCCTTCGCCTTTTAACATTACGGTATCTAATCCCACATGAATTAGTAACTCTACACCATCCTCTGTGGTCATGCTTACTGCATGCAAGGTATCAAATACCAGACTAATCTCACCATCTGCAGGAGCATATACCTTTCCATCAGCAGGGATGACTGCCATACCTTTTCCTAACATTCCTTCGCTGAAGGTTGGGTCATTGACCTGGGCCAACTCCACCGCTTTTCCCTTCATTGGTGATGCAAGTACAATCTTTGCATCCTCTTTTTTCTTAAATAAACCAAACATTTTGTCCCTCCATTATGCTAATTCACGAATAATCTTACGCAGTTTTAAAATAGAAGATGGGGCAACAGAAAGCTCATCAATTCCCATTTCTAGGAATGTGGCAGTCAATTCTGGGTCTGCTCCAAGCTCACCACAGATACCAATCCATTTTCCTTCCTTATGCGCATTATCTGCAGCTATTTTTATCATTTTTAATACTGCCTTATGATGTGGATTATAGAACACATCCAGCTTCTCATTCTGTCTATCGATTGCCAACGTATACTGGGTTAAATCATTAGTTCCCACACTGAAGAAATCTACCATTTTCGCCAGTTCATCACTAATCATTACAGCAGCTGGTGTCTCTATCATAATACCTTCTTCCACATCCTTATAAGGTATCTTTTCCTCTGTGAGCTCCTGTTTCACTTCTGCTGATATCCGCTTGATTTGTTCCACTTCCTCTGTGGATATTATCATAGGATACATAATCGACAGATTCCCATATACCGCCGCACGATAAAGTGCTCTAAGCTGTGTCTTAAAAATATCTGTCTGAGTTAAGCAAATTCGGATAGCTCGATATCCTAAGGCTGGATTCTCTTCCTTGTCCAAATGCAGATAATCCGCTTGTTTATCAGCACCGATATCAAGAGTTCTGATAATCACCTTTTTACCTGCCATATTCTCTGCTGCCTGTTTATAGATTCGGAATTGTTCTTCCTCTGTTGGCAGGGAATCTCTTCCCAGATAAAGGAATTCACTCCTGAAAAGTCCAACCCCACCTGCATCGTTTTCCAATGCATAGCCCAGATCACCGATATTACCAATATTGGCATATAGATTGATTTTCTGACCGCTTAATGTAATGTCTTCTTTTCCTTTTAGTTGTTGAAGCAGTTCCAGTTTTTCCTGTTCTGCTGCCATTTCTGCCTTTGCTTTTGCCTTTACTTCTTCTGATGGCTCTAGGATGAATTCCGAGGCATATGCATCTACCAACGCTTCTGTGCCAGTCTCTAACTCCTCCAGCTTCATATCTACACCAATCAATGCTGGTATATTCATGGTTCTAGCAAGAATCGCCGTATGAGAGTTAGTAGAACCATGTACGGTAACAAAAGCCAATATCTTGCTCTTATCCATAGCAACCGTCTCACTCGGCGCCAAATCATCTGCCACAATAATTACAGGTTCCTGAAATTCATTGCCTTCGTTAATATTTCCATGTAGGCATCTTACAATTCTATCTGATATATCCTTGATATCAGCAGAACGAGCTTGCATATATTCATCATCCATACAAGCGAACATTTCTGCAAAATTGTCGCCTGTAGAAGCCACTGCATATTCTGCATTGACTTCTTGGGTACGAATGATATTCTCGATGGATTCTACATAATCATCATCTTCAAGCATCATTTGATGTACTTCAAAAATAGCTGCATTGCTCTCGCCCACGTCCTTAACTGCTTTTTCATATAATTCTTGTAATTGAGTTGCTGCCAACGCTCTTGCTTGTGCGGCTCTCTCAATCTCCGCTTCTGGATTGTCAATTTTCACTCTTTTTACAGTGCAGTCGTTCTTACGAATTATATGAATCTTACCAAGAGCAATCCCTTTGTATACTGCTTTACCCTTAATACTCCTCATACGAATACCTCATTCCTATTAGAGATTATTTTCAAAAAAGCTCTTCATTCCTTCTACTGCAATATCTTCATCTTCGCCTTCTACGGTAACCGTCACGGTATGTCCGCATTTCACTGCCATGGACATAACCGCCATCAGCTTCGTAGCCTCTGCCTTCTTTGTTCCGTTATCAAGTGTAATAACACTTTTATAGTTCTTCGCCTCTTTTACCAATAATCCCGCTGGTCTAGCATGGATTCCCAATTCGTCCTTTACCTCATAACTAAAACTCTTCATCTCTAATCTCCTTTCACATATGCTTTTTCACTCTTATTCTGCAAGCAATCTCTGAATGTGCACCGCCAGATAGCCCATCTCATGTTCGTCCAGTTTACTACCTAGCTGTGTCTCCATGTATTCACATATTTGCTCTGCAATATTTACTGCATCAGGATAAGTCTGTGTCATAAATCCATTTAAATCAATGTTCACAGTTTCACCCGTTCTAGTCCTCATAATCATGTAATACAGATGACTCAACAACCTTGTATAGGTCAACGAATTCACGTCAAATGTCTTATTAGCCAACCGATTCAACAATTGCATACTAGAGTCTATTGTCTGAGTGGCTTTCATCGTATCTGACACTTGTTCATCTGACAGTCCAGAATGAATGTGCAATGCGATAAATCCTGCTTCATCGTCCGATATTTCATAACCTGCTAGTTCCCTAATAATCTCTCGACTCTTTAATGCTACTGCGTATTCTTTGCCAAATAGCACCTTTATATCTGGGATAAACGGATTGGGTATATATATCTTTTCCCTTTGTCTTCTTGCAGCAAAGGCTATATGATCTGCTAAAGGTAATAAAATATCTGAATTAATACCCTCAAATACGATTTCAGCTTCTTCAATAATTCTGCCTGCCGCTTCCAGATATATTGCTTCAATACCATTCTCTGTACCAATAGCACTGCTTCTTCCGTCGGATGCCTCTAGGGTATATTCTTTAGCCTCATTCCTATTGGATAAAGTATCACCGTTACGACGTCCAAATCCTATTCCTTTTCCCAGTAGAATACTCTCAGACTCTCTACCTTCTCGTCGAACCAAAAGCGCATTATTATTCAACACTTTAATAATCTGATACATATTTCTACCTTCTCATTTCTTTAACATTAACACGATTAGTATGTCCTAGAAAAAGAAAAAAGACACAAACCCATTCGCCTACTATACCTA
>CAZHEM010000027.1:0-25309 GCA_964531725.1 uncultured Acetatifactor sp.
TCATTAGACAGCTCCCAGATGGATATAACACAGTGCTTGTAGGTGATGGAGCTAATTTAAGTCAAGGACAGCGTCAGTTATTGTCCATTGCTCGTGCGGCCATTGCAGACCCACCAGTGTTGATTCTGGATGAAGCAACCAGTTCTATTGATACTCGTACAGAGAAAATCGTACAGGATGGTATGGATAAGCTGATGCATGGCAGAACTACTTTTGTAATTGCACATAGATTATCTACGGTTAAGAATAGTGATTGTATCATGGTTCTTGAAAACGGACGTATTATTGAGCGTGGTACCCATGATGAATTAATTGAAGAGAAAGGCAAGTACTATCAGTTGTATACAGGTAATAGTATTGCAGCTAGCTAAGATAAAACAGAAAGTGGATAAGGGCGGATAAAGCCGAAAAGTAGATAAGCTGGAAGAAAAATAGAAGACAAAGCACAAAAAGGAACCGCGATGGAATGGATTGACTCTGATTTCCATCGACGGTTCTTTTCTGTTAATTAGGCTCTTGAAGGCAAATTTCCTAGAGTTATGTTAGTTATGCGTTTGTGCGATTAAGTACTCATGCTTTAAGATTCTAAGGCTTGATATGAAATGAGTGCAATTATTAGAACGATGATTCCAATAATGAAAAAAGCATGTGCTAACCCAATCATATCGGCTAACGCTCCTACCATAGGAAAGAATAATATCATAAACACAGAGAAAAACATACTATTCACTGATATCAAAGTGGCACGTTGTGCAGATGGTATTCTCTGATTCAATGAGTTGGATTGAATTGGGTATAGCAGAGAATTAAAAAAGGTAGCAATTAGTAATGCACCTATGGCAACAGATAAGTGATTAAGGCTAAATGCAAGTACACTTAGGGCAATTAGGCAAGCTCCTAATAGAGTAATCTTTTTGCCATACTTAGTATGTAGACGCTCGCTGAATAACGCTCCCATGCAAGCCACAATACCAGCGAAGAACATCACAATGCCGATTTGGATTTTATTTAGTCCGTGATCATAAAAATACTGCTGGCTATAGAAAAATAGCAACGTATAGGCAGAAAAAATCACAGAGTAGTAGAGGATAAGATGCAATAGTGTCTTATCTTTTTTCAAAACATCACTGCTTGTTATAAAGTGTTCCTTCACAATCTGCGATACACGCTTTTTCGCAGTAGGAGCTTCCGTTGGTTCAATAGGTGGCTCGGTCATAATCAGCGCTGGAACAAGTCCCAATAAAGCAATGATAATGCAGGTTAGATAGCAATAAGTGTAGGAATATTCGGCCAATACTCCACCGACTACGGTTGCTATTCCCTGTGAAATCTCAAGGAAGGTGTTAATGCGACCACTAACGCTGAGATAGTGGTCTTCCCTACCTAGTAATTTAAGGCTGTCAAAGAGCAATGCTTCTTCAGCACCGGAATTGAAATTACCGCTTAGTGCTTGGAAGAAGAAGCTAAGAGCAAAGCCTAGGAAGGAGTCTGCAAACAGCATAATAATGCAGGAGATGACCATAAGGATTCTGCTGACAATCAAAGTCTTCTTACGACCTAGTAAGTCAGCAGCAGCCCCAGAGGGAATCTCAAAGAGTATACTGGTTAAGTGATAGACGCCTTCTAATAGTCCAATTTGCATAAGGTTCATTCCCTTGTAGGTTAGATATAGAACCCAGATAGAGCTGGACATACTCAGGTTGTTGATAAAGCTATAGAAATATTCTGCGATAATATTATTTTTAAGTTTTTCTTGTAAATGATTCATATGTAATTCCTTCTTTCTGTTTATAAAAATTAGGCATAAAAAAACAGGGAATCTATCGAAAAAAGATTACCTGTGAATAGTGGAATTACGCGCGTATGATTACTTGGATTCGTAATATATTCCTAAAAAAGGGCGCAGTAATCCCGTAAAATATGAAAAATGCATGTTTTTGACAAGCAACTGCTACTACAAATAGGTGTATATCCTAACCCGTTCATAATCGAATCCCTTTCTGAAAAATAATTAAATACATGATAGCAGAGGATAGGAAGGGCGTCAAGCTGTTTGCTTTTGTTTGAGTAGCATTTAGTGAGAGAAGGATAGTGCGGAAACAAATATGACATAATGCACAATTGCCATGGTTAGATTCTTATGTTATGCTTAAAAAAAGCATATTTTCTATATCATATCATTGTGCGTAAAGCGCATTCTTTTACATATCCATAAGCAGATGTAAGGTCTGTTTCTTTCAGAAAATTCATGCTTTATTTCACATTTTAAGCAGGAGTTTTCATGAAAGGTGGACTCCTGAGATTTTGCTAAGGAGGACACAATGGAAAAAGAAACGAAGGAAAAAAAGGTGCTACAGTGGCATCCAGCTTTTTATGCCAGTATTCAAATTGAATTGGCTGAAGAGGCAGACAAGCTATTATTCGAAAATGAGCACCAACTAGGCACGAAACCGAAAGAGATTGATGTGCTGATTATTAAGAAAAATTCAGAAGCGCAGATTGAAAAGAATATTGGAAGGATATTTCGAGGACATAATATTGTAGAATATAAAAGCCCTAAGGATTATCTGAATATTGATGATTTTTATAAGGTATACGGATATGCTTGCTTTTATAAGTCGGACGTAAAGGAAGTAGATGCAATAAAAGCAGATGATCTTACGATAACATTTGTTTGCAAGAAATATCCGCGAAAAATGATGAGACATTTGAAAAGCGTGAAACAGTTGCAGATAGAGAAACTTGAAGAGGGCATTTATTATTTAAATGGTGATACAATATCTATGCAACTAGTGGTAACATCTGAGTTGACAATGGAAAACAATCTATGGCTGGCAAATTTAACAAATGAGTTGAAAGAGACCGCAGTTGCGGAGCGTTTGGTACAGGAATATGGAAAGCACAGAAGTGATAATCTATACAAGTCTGTAATGGATATTATTGTGCGAGCAAATAGTGAAAGATTTGAGGAGGATAGTGTTATGTGTGAAGCTTTAGAAGAATTAATGCAGAAAAAAATAGTTGAGTTAGAGCATAAGGCGGAAAAAAGAGGAATGGAGAGAGGAATAGAGAGAGGAATAGAGAAAGGAATAAAAGAAGGCAGAGAAGAACTTATTATTGAATGTTTGAAGAGGAATAAGGATTCTCAAGTAGTTGCTGATTTTCTTGGAATACCAGTAAATGTGATTAAAGAAATTGAGAAGAAGATGATGGTACATGCGTAAATAGATTGAATGCGGACAGACATGCTTAGCATGTCTGTTTTTATAAGCAAATAGGTTATAACAAAAGGCACAAAATACAAGACTCCTACCAATTACTGTCTATAAAATATCTGCATCTGACTATTACACCAGAAGTAATCCTCTCTGAAACCTGCGACATAATATACTAGGGGAGAGTTGTCTGTTCCTAAATAGTAGATTGCCAATTCTGGGCATAGATTTCTGTCAGAACGGTCTATAAGCTCCCATTCATACGGCGTGTCTCCGTACTCGTCCAAATAAGGAATGTATACATAAGCCCATTCCTCTGTCAAGCGGATTGCTTCGCCCAATTCTGGATCATACCATGTGCCGATGAAATCTTGATTCATTGTATCGTTAAAATCATCGAATTTATTAAAACCTTCTGCATCTTGGGCATCTACGGTAGCTTCAAAAGAGTCATATTCTTCTGGCAAAATATTATCCCCAAAGTATGCGTCGGAACCATAGGATAACAAAGCTTCTTTTTCCTCAATAGATAACATTCCTGTGGTATATACATCAGGAAGATGTGCGGCTGTGCTGGGTGTAGGATTCTCAGTTTCCGCTATTTGTGTAGTTTCTGGTGTAGTGACGGATGATTCGATAAGGGTAGGTTCTTGAGCATTTGTTGTTTCAAAAACATCTTCCATCTGCTGTCCACATCCTGTCATCCCTACTAGTGTTACACTCATCAGTATACACATTAATTTTTTCATTTCTTATCCTCCAATTTTTCGCACTTTTTCTATATTTAGTTGGGTTTTCAATGAGGTGTAAGCCCAATGAATCTAGGTTTTCCTTTTGATAAGTTGGTTTTTCAACGAGGTGTAAGCCCAACGAATCTAGCATTTTTCTCATTTAGTTGGAATTCGCTCACTTGCACTTTTAAAAATTTGTTGCAATGCCGTTACAATACTACATTATTTTAGACTAATCTTTTTATGAGCACAATAACATTTATTAAAAGTAATAAATAAAGCTTGCAAATGAGAAAAAATACCAATATACACTTCTAACTTGCAATATACCCCTAGGGGGTATATAATGTGTCTGGAAAGGCGGTGGACGTATGAAGCAGGAAGAAGTGCAGAAATGTTGTAGTGATGAGAACCAGAACATAACAATAGATGAGAATGGTGAACAGAATCGATGTTGTAGTTGCCATAAGACAAAAGAACGTTCTGAGAAGGAATATAAGGACTTGCTAAATCGTCTCAGCCGTATTGAAGGACAGGTTCGTGGCATTCGTGGCATGGTGGAGAAGGATGCTTATTGTACAGATATATTAACTCAGGTTGCAGCGGTCAATGCTGCTTTGAATGGATTTAGCAAGGTGTTGTTGTCGAATCATATTCACACCTGTGTGGCAAATGATATTCGTGAGGGTAAAGATGAGACAATTGACGAATTGGTAGCCACTATTCAGAAGTTGATGAAGTAGAAAGAGAGGACGAAATGGAACAATATACAGTAACGGGCATGAGCTGCGCCGCGTGTAGTGCCCGTGTGGAAAAAGAAGTATCAAAAGTACCTGGGGTGAGTAGTTGCTCGGTGAGTCTGCTTACCAACTCCATGGGAGTTGAAGGTACTGCTAGTTCAGATGCAATTATTGCAGCTGTGGTGCATGCAGGATATGGTGCTAGCTTAAAAAGCATGGGGACATTCAATGGAATAGATGCTCAAGGGGCAACTAGAACAGGGACTGGAACTGATATAGGAAGCGAAGTGAGCGTCATGCATGAAACTGCTGGTATGTCTGGCAGAAATAGCATTACACAGGCAGAGGATGCTTTAGCAGATAGAGAGACACCTGTTATGAAAAGACGTCTGATTGTATCGTTGGTATTCCTAGTGGTACTTATGTACTTTTCAATGGGACATATGATGTGGAATTGGCCAGTTCCTGCATTTTTTGCAGAGAATCATGTAGCAATGGGCTTGTTACAGATGCTATTGACCATTGCAGTCATGGTAATAAATCAGAAGTTTTTTATCAATGGTTTCAAAGGATTGCTTCATAGAGCACCGAATATGGACACCCTTATCGCATTGGGCTCAGGAGCATCTTTTGTATACAGTACCTACGCGTTGTTTGCTATGACGGATGCACAGGTAAAGGGGGATATGGAAGTCGTCATGTCCTACATGCATGAGTTCTATTTTGAATCGGCAGCTATGATTCTGGCATTGATTACGGTTGGTAAGATGTTAGAGGCTCGTTCTAAGGGCAAGACCACGGATGCATTAAAGGGTTTAATGAAGCTGGCACCTAAGACTGCCATAGTTGTGCGAGATGGTACAGAGGTGGAAGTACCAATTGAGCAGGTTAAAATCGGCGATGAATTCGTGGTAAGACCGGGTGAGAACATTCCCGTGGATGGTGTGGTACTAGAGGGAACTAGTGCGGTCAATGAATCGGCGCTGACTGGCGAAAGTATCCCAGTGGATAAGAACGTAGGGGACAGTGTATCCACAGCAACATTAAACCAATCGGGTTTCTTGCGTTGTCAGGCGACGAAGGTGGGAGAAGATACTACTTTGTCACAGATTATACAGATGGTAAGTGATGCGGCGGCTACCAAAGCTCCGATTGCTAAGATTGCAGATAGAGTATCGGGAGTATTCGTGCCGGTAGTAATTACCATTGCGCTGATTGCATTTTTAGGTTGGTTGTTGGCAGGCGAGAGTATCGGTTTTGCCTTGGCGAGAGGCATCTCGGTATTGGTTATTAGTTGTCCTTGTGCCTTAGGACTTGCTACTCCAGTAGCCATTATGGTGGGTAATGGAATGGGAGCAAAACATGGCATTCTCTTCAAGACTGCGGTATCTCTAGAAGAGACTGGCAAAATGCAGATTGTAGCATTGGACAAAACTGGAACAATTACCAATGGGGAGCCTAAGGTGACTGATATTCAGCCGGTTAGTGGTGTTAGTAGGGATGAGCTCCTAGCCTATGCTTACGCCTTGGAAAAAAAGAGTGAGCATCCATTAGCAAGAGCGATTGTGTCAGAAGTGGAAGAACGTTTGGGATTGCACCAGGCTGACACGGAAAGCAGTGAAATGGTGCAACAGAGAGATACAGTAGGTTTAAGTCAAAGTAACTCATTGGAGAACGTCACTGATTTCCAAGCAGTACCGGGTAATGGCTTGTATGGAAAATTAGGACAAAATACTCTATATGGTGGAAATCTTCAATATATCAGTAGTAAAGTTACTGTACCAGAAGAGATGCGCCTTGCATCGCAACGTTTGGCAGAGGAAGGAAAAACACCGCTATTTTTTGCTAAGAATGATGAATTAATCGGTATTATTGCAGTGGCAGATACCATTAAGGCGGATAGCCCTAAGGCTGTGAAGGAATTACAGAACATGGGTATTCACGTAGTAATGTTGACTGGCGATAATGAGCGAACTGCCAATGCGATTGGTAAGCAGGTTGGTGTAGACGAAGTAATCGCAGGAGTGCTTCCAGATGGAAAAGAGAAAATCATCCGTGAATTACAGAAAAAAGGTAAGGTGGCAATGGTTGGCGATGGCATCAATGATGCACCTGCTTTGACTAGGGCAGATATAGGAATTGCTATCGGGGCAGGAACCGATGTGGCAGTAGATGCGGCTGATGTAGTGTTAATGAAGAGTGTGCTGAGCGACGTGCCAGCAGCCATTCGTCTAAGCCGAGCTACTTTGCGCAATATTCATCAGAATCTATTCTGGGCATTCTTTTACAATATCATCGGAATTCCACTGGCAGCAGGCGTGTGGTATCCTATCTTTGGATGGGAGTTGAATCCAATGTTTGGTGCGGCGGCAATGAGCTTATCTAGCTTTTGTGTAGTAAGCAATGCGCTGCGTCTAAATCTAGTGAAAATCTATGATGATAGAAAAGACAAACGACTCAAGCATGTGATTGTTAAAATGGAAGAAAACAAGTCAGAGGTTGATTTTATCCCTAACACTGAGAACAAAAAAGAAACATATACTGACATAAATAAGGAGGAAAACAAAATGGAAAGAACAATGAAAATCGAAGGTATGATGTGTGGTCACTGTGAAGCAAGTGTAAAGAAGTGCTTGGAGGCACTTCCAGAGGTCGCAGAAGCAAAAGTAAGCCATGTGGATGGAACCGCTATTGTAACCCTTAGTGCAGAGATTTCAAATGAGGTATTGAAGAAGACTGTAGAAGATAAGGATTATAAAGTACTAGACATTCAGTAAGAAGTGTTATTGCAAAAGTTATCATAGCACAAAGTATAGCAGAGGCATTATGGCAGGTAATTATAAAGATTGCCTGCCTTTTTCGCATAAAAAGCGCTATGTACGCAAAAAAATACTTGCATTAACACCGTGCTATGATAAAATATTAACGACAATAGAATAGTGAGAGGTTTATTTATCGAAGAGGAGAAGAACATATTATGAAAAAACGTATTAGTTTATTCGTTATGGCACTTCTGACAATGGCTGCACTGGGCGGATGCGCAGGTGGCACAGAAGAGTCTTCGGGGGATAATTCCTCTAATGGAACCACTGGACAGGTAGCAGAGACAGTACAGGCAACAGAGTCTGCACAGACATCAGAATCTGCACAGCCAGTTTACGGAGGTTCCGTAGTTGTAGGTATACAACAGGATCTTGATAGTCTTGACCCACACAAAGCAACAGCGGCAGGAACTAAGGAAATCCTATTTAACATTTTTGAAGGTTTGTTAAAATCCGACGAAAATGGTAATTTGATTGAGGCAGTAGCTAGTGACTATACCATTTCAGATGATGGATTGGTATACACATTTACCCTTAGAGATGGAATTAAGTTCCATAATGGTAATGTGGTAACTGTGGAAGACGTCAAGTATTCACTGGAAAGAGTTTCCGGTATTTTGGATGGCACTGCACTTATTTCAACCATGAAAGCAATCACAAATGTAGATATTGTTGATGATAAGACGGTTCAGGTAACAGTAGACAGTGCTAACACAGAGCTGATTTACAGCTTTACTGCAGCAATTATTCCTGCAGGAAGCGGTGAGGACGCTACCGCAGCACCTATTGGTACTGGACCGTTTTCTTATGTGTCCTATGTACCACAGGAGGGCATTGTAGTAGCTAAGAATCAGGAGTACTGGCAGGAAGGACTTCCTTACCTTGATGAGGTTAACTTTAAGATTGTGAATAGCCCAGATACAGCATTGTTAGACTTACAGGGTGGCTCTATTGACATCTATCCTTATTTGACCGATTCACAGGCACAGGAATTAGCTGGTTCTTTCCAGATTCTCTCTGCACCATCAGATGTTGTTCAGGCATTATTCTTCAACAATGCAGTTGCACCACTTGATGATGTAAGAGTAAGACAGGCAATCTGCTATGCATTGGATAAGGATATGGTAAATGAGTTCGTAGTGGGTGGTAATGGTGTTCCAGTTGCATCTGCAATGCTACCAACCTTACAGAGTTTCTATGTAGACTTAAACGATGTATATGGAACATCTGCTAACATTGAAAAAGCAAAAGAACTTCTTGCTGATGCTGGTTATCCAGATGGAATCGACTTAGAGATTACCGTACCTTCTAACTACGAGGTACATATGCAGACAGCAGAGGTTGTTGTAGAGCAGTTAAAAGCTGCTAACATCAATGCAACTATCAATGGTGTTGAATGGGGTACATGGTTAGACGAATGCTATAACGGTCGTCAGTATCAGTCAACTATCTGTGGTATTACTTCAGATATGACTCCAGGATACTTATTAAACCGTTTCCAAAAGGATTCTAAGAAGAACTTCATCAACTTCAGCAGCGATGAGTACGATGCAACTTATGCTAAGGCAGCAGCAGCCCTTGATATGGAAGAAAAGGCGCAGCACTACAAAGATTTACAGCAGATTCTTGTAGACGAAGCAGGAACCGCATTCATTCAGGTTCCACCAATCACCATGGCCATGAGCAATGACCTTGCTGGCTACAAATTCTATCCTATCTACGTACAGGATATGAGCACAGTATATTTTACTAAGTAAAACATGAAATAATCTATTAGTAGATATATTTCATACAAGAGGAAATTAATAGTTTTACCACAGCGTAAGAGGAATGCATTCCATGTTCTACAAAGGACCCTTACCGAGCGTCGGCACTTAGTGAGCAGAAGCGTAAGCGCAATGCGAACTTAGTGTCCGTTACGTTGAGGTATGGAGTGGAAACGTGTCCGTGTAGAATATGGGATGTGTTCCTCGAGGCGTGGAGAACCTAGAAAGGAGCCACAGATATGAAATATTTTGCAAAGAAAATCACTACTCTCATTATTACATTGTTTATAGTATCTGTAGCAGCCTTCCTAGCGTTCCAGATTATTCCCGGCGATGTGGTAACTTCTATTTTAGGAACGGAGGCAACTCCAGAGCGTGAGGCACAGCTTCGCGCAGAATTAGGTTTGGATCAGCCACCAGTAAAAAGATATGTAACTTGGATGACGGACGTGCTTCAAGGTGACCTTGGAGTGAGCTACCGTTATTCCAAGAGTATGAATGAAATGATGCCAGTAGCAGAGTTGATTGGAGATAAACTTCCAGTAACTCTGTGGCTGGCAGCCATTTCTCTAGTTTTAATTATTGTGATATCCATTCCCTTGGGCGTATTATGGTCTAACAGTAAAAACAAATATTTGGATGCTTTTTTGAATGTATTGACCCAGACCTCTATGGCAATTCCAGCATTCTTTTTGGGAATTGTGGTCACATACCTTTTTGGTATTGTGTTTAAGGCATTTACCCCAGGTGGATATATAAGTTATCGGGATGATTTTGCAGGATTCTTGGGATATATTTTCTTTCCTGCTATGTCCATTGCTATTCCTAAGATAGCCATGACAGCTAGATTCTTGCGCAACTCTATGTTGACTCAGATGAGTTCTGATTATGTTAGAACTGCATATAGCAAAGGCTGTACAGACAGAAGAGTTATGTATGGTCATGTACTTCGTAACGCGTTGATGCCAGTTGTAACCTTTCTTGGTATGATTATTGCTGAGATTGTAGCTGGTAGTATTGTAGTAGAGCAGGTATTCGGCCTGCCTGGTATTGGACGACTATTAATCAGCTCCATTTCCACAAGAGATTTACCAGTGGTGGAGATTTTGATTTTATATATAACCTTTGTAGTAATTTTCGTATATTTTATTGTAGATATTTTGTACCGAGTGATAGATCCTCGAATCAGTAACCGCTAGGAAAAAGCGCGAAAGACTAGTAAAAACTGTGATTGCGTTGTGCGGGAACAGTTAGAATGTTGATAGTGACTTTGGATTGTATGAAAGCAGATAGGAGTAAGCTTTGAGAAAAGAAAAAGGCGGAAAAAGAAATTGGTATTTGTATATTGGTGCCTTTATGACTGGGATTGCAGTGATTCTTGCGATTGTAGGTTTTTTCTGGACCCCATATAGTACCACTGCTATGTCTGCAGGCGAGAAGTTCAATGCCCCTTCTTTATCGCATTTGTTTGGCACAGACAATTTCGGTAGAGATATTTTCTCCCGCGTAATGGAAGGAATAGGAACTACTGTAATTATCAGCACGCTAGTGGTTGCTATATCCAGCAGCGTGGGTATCTTATTGGGAGCATTTACGGGATATTTTGGTGGAATCTTGGATGAGGCAGTCATGAGAATTACCGATGCTTTGAATGGTTTTCCAAGTATTCTGTTGACTTTAGTAATGATTAGTATTCTTGGTTCGGGAACAGGTAATTTGATACTATCGTTAGCAATTGTGTTTGTTCCAAGTTATGTGCGTATTGTACGAAGCGAATTTATTCGCTTGCGTGATGCGGATTATATTAAAAGAGCTAGGTTGATGGGAGTAGGAAGAATGCGAATTCTATTCGTACATATCTTACCTAATATTTTCTCAACCTTCTGGGCTTCGATCATGATTGGATTTAACAATGCGATTCTGGCTGAGTCGGGAATGAGCTTTTTGGGAATTGGTATTCAGCCACCGGCAGCTAGCCTTGGTAAGATGTTGTCGGATGCACAAGGATATTTGACCAGTGCACCATGGTATGCGTTGGCACCGGGATTGTCAATTGTGTGGATTGTGCTGGGATTCTCGCTACTTAGTGAGGGGATTCGTAGACAGAGTGAGGGGTAAGCCGCAAAGATATGTGGAGTTTTATGAAATGTAAACTTCTGTGCATTGGCAGAAAAGATGAAAACAAAGCTGCTAACACAGATAATGATAGTAGGTAGATGTTGATAAATATAAGTTAGGTGACATTATGATAAGAATTGATAATTTGACGGTACACTTCGGGCAGACCGAAGCGGTCAAGAATGTGAATCTAACAATTGAAGATGGGCAGATTCTAGGTGTAGTAGGCGAATCTGGTTCTGGCAAGTCTGTAACTGCACTTACTTTGATGGGCTTGGTGTCTAAGGAGGCAGATATTGTCAGTGGAAGTATCACCGTAGATGATGTGACTTTGCTTGAAGCTGGAAAGCCAAGGGATACAGCACTTCTTCGTGAGTATCAAGGTAAGGCTATGTCTATGATATTCCAAGAGCCTATGACTTCCCTGAATCCAACTAAGAAGGTTGGCAAGCAGGTGGAAGAGATGCTGGTGCTCCACACAGATATGGATGCCAATGCACGCAAGGAACGTGTGCTTGAGACATTGCGTAGTGTAGGACTTAAGAAGGCGGAGAAGGTCTATGACAGCTACCCACATCAGCTTTCCGGTGGTATGCGTCAGCGTGCAATGATTGCTATGGCAGTGATTTTGCATCCACGTCTGATTGTGGCAGATGAACCAACTACTGCTTTGGATGTAACGGTACAGAATCCAACTAAGAAGGTTGGCAAGCAGGTGGAAGAGATGCTGGTGCTCCACACAGATATGGATGCCAATGCACGCAAGGAACGTGTGCTTGAGACATTGCGTAGTGTAGGACTTAAGAAGGCGGAGAAGGTCTATGACAGCTACCCACATCAGCTTTCCGGTGGTATGCGTCAGCGTGCAATGATTGCTATGGCAGTGATTTTGCATCCACGTCTGATTGTGGCAGATGAACCAACTACTGCTTTGGATGTAACGGTACAGAATCAGATTATTGAATTACTTCGTCAAATAAACAGCCAAGAAAAGAATGCGATGTTGTTCATTACCCATGATTTGAACTTAGCTAGAAGACTTTGCACCAAGATTGCAGTTATGAAGGATGGCGAAGTAGTAGAGCAGGGAGATACCAAAGAAATCTTTGAAAATCCTAGAGAAGAGTACACCAAGCGACTGATTCAGGCAGTACCTTCTAGAGTGACACGTGTAACAGAACATGAAGAACCAGAAACTTCTCAGGGCAATATTTTAGAAGTGAAAGATTTAAATGTTTTCTATCAAGAGGGAAGTAATAGCCTATTCTCTCGTAGCAAGAAAGTATGCGTAGTGAAAGATGCTAACTTTGCTATTCGCAAAGGGGAAGTACTGGGGTTAGTAGGCGAGAGTGGTTGTGGTAAGACTTCACTTTCCAAAGCTATCTTGGGTTTGAATAAGGATATTCAGGGAAGTGTTATCAATACCACCGTGCGTCCACAGATGATTTTTCAAGACCCATATAGTAGCTTGAATCCATCTAAGACAGTGGGTTGGCTGTTGCAGGAGCCTTTGCGTGCAGCAGGTAAGCTGGATAAAAGTCTGGAGATGACACCAGCAGATAGAGAAGCGGCGGCTTACGATATGCTTCATCGAATTGGAATGAAGGACAAATATTTCCACAGAAAGCCTTCTCAGTTGAGTGGAGGCCAGAGACAACGAATCAGTATCGGTCAGGCTCTGATTACCCGTCCAGGACTGGTAATAGCAGATGAGCCAGTATCCGCCTTGGATGTGACCATTCAGGCGCAAATTATGGAATTGATGCTGAAGTTGCAGGATGAATTGGGATTGTCTTATTTGTTCATCTCTCATGATATTAATGTGATTTATCGTATGAGTGACCGTATTATGGTTATGAAGGATGGCCAGATAATTGAAATTGGCGAGAAGGATGAATTGTTCAACAATCCGAAGCAGGAATATACGAAGCTTTTATTATGCGAATCGTAAGATATGATGTTAAAGTGTCTTGAACCAATAAAGATGTGGTAAAGGCACTTTATTCGTATTTTATCAACACTTTATCGTAAAAAAGTGTTTGCTAACAATCAAAAACATGGTAAGATATAAAGGATAATTTTTTCGACAAGACCGATTTGTAGTGAGAGTTGGTTTTGGGAATGGAGATAGAGATGAGTAAGATTATTTTAACTGGTGATAGACCAACTGGAAGATTGCATGTAGGTCATTACGTAGGTTCTCTTCGTAGACGTGTAGAATTGCAGAATTCTGGTGCGTATGACAAGACTTTTATTATGATTGCAGACGCTCAGGCGTTGACTGATAATATTGAGAATCCTGAGAAGGTTCGTCAGAATATTATTGAGGTAGCTTTAGACTATATGGCATGTGGTTTAGACCCTGCTAAGTCTACTCTTTTTATTCAGTCACAGATTTCAGAATTGTGTGAGTTAACCTTCTACTATATGGATTTGGTTACTGTTGCTCGCCTTCAGCGTAATCCTACCGTTAAGAGTGAGATTCAGATGAGAAATTTTGAAGCTAGCATTCCGGTAGGCTTCTTTACCTATCCAATCAGTCAGGCGGCAGATATTACTGCTTTCAAGGCAACTACTGTGCCTGTAGGTGGCGATCAGCTTCCTATGATTGAGCAGACTAGAGAAATTGTACACAAGTTCAATACCGTATATGCACCTGTATTGGTAGAGCCTAAGGCACTTCTTCCTGAGAATGAAGCTTGTCAGAGACTTCCAGGTATTGATGGTAAGGCTAAGATGAGTAAATCTCTTGGCAACTGTATCTATCTTGCAGATAGCGCAGATGAAGTAAGAACTAAGATTATGAGCATGTATACAGATCCTCTTCACTTACAGGTAAGTGATCCAGGACATATTGAAGGAAACACTGTATTTACCTACCTTGACGCATTTAGTAAGGAAGAGCATTTTGAGCGTTACTTACCTGAGTATGCCAACCTTGATGAGTTGAAGGCTCATTATACCAGAGGTGGCCTTGGTGATGTGAAGGTGAAGAAGTTCTTGAACAACGTTATGCAGGAGACCTTGGAGCCTATCAGAGAGCGCAGAAAAGAGCTTGAGAAGGACATTCCAGCAGTATATGATGTGCTTAAGAAGGGAAGCGATGCGGCTCGTGAAGTTGCAGCTCAGACCTTGTCAGAGGTTAAGAGTGCAATGCGTATTAATTACTTTGAGGATACTGAATTAATTCGTATGCAGAGTGAAAAGTACGAAGCCTAAAATAAATATAGAACAAAAATCCGGAGTTACGATGTGTAACTCCGGATTTTCTATTTATGGTATAGTGAGGGCTATTCACTTAGTGAATACAAAACAGAAAGAAATAACTTATATAACAAATTAACTTATTTAGGTCTTACAGTAAGGCTCTCAATAAGTCCGTCTGCGTTAACTTCACGAACGGTAGCGATTGCCATGATGTTGTAGCCACCGAAGTTTGCTACGAATTCAGCCTGTGTATCATTAACAACTTCTGCATCGGCGATAGAATACTGGCGGAAACCGAATTTGTTACGGAAGAACATATTGATTGCTTCTCTACCGTAGATGTGATATTCCTTCTGTGCAGATGAGTTAGAGCAGTAGTCACAGAGAATACCTTCTTTTGTAAATAAATCTGCAAGTCCTGCGAAATCTTTATTTTCCATTGCTTCTACATATTTTTCAATTGGTCTCATTGTTACTACCTCCTAGTATACTTTCTCTGAGTTGAGCAGTGCGTCTGTACCGCCGTCTACGAACATTACATTACCGTTGATACCTCTTGCTGCTTTTGAAGCAAGGAATACCATAACTTCTGCGATTTCTTCTGGGTCCATAAGACATTCCTGACCATATTTGGTAGGGATTGGAAGAGCGTTCAATGCCATTTTAGCAGAAGTACTCATAGTAGCAGTCATTGCTGTGTGTACGTTACCAGGAGCTACTGCGTTGATACGAACGCCGTTAGCTGCCCATGAAGATGAAATACGTCTTACCCATCTAGCTAAAGCATATTTGGTAGATACATAGAGACTATTACCCACGCTTAAGCTGGAAGCATCCATTTTTGATACAAGGCTTAATACACGCTTCTCATCGCCGATGTTATTTAATAAATCTGCGATATCCATACGGCCAGCACCCTGTGAGATGGTGTTAGAAGCAGTTACTACACAGCTTCCGCCTTTTTTCTCTAATAAATCATATACGCCCTTAGCGATTGCGATAGTTCCGAAATAGTTCAAAGAGATGATCAATGGAAGGTTGCCGCAAGCACCGGATACACCAGCGTTGCAAATCATACCATCTAATCCTTCTGGATGAAGCTCATGGAGCTTGTTGATTGCTTCTTGCCTTCCTTCTGCGGTAGCGAGGTTTACGCAGATATCACCATCCTTTAAGTCGATATTGATTACTTCATGTCCTTTTTCTAATAAAAGTTCTTTGGTCTTAGCTCCAATTCCGCTTGATGCACCTGTGATTGCATATACACCCATTTTTCATTCCTCCATTTAGTTCAATTGATAAAAGTTAACTACTTGCGGTAGTTGTTTTCTGTTCATGAGTTTAGTATAATGAAAACTGACATCTTTTAAATAACCAATTTGATAAAAAATAAGGATACCAGATATGTTGACTTATGATTTTGGGAAAAGAGGGAATCTATCTCTCTATGAATATTTATATCAGAGCATAAAAGAGGATATTAGTAGTGGGCGGTTAAAAGCCAAAGAAAAGCTACCTTCTAAGAGGGAATTAGCAAGTCATCTACAGGTGAGTATTAAGACCGTGGAGAACGCCTATGCTCAGCTTTTGCTGGAGGGGTATATCTATGCAGAAGAGAAGCGTGGCTATTATGTAAGTAAGATTAGCGGTGTGCAGACGAATCGTTCAGTTTTGGAACCCTTTGTGAGTACACAGAAGGAAGAAGAATATCTGGCGGATTTTACCGCCAATAATATCAACTATGAGAAGTTCCCTTTCTCCATGTGGGCGAAGGTGCTGCGAGAGACTTTGACAGATTATGATACGACCCTTCTCCAGATTGTTCCCTATAATGGAGTGGAAAAGCTGCGAGTGGAGATTGCCAAGTACTTGTACCGTTATCGTGGTATGCAGGTATCACCTGACAATATTATTATTGGTGCGGGAACGGAGTATTTGTACAGTAAGCTGATTCTATTGTTGGGGGAGAATGCAAGGTATGCAGTGGAGAATCCGGGATTTCGTAAGATTACAAAGATATATGATAGTCTGCGAGCCAAATGGACGCGTGTGGATATTGATGAGCAGGGGCTAAAGGTAGAGGAATTGAAGCAGACCAATGCCAACGTTGTGCATGTGTCGCCCAGCCATCATTATCCTATGGGTTTGGTAATGCCTATTGCACGCCGACAGGAATTGTTGAACTGGGCAGAGGAAGAGACAGAACGCTATATTATAGAAGATGATTATGATAGTGAATTCCGTTTTTCTGGTCGGCCAATTCCTGCAATGCAGTCTATGGATCGCCATCACCGTGTTATCTATATGAATACTTTTTCTAAGACATTGGTTCCTTCTATTCGAGTGAGCTATATGGTGTTGCCGCAGAAATTGATGGAGCGTTGGGAAAGTGTTATGAATTTCTATTCCTGTACGGTGTCGGGATTTGAGCAATATGCGCTGGCAAGCTTTATTGAAAAGGGATATTTTGAGAGACATATCCGTAGAATGACTAATTATTATAGGCAGCAGAGAGAAAAGATAATGAACATTTTCCGCGAGTCTGCTTTGGGGAAAGCAGGAATTATCTCTGAAGACGAGGCGGGGACCCATTTTCTATATAGAACGGAGAGCACATTAAGCGATATCGAGATTAAGTGGGCGGCCAAGGAGAAGGGCATTCTAATTAGTGCTTTGTCTGAGTATTGCTTCGCCAATGCGGAGAAGTATAAAGGAATATTTATTATCAATTATTCAGATATAGGGGAAGAACAGCTACGAGAGGCGATAGAACGGTTGGAAGAGATATTTTTGGAGTAAATCTCCATCCTAAGCGAGAAGCTAAAAAAGCGGTGTTTCTCTACCATTAAGTGAGATCGAGAAGTGGGCGTGTAATCGCCCACTTTTTACATTACAAAGGAGGTATATGAAATTTTATCATATTGAAGACGATTACATACGTTATTTGCGGCAATATGATGATAAGGTTGCGGAGAATAAACGGGAGAGTCGTCCATATGTAGGAGTTGTTCTTGATGTTAATGGCATAAAGTATTGTGCACCATTTACATCTCCCAAACCTAAGCATCAAAAAATGAAAAATACAAAAGACTTTCGCAAAATCAATCAAGGTCTACATGGTGCTATCAATTTACATAATCTTATAATGACATCGGATGAACAGCTAAGTAAGCATGATTTAGCTGTAAAACAAAGGTGTTGCAATCTCTCTGTTCTTGAAAAAGTCTATAAAAAATATAAAAAGTAAACACATCCATTAATTTCTCATTGACAGAAACAATAGAATTTAATCTACCAAAAAAAGATATTTGAATTAAGTAAAAAAACTATTGACATACTGTGCGACACACTGTATTATAATAAACACATGGTGTGCGGTACACACTAATATATAATACACATGAAGCGGTAGAGCACAGTACGCAAAACATATTTATTAGAGCAGTATTGAACTTATTATAGAAGAGGAGGAGAGACAATGAATCATGATGAAGTTGTAGCAGGATTAATTCAGGAATTTCGACGAGGAACATTGATAATGCTTGTACTTAGCCAGTTGAAGAATCCTATGTATGGATATAACTTGGTAAAAGTATTAGAAGATGCGGACATTCCAATAGAAGGTAATACTCTGTATCCGCTAATGCGCCGACTAGAATCCCAAGGGCTTTTGAAAAGCGAATGGGAGACGGAAGGGGCAAAGCCTAGAAAATACTATGTTATTACAGAAGATGGTAAAATTGTATTAGAGAAGATTACAGAACATTGGAGAACGTTTTCTGGTTCAATAGACAAACTTTTAGAGGAGGGAAAATAAGATGAAGTGTCAGGAATTAATTGAAAGATATATTTATGCTGTTACCCGTTATATGAAAAAAGATGAGAGAGATGATGTGGCGAAGGAATTACAGTCTATCATTGATGACATGCTAATGGAGCGATGTGGCGAAGAAGAACCAGATGAGGCTACTGTAAAAGATGTGTTGAAAGAATTAGGCAATCCAAGTGATTTATATGAGAAATACAGCTCTGATGGAAAGGATTGCTTGATTGGTGCACCTTACTATGGGGTGTATAAGACTCTTATGAAGACGGTTTTACAATGTGTAATCATTGGTTTAGTAATTGCACAGATTGTGGTTGCCATTATGGATATTCCTTCTTTAGCGTCTATGGCATCTGTTTCTGATATGGTTGCATTAATTGTAAAACTAATTGTGGATGGACTTGCAACTGTATTTGAGGGTGTGCTTTTTGCATTTGCAGCTGTTACGTTATGGTTCGCAGTAATGTATCATAAGGGAATTAAAATGGATACTTTGTTTGATTCGTTGGAGCAATTACCACAGTTGCCTAAGAAGGAGACCAGTATACCTAAGAAGAGCACCGCGTTTGGAATGGGTATTTCTATTTTGTTTTTAACGTTATTTTTAACCTGTCCACAGGTGCTCTGCACATATAATGCAAATACAGGTGAAATTGTTCCAATTTTTGATGTGTTATATATTCATAATACATGGTACTTGATTATTGCATTTGGAGCATTGGGGCTTTGGAGAGAATGTGTGAAATTGATTGATGGCACATACACCAAGAGATTAGTAGTGGTTACCACCGTTGTAGATATTGTATCAGTGGTGTTAGCTGCAATGTGGCTCTGGAATCCACAGATTTTGAATGTGGGATTTGTAAATGTAATGAAAGATTTATTCGTAGCTACAACACCTTTTGTGTATAACATGATGGTGAATTTTAATTACTTCTTTTTAGGTTGTATTTGGTTGGCGTTAGCACTTGATTGGATTATGGTTATATGGAAACATAATAAGGCTAAATGATAGGGAAAAGGTCGTAGAGAGCAGAGTCAGTGACTTGCTTCTGCGACCTTTTTGTCTATATCTTATACAAGTGCCCCAATCCCCATAACCACGACTCCCAGTAGCACCAGAATAACACCTGTTGCTCGGTTTAGTGTCTTAGCACTTACTTTGTTGGCAATATAGGCACCAATACGTGCAAAGATAAATGTAAATAGAATACACAATATCAAAACAAAGAGGTCAGGAGTGGCTGTGTCAATAACAAAATGACTGATAGCACCAGTTAAAGCGGTAAATGTCATAATAAATACGCTGGTACCAACCGCTGTTTTTAGTTCATATCCAAGAACCATGGTAAGAACCATAAGCATCATCATGCCACCACCAGCACCGATAAAACCGCAGATAAAGCCAATCATGGTTCCGCATAAAATGGATTGGATGAAGCGTTTCTTGGCAGATACTGCCGCCATGGTTTCTTTGGTGGTCATAACTGGTTGTACAATGAACTTGATGCCCATTAATGTGGTCATAAATACAGAAGTGCCACCCATTGTATCATTAGGAACAAAATTGGCTACAAAGCTACCTATCAGGGTAAAGATAAGAATGGTTCCCATCATTACAATACCATTTTTGATGTCGATATTTTTATTTTTGTGGTAAGTATATGCACTTACACCACTGGCAAGTACATCACTTGCCAAAGCAATGCCGATGGCGCTATAAGCAGGCATGCCTAAAAAGGTGACAAGCATTGGCGTAATGACTACAGCGGCACTTAGACCTGCAAATCCTGTCCCTAGTCCGGCTCCACAACCTGCTAAGAGGCAAACGATAATAGTAATAAATATATCCATAGCTAAAATCCTTTTCTTATAATTAAAAATGTATTTATGTTGTTGTAATTTTTCTATGTTACTGATTTTATCACATGTTGAATATTTTGCAAATACAGGCTTTTATTGCCTTTTCCTATTGCCTATGCAAGAAATAGGCAAACTTTGGGCATGATAGTTCTGAAAGACTATGTACAGGACGAGAACTTGGAAAATTTGAAATGGAAACGTTCTGACGATGGAAATTGTAGAAGTACGAAGGTTATAGCAAAGAAACATAAAAGGAAAGGTGTAATCAAGATATGAACAATGTAAAAGTAGGAAGATCCAGTGTAGTGTTGAACGAGCCAGTATATATTGAAGCCAGTGCCAGTGTAGTTGGTAAGAAGGAAGGCGAGGGTCCATTGGGACTTTTGTTTGACCGTGTAGGGGATGATGATATGTTTGGCTGTAATACATGGGAGGAGGCAGAAAGTACCTTGCAAAAAGATGCAGTGTATCTAGCATTAAAGAAAGCAGAAGTAAAAGAAGAGGAAATATGTTACATTTTCGCGGGTGACTTACTTGGTCAATCTATTGCTAGCTCCTTTGGTATTTCAAAATATGAGATTCCCATGTTTGGAGTGTATGGAGCATGTTCTACCTGTGGAGAATCATTAAGCCTTGGGGCTATGACCATAGCTGCAGGTTATGCGCCTAGAGTGGTATGCGTAACCTCCAGCCATTTTGCTAGTGCAGAGAAGGAGTTCCGTTTTCCATTAGAATATGGTAATCAGCGTCCATTATCAGCCACTTGGACGGTAACAGGTAGCGGTGCTTTTGTATTGTGTAATGAGAAAAATAGTAAGGTAAGAGCGCAGATTACAGGAGTGACCACTGGTAAAATTGTGGATTATGGTTTGAAGGATTCCATGAATATGGGGGCTTGTATGGCACCAGCTGCAGCCTCTACATTGGAACAGCATTTTAAAGATTTTAATGTAAAACCCACCGAATATGACAAAATTATCACAGGGGATTTGGGCAGTGTAGGACAGAAAGTGCTGATAAATCTGCTACATGACAAGGGATATGACATCTCTGTCAATCATATGGATTGTGGCATTGAAATCTATGATGCTAAGGAGCAGGATACCCATGCAGGTGGTAGCGGATGTGGTTGTAGTGCTGTAACTTTATCTGCTTATATCTTGAAACAGGTGGAAGAGGGATACTGGAAGAAAGTCCTGTTCGTACCTACGGGTGCATTGCTTAGCAAAACTAGCTTTAATGAGGGTAAGAGTGTACCGGGTATTGCGCATGCTGTAGTGATAGAATCCGTTGACAAATAGGAAAGAATAAAAGGTTAATTAAGATACTTGCAATAGATAAATGATGTTGGTAAAATGAGGATTGTGTACAGACGAAGGAAGGAACGGTGATAATATGCGTAGAATGGAATTTAAGATGGAACGCCAAGGACTTTTAGAGGTTGGACAAAAAGTAACGATTACCGAAGGTGTTCTGCCAAGTAACTATTACTACATTATTGATCCATCCCTTGCTATGTCTCCAAACATTCCTTTCCGCAATCGCTTACAGTCCAAAGAGGGCGTAGTAGTGGATATTGTGGAAAACGCTCGTGGATTCTATGTGACAGCAGAATTTGATGAGCCAGAGGTAGAGAAAAAATAACATCATTATATAAGAAAAGAGGAAAACATTATGTTACAGAAAATTTCAACAGACAAAGCACCAGCAGCAATTGGACCATATTCACAGGGAATCATCTTAAATGGTATTCTCTTTGCATCAGGACAGATTCCAATTAACCCAGCAACAGGTGAGATTGAGGGAACTGATATTACCACACAGGCTCATCAGGTAATGAAGAATATTGGTGCGCTCCTTGAGGCAGCAGGTACAGATTATACCAAGGTTGCTAAGACCTCTTGCTTCTTGGCAGATATGGGTGATTTCGCAACATTCAACGAGGTATATGCGCAGTACTTTACTGAGAAACCAGCAAGAAGCTGCGTGGCAGTGAAGACTCTTCCTAAGAATGTATTATGCGAAGTAGAAGTAATTGCAGAGGTATCATAGGATATTAGAGGTGCAATAGCATGAATGCTAAGAGTGTACTCATAGATAATCAAAATACAATGAAGAATAATGTTATTCTAATTGGTATGCCAGGCTCTGGAAAGAGTACGGTAGGTGTTGTACTTGCAAAGTGTCTTGGATATAAATTTGTGGATTCTGATTTGGTCATCCAAGAGCAATATGGCAAGCGTCTGCACCAGTTGATTGAAGAAAATGGCATAGAAGGTTTCTGGAAGATTGAAAATGACGTGAATGTCACATTGAATGTGACAGGTAGCGTAATTGCAACTGGCGGAAGTGCCATATACGGAAAGCTAGCAATGGAGCACCTTTCAGAGATTGGAACTGTGGTTTATCTGCAGCTATCATTGGATGAGGTTGCTGATCGACTTGGTGATTTGAATGCTAGAGGAGTGACTTTGCAACCTGGTCAGGATTTGAAAGATTTATACGAGGAGCGAACTCCTCTGTATGAGAAGTATGCGCATATTATCGTTAACTGTGATGGTAAACAACTGAGGGATATTGTGGCGCAGATTGCCGAATGTGTAAGTGCATGAATGGATAAGGTAATGGAACAAGAACGTTGTATTTGTACAATGTCGACAGTACAGAGCTATGAAGAGATAGAGCGTATAAATCGGCAGAGATTAAAAAGATTAATGGCTAGAAAGCGCAATGGTTTGGAGCACAAGGTGATTGCCTTGTGCTTCTTCTATGGTGTAGTGTGATACGGGAGATGTGAGAAGAGGAAGAATCGTGAAAGTACCACCCAAGAGGCGAGAAAAGGTAGGCTAGGGTGGTAAGTGATGTTGTAGAATACTAAGAAGAAAGATAATAGTTATGAAAGACAGCAAGATGAAGAACAGTAAGATAAATGACAATAAAATCCGCAATAGCGGCCTGCTATTTTTAACCGCATTTATCTGGGGGATGGCATTCGTATCTCAGAGTAAGGGAATGGACTATATGGGTCCTCTTACCTTTAATGGTACAAGAGCTATAATTGGTTCGTTTGTATTGTTAATATACATATTGATAACAAGATATTTAGGAAAAGAAAAAGCAAAATCTATTGATTGGAAGATTACATTGCAGGCAGGATTATGGTGTGGTGTGGCGTTGACGGTAGCAAGCACCTTGCAACAATTCGGCATTAAATATACTACCGTAGGAAAAGCAGGTTTTATTACTACTTTATACATTATTTTCGTGCCTATGGCGGGAATATTATTTAAGCGAAGAGTAGCTTCTATTGTATGGGTGTCAGCAGTAATGGCAGCGGTTGGAATGTATTTACTTTGTATGACGGAGAGCTTGTATCTAGGAACAGGAGATATTATGGTGTTCTTGTGTGCAGTGGTATTTGCAGCTCACATCATGATTGTAGATTATTATTCCCCTAAGACAGACGGTGTTATCATATCCTGCATCCAGTTTGCAGTTTGTGGTGTGGTATGTGGTCTTGGTGCCTTAATTTGGGAACAACCAACTATCGGTCAGTTGAGTGGTGGAATGGGTAGCTTGCTTTATGCGGGCGTACTTAGTTGCGGAGTGGCATATACCTTGCAGATTGTAGGACAAAAAGGTGTGAATCCCACAGTTGCAGCTCTTATTATGAGTTTGGAATCAGTAGTAGCAACGGTTGCAGGTTGGGTGGCTTATAAGATTGGCTTCCTCTCTACTGACCAAAGCCTAACGGTTCGTCAGATTTTAGGATGCGTGATTGTATTTGTAGCGGTTATTTTAGTGCAGTTGCCAGAAGAGTGGTTCTGTGCACGAAAACGAACAAAATTATGAAAATTATGAAATAACACATTTGATAAATGCCATGGATAAAGTTATTTATTCATGGTGTTTTTGTATTAATCGGAACTTGTTTTGGTTCGATATTATATATATATTTGGTGTGGGAATATTTAGAGCTGTACAAATATGATGCGGGAAAGGAATATATAATATGGTCAGATTAGCAATTATAGGTATGGGTAACATGGGGAGTAAATATGCTCGAATGATTCTGGATGGAACGGTTGCTGATATAGAGATTGCAGCAGTAACAAGAGTAAGGCCGGAACGTCTAGCTGAATTGAATGAATTAGTGGAGCGAAATGTCCCACTTTTTCAGTCAGCAGATGAACTATTTGCAGCAGTCCAAAATGGGCAACTCGATGCTGATGCAGTACTGATTGCCACACCTCATAAGGCTCATGAAGCACAAGTATTAAAAGCATTGGAACTAGGACTACACGTACTTTGTGATAAGCCATCAGGAATATACAGCAGTCAAGCGAGAAATATGAATGAGGCTGCTAAGAACACTTCGCAGGTGTTTGCTATGATGTTCAATCAACGTATGAATCCTATACACCAGAAGATGAAAGAGATTGTAGAGTCAGGTATCTATGGTAAGCTAAAACGTGTAAATTGGGTCATAACAGATTGGTATCGTCCCAATGCATATTATGATGATGTGGCATGGCGAGGTACTTGGAGTGGAGATGGTGGTGGCATTTTATTAAATCAATGTCCCCATAACTTGGATCTTCTCCAATGGATTTGCGGTATGCCAGTTAGCGTTCAAGCCTTTTGTAAAGAAGGAAAATACCATAACATTGAAGTAGAAGATGAAGTAACTGCATATCTGGAATTTGAGAATGGAGCAACCGGCACATTTTATTCAACCACCGGTGAAGCACCAGGAATTAATAGACTAGAGATTTCCTTAGAAGATGCATTGCTAGTATGCGAAAAAGGCATATTAAAAGTCTGTGAGCTTGGTTTTAAAGAGTCTGAGTATCGTAAAACAGCCACGGATATGTTTGCTAAGTTAAACGGCAATTGGAAAACAATCGACTGTCCAGAAGAAGATAAAAAACACGTTGGAATTTTACAGAATTTTGTAGACTGCATTCAAGGAAAAACCTCATTGTATGTAGATGGAACAGAAGGCATCAAAAGCCTACTCC
>CAZHEM010000028.1:0-24755 GCA_964531725.1 uncultured Acetatifactor sp.
TTATTCGAGACCTACAATGTGTGCGGACAAAATGAGAAAAAGAATATTGAGATTATCAATATTATTATTGAGACTCTTCAGGAGATGCTTCCAGAAGGTGACCCAAGAAAAGCACTTGTGAGCAAGGATTTGATTACCTATGTAGAAGACCGTAAGGGTCATGACCGCAGATATGCAATTGCACCAGACAAGATTAAGGCAGAGATTGGCTGGGAGCCAGAGACTATGTTCAAGGAAGGTATCAAGAAGACCATTAAATGGTTCTTTGAGAATGAGGATTGGATGAAGAATGTCACCAGTGGCGATTACCAGAAATATTACAATGATATGTATGAGAAATAAATACTAGCATAGCAAATGGGAACGATGAACATCGTTCCCATTCGGTGCGTTTATAAATGGAGGATTTTGAGATGAAAGGTATTATATTAGCGGGTGGTTCGGGAACCAGATTATACCCATTGACAAAGGCAATCAGTAAGCAGATTATGCCTGTATATGACAAGCCGATGATTTATTATCCATTGTCCACTTTGATGTTAGCAGGCATTCAGGAAGTATTGATTATCTCTACTCCAAGAGACTTACCAGTGTTTGAAGAGTTGCTTGGTGATGGTAGTCAGCTTGGCATGCATTTTGAATATGCCGTTCAGGAACAACCAAGAGGTCTTGCAGATGCATTTATCATCGGTGAGAAGTTTATTGGTAATGACAATGTGGCATTGGTGCTTGGAGACAATATTTTCTATGGTCAGAGCTTTTCTAAAATGCTACGTGAAGTGGCTAGCAGAGAAAGTGGAGCAACTATCTTTGGTTACTATGTGCGTGACCCAAGAGAATATGGCGTAGTTGAATTCGATGAGAATGGTAAGGCAATTTCTATCGAGGAGAAGCCTGAGAAGCCTAAGAGTAACTATGCGGTGCCAGGACTTTATTTCTACGACAATGATGTAGTTGAAATTGCTAAGAATGTAAAGCCTTCTGCTCGTGGAGAAATAGAGATTACCAGCATTAACAACGAGTATTTAAATCGTGGTACTTTGCGTGTTGAGACCATGGGTCGTGGTTTCGCTTGGTTGGATACTGGTAACCATGATGCACTTTTGGATGCGTCTGACTTCGTAGCGGCATTCCAGAAGAGACAGGGTCTTTATATTTCTTGTATCGAAGAAATCGCATACAAGAGAGGATTTATTGATAGAGAACAATTATTGAAGTTGGCTGAGCCACTTATGAAGACCAATTATGGTAAGTATTTAGTAGAGGTAGCGAATGGACTCTAAATTGCGAAGACTTGCAATTCTGGCTTCAATGTCAATGATTTTATTGGTATCCCTGCTAGTGGTATATGTAAATCAGCAGGAAAGTGTACGTCCAGTTGTACAGCAGGAGCAGGAAAATGCATCTACACAGGAAGAAGTGAATAATGAGATAAGTGCATCTGTAGATGGACAAATTGGTGACAATTTATCTGCGTTTATGGAGGATGTAACATTTTTTGACCCAGAAGTAAATGAGATTGTAGAAGCTGCTAAGAATATGGCAAATCGATTGTCTCTTATTGTGACTTCTATTGAGAAGGACCTTCGTATTCAAGTAGTTGGACAAGAAGGAACACCGGTAGAAGGCGAAGAATTCTATGTGAAGCTAGATGGCTTAGGTGAATACAAGGATTTGGATCAAGATGGTGTTATCTATATTGGGGACTTAGATGCAGGAGAGTATTATGTGGAGCTTCTTCCTATTGAGGGCTATAAAGTTCCTGTTAATGAGACCAAGGTGAAGGTAAAGGAGAAAGTGGAATATCTGGTAATTGAAGATATTTCGTTGCTGATTAAGACGGAAGATGAGATTGATGCAGAGGCGGAAGACTCTAGAGTAAGGGAGGCGCTTGCTGATGCAGATAAATCAGAGATTCAGAAGTTGCAGAATCCAACTGGCAATTCAAAAGTTGGAATCGATGTGTCCAAGTGGAATAAGGAGATTGATTGGGATAAGGTAAAGAATGCAGGTGTTGAATTTGCTATTATTCGTGCAGGATACCGTGGTTCGGTAACTGGTAGTATTGTTCCAGATCCTTATTTTGAGGCTAATATGCGAGGTGCAGCTGCGGCAGATATCCCAGTAGGCGTATATTTCTTTACCCAAGCAACCAATGAAGTGGAAGCCATCGAGGAAGCTTCCGCTATGGTAAATTGGATTAAAGAGCACAAGGTAGAATTTCCAGTATTTATTGATACGGAAGGTGCTGGTGGTAATGGTAGAGCAGATGGTTTGGGTAGAGAGACTAGAACATTGGTCTGTGAAGCATTTTGTAGAACCATTGAGAATGCAGGATACGAAGCAGGTATTTACGCAAGCCGTCATTGGTACAATAATAACTTAGATATGGACAAGCTAGAGGATTATTTTATTTGGCTGGCAGAATATCGTGAGGCTCCACTTTACCAGGGATATTACCATATGTGGCAGTATACTTCTAAGGGTAAAATTGATGGAATAGAAGGCAATGTAGACTTAAACATTGCATATCAATAAAGAATATTAATCGGAGGATATTATGGGCAAGATTACAGTAGAGACATGTGAGATAGAAGGACTTAAGGTTATAACTCCTACCGTTTTTGGGGATGAAAGAGGATATTTTTTTGAATCCTATAATTATAATGATTATAAAGAGGCTGGAATTCCTGAGGTATTTGTACAGGACAATCAGTCGGCATCGAAAAAAGGTGTACTTCGTGGATTGCATTTCCAGAAGGAATTCCCACAAGATAAGCTTGTGCGTGTAATCAAAGGTGAAGTGTATGACGTGGCAGTGGATATGAGAAAGGATTCCCCAACCTTTGGTCAGTGGCATGGTGTGCTTTTGTCAGAAGAAAATAAAAAGCAGTTTTTTATTCCTAAGAATTTTGCACATGGTTTCCTTGTGTTATCTGATTATGCGGAATTTTGTTATAAGTGTACCGATTTCTATCATCCAAATGATGAGGGTGGTCTTGCATACAATGACCCTGAGATTGGCGTGGAATGGCCTATTCCAGAAGGCATGGAATTAATTATGTCTGAAAAGGATACCAAGTGGGGAAGTATTTCAGAGTATCGTTAAATCCATGTGCTTAAATGATGGGTATGATATTTGAGCAAATGAAATGAGGAATTTGTAACATGAAGACAAACAAAGGGCATTGGTATGACAAGTTTGTGATACTTCCCAAAGAGTTATTTCAAAATAGACATTTGATATGGAAATTAGCAAAGAACGATTTTAAGAAACGTTATGCGGGTTCTTATCTTGGTGCAGTATGGGCAATGATACAGCCTGTGATTACTGTATTAATGTACTATGTGGTATTTGAGTGGATTTTTCCAAACAGAGCCCAAGGAGAACTACAAATTCCGTTTGTGCTGTTCTTAACAGCGGGATTGGTTCCATGGTTTTATTTTAGTGAAGCCTTGAATCAAGGAACAAATGCACTGTTGGAATACAATTATTTGGTAAAACAGGTGGTATTTAAGATTAGCATATTACCAATTATCAAGATTATTGCAGCTAGTTTTATTCATGTGTTTTTTATTGGTGTGTTATTACTTGTGGCAGCTGTGTATGGCTACTATCCAAGTGTATATACGATTCAGTTACTTTATTATAGTGGTTGCTTGTTCGTATTTGTATTGGCATTATGTTACAGCACCTGCACAATTGTGGTATTTTTTAAGGATTTATCGCAGATTATCAACATTGCATTACAGATTGGCATGTGGGCAACACCAATTTTATGGAATATTGAAGATGTTAATTCATCATGGGTTACTGTGCTGAAATGGAACCCATTAGTGTATATCGTAAATGGATATCGCAGTGCAATTTGTGAGAAAACCTGGTTTTTCCAGGATATATGGGGTACGCTATATTTCTGGGGCGTGACCATCGTTTTATTTGGCATTAGTACAATTATTTTTAAACGATTAAAGGTGCATTTTGCTGATGTATTATAAAGATTTACAGGATGAGAGAGTGGAGATGCAAAATGCGTAAATATTTTAAGCAGCAACCTGCTATGAAGATAGTAGCAATAATGACAGTAGTTGTACTTCTTTTAACGCTTATTCCATTGCTTCGTTTAGCAATGTATGCAGCACCTTGGTATGATGACTATACTTATGGAACCTTTGTTAAAACATACTATGAATTAAACCCAAGTATAGCAGGTATTTTTTCGGGAGTATGGGAGTGTGTTAGAATACAATGGCATGCTTGGCAAGGAACCTTTTCTTCTATCTTTTTCATGTCATTGATGCCAGGGATTTGGGGAGAACAGTGGTATTTTATTGGCCCCATGTTTTTGATTTTAATTTTAACGGTATCAACTTTAACGCTTGTGGGCGTATTCTTACGTAGGGTATTGCAGGCAGAGAGAACAGTAACAATTGTGTTGCAGACAAGTGTTACGATTATGGTAGTAATGTTTATCCATACTGCGCAGGCAGGATTTTATTGGTATAATGGTGGTGTGCATTATGTAGGGATGCATTCGTTCTTTATGTTGATGATTGCTTCAGCAATTTGTTTGGTTACATCCCAAAAACGTGGCGAGTCTCTGGCGTTCCTTTTTATTACATTAGTGCTTGCTATTGTATGTTCAGGGGCGAATTATGTAACAGCGTTGCAAGGACTGTTGATGCTTTTATCTATGATAGCATGGTGCATTCTGATTAAAAATAAAAGAGGAGTGCTATTGATACCGATTACAATAGCATATATGATTGGATTTTGTTTAAATGTGGTAGCACCAGGAAACGATAAGCGTAGATATGCATTGGATCGTTCGGAATCTGATCCTGTGTCTGCGATTGTTAACTCTTTTGTGGAGGCAGTTGCCAATTTATGGGATTTCACAGGAATACAGACGTTGATTTTTGTGGTATTGCTAGCTCCATTTATCTACTATGTGGTAGTTAGAACAAAGATTAAATTTCGATATCCGCTACTTGTGCTGGTATGGTCATTTTGCTTCTATGCAACGGGTTTTACGCCTAGTCTTTTTTCATTGGGGCATGCAGGGATGTCAAGAACTCTCAATGCGGTTAAGATTACTTATCAGATTTTGTTAATATTAAATGAGATTTATCTCATTGGATGGTATGTACAGAAAAAAAGAGAAAAGGGAGAAACGCTTAGGAAAGGAACTCTTGTATGGTGTTTCTATCCAATGATTGTGATTGCATTCTTAGTAATATTCGGATTGGAAGACAATCAAGCTGGTAATTACTCGTCTTATGGTGCATATTATTATGTACATACTGGAGAAGCATATAATTTTTATCAAGAATATTTACAACGATTAGAACTATTAAAAAGTGATGAAAAAAATGTGATTTTTGAGCCATATTGTTTTAAACCATGGTTCCTTCGTCCATCTGATTTGTCTGACAATCCAGAGGAGGAATCAAATAGAGCATTGGCATCTTGGTATGATAAAGAATCGATTGTAGTTCAATACGATTAGAATAAGAGGAACTATGGAAAATAGAGAAGTAGCCATTCAAGTAAAAGACGTAAAAAAAATATATAAGTTATATGATAAACCAAGAGATAGAATGGTAGAGGCTTTTGGCTTTGGAAAAAAGAAACGCCATAAGGAGCATCAAGCGCTAAAGGGTGTGAGTCTTGATATCTATCGTGGAGAGACGGTAGGTATTATTGGAACCAATGGGTCTGGTAAATCTACCATTTTGAAGATTATTACTGGTGTATTGAATCCTACCGAAGGACAGGTTGTTGTAGATGGGCGTATCTCTGCACTGTTAGAATTGGGAGCTGGATTTAACAGAGAGTATAATGGTATCGAGAATGTATATTTGAATGGTACTATGATGGGCTTCTCTGAGAAAGAGATTGATGAAAAGTTACCGGAGATTCTAAAGTTTGCGGATATTGGCGACTATGTATATCAGCCTGTAAAAACCTATTCCAGTGGTATGTTTGTTCGTTTGGCATTTGCGGTGGCGATTAATATTGAACCAGAGATTTTGATTGTAGATGAGGCTCTGTCTGTAGGTGACGTATTCTTTCAAGCAAAATGTTATCACAAGTTTGAAGAATTTAAGAAGATGGGGAAAACAATTGTATTTGTTAGCCATGACTTGAGTAGTATTAGTAAATATTGTGATAGAGTATTTTTACTGAATCAGGGAACTTTGCTTGGAGAAGGCGGACCGAAGGAGATGATTGATGCTTATAAGCGTGTGCTGGTTGGACAGTATGAATTGCCAAGTAAGCAGGAAAATCAGGATTTGTTGGAGGATGTAGAGCTACAGCAAGCCGCAGAAGCTGCAACAGATGGTACACAGACTCAGAATGGTAGTGCGGTTGCAAAAGTAGTAGCTACGCAGGGACAGAATCCGGAATTGTTGGAATATGGAACAAAACAAGCCGCTATTGAGGAATTCTATATTACAGATGATAGAGGGGTTAGAACCACAGCTGTGTTAAAGGGGAGTGAATTTACTTTGCACATGCGTGTGCGTTTTACAGAGAACATTCCAGCACCAATCTTCGCTTTTTCCTTTAAGAATGTAATTGGTACAGAGATTACAGGAACCAATTCTATGATTGAAAAGGCGTTTTTGGAAAGTGGGGAAGCAGGAATGGTAAAAGATATTACTTTTACCCAGAAGATGAGCTTGCAAGGGGGAGAATATTTGCTTTCCCTTGGTGTAACGGGATATAACGGAGACACTTTTGAGGTATATCATAGATTATATGATGCTTTAAATATTACAGTAGTATCAGATAAGAATACCGTAGGATACTACGATATGGATTCACAGGTAAATGTGGTAGATGTCCAGTAAGCCATGTATAAGAACGTGCGTTGCTTAGAATTGTGTCATTACAATGTACAGTTGTAATTAAATGGAGGTAAGTTGTGATAGAACATATTGGTAAGATTGCTTTGGATTTAAGTAAATACCCAGGAGAGGATTTTTACTGCGATGGAGCAGTTGAGGACGAGATTCTTGATATTGTGCGTAATTTGTCTCCTGTGGAATATCGCAAGACCATAGAGGAGCGCAAAAGTTGGCCGATATTGTATCATTTGTCTCCACTTCGCGAGAATATTGTGGATTGGATTCCTATGAACAAGAATGCTAAGGTATTGGAAGTAGGAAGTGGTTGTGGTGCTATTACAGGAGCACTTGCACGTAAGGCAGGAAGTGTTACCTGTGTAGATTTATCTAAGAAGCGTAGCATGATTAATGCTTATCGCCATGCAGAATGTGATAATGTAACCATTCATGTAGGCAATTTTAAAGACATTGAGCCTGATTTGCCTAAGGATTTTGATTATATATGCTTGATTGGTGTATTTGAGTATGGACAGAGTTATATTGGCGGAGATACCCCTTATGAGGACTTTCTGAAGATTCTGACACCACATTTAGCTGAAAATGGCAGAATTGTCATCGCTATAGAAAATAAATATGGATTAAAGTATTTTGCAGGTTGTAAAGAGGACCATTTGGGAACTTATTTTAGCGGCATTGAAAATTATTCCGATGGTGGTGGAGTACGTACATTCAGCAGACGTGGATTGGAGCGAATTTTCCGTAAGTGTGGTGTACAACAGGCTGCCTTTTATTATCCATATCCAGACTATAAGTTTATGACCACTCTTTACAGTGATGCATACTTACCAGGAAAGGGTGAATTATCCAATAACTACCGCAATTTTGATCGCGACAGAATGCTTCTCTTTGATGAAAAAAGTGCTTATGATGGTCTGGTAGAGGATGGATTATTTTCTATTTTTGCCAATTCCTATATTGCAGTGATTGGTGGTAGTTTTGATGTAAAATATGTGAAGTATTCTAATGATAGAGCAGCCGATTATATTATTAAGACGGAAATATCTAGAGATAGTCAGGGAAAGGCTGTAGTGCGGAAGTATCCTTTGTGCCAGGAAGCAGTGGAACATGTAAAGGGTATGGCAGTAGCGTATGATAGCTTAAGTGAGAAGTATAAAGGCAGTGAATTGACTATTAATACATGTAAGTTAGTGGAAACAGAGGACGAAATTTATGCTGAATTTGAATTTGTTGAGGGTGTTCCTTTATCTGAGTTAATGGATAAATGCTTAGAAAAGGATGACTTAGATAGTTTCCATAATTATTTTAAGCAGTATGTGGAAAAGATAGGATACAACAGTGAATACCCAGCAGCCGACTTTGACCTGATTTTTGCTAATATATTAGTAGATGGGGATAAGTGGACTCTGATTGATTATGAGTGGACCTTTGGTAAGCCAGTAGACACCAAAGAATTAGCATTTAGAGCCATATATTGTTACTTACTTGAAGATGAAAAACGAAACAAATTAAATCTTGATTTAATATTAAATGAACTTGGCATTACAGAAAAGGATGCTGAGAACTATCGTGAACAGGAGATGGATTTCCAACGCTTTGTTACTGGAAATCATATGTCCATGGCACAGATGCGAGATTTGATTGGCTATCGAATGATGGTTCCACAGAAATGGATTGATAAGTACCAAGATTCTGAAAAAGTAAACCGTGTACAGATTTATGAGGATAAAGGTAACGGATACCAAGAGGAAGAATCTTACTTTGTGAAAGACGCTTACCAAGGTGAGAACCAAATCGAAATGGAATTGTGTGTGGACGGAAATGTAAGAATGTTGCGTATCGACCCAGCTATGGATTGTTGCATGGTAAAGATTCTAGAGATGACTTGGAATGGTGAAGTAGTACCTTTGGATAAGAAGAAGGTCATGATTACCAATGGAAAAGTCGCAAAGGATAGCAATAAAGAAGGGGAATTGGCACAGCCAAGCATTGTGTTTGCAACTACAGACCCTAACATTAACATTGTGGTAACTGAATTGAATCGACAGGCTGCAAATGTCTTGTATACTCGTATGGAAATCGTTCGCATTCCACAGCAGATGGCACAGGACATGGCAGGGGCAGTGAAGAAATTGATTTAAAATAATGGAGATACAAGATTCCGTTCTACAGTTTGGAGTAAACGGAAGAATTTTGAACATAAAGGAGCAAAAAATTGGGACTTCGAGATCTGGCGAAACAAGTGTTAATTGAACAACAGAATAGAAGATATGAGAAGCTCCTTGGCCAGAAGCAGACATCTTATGCTCAGTGGACAGAGCGTAGAATGTTATTTGCAGAAGGTGAAAGCAACATTGTATCTGCGGATTATCAAGTGTTTGTTGCGGATTATGGAAGACTGTCCGCAGATGCGGGAATAAAAATCGACTGTTATTTTAAAGATCATCCAGAAATTATGATTGCCTATGGTGATGAAGATGTCTGGGGGAGTCAGCAACAAGAGGCGTCTGACCCATGGTTTAAACCAGACTGGTCTCCAGATGTATTTAAACACCATAATTATCTTGGTGGAGTAATCATTATGAGGAAAGCATTGATTTCCTCAGTGGAACGTGGTGAGGATTCTTTTGAAAATTGGGTATACCGATGTGTGGAACAGGTAGGTGGTTTTCAAAAGGATTGCAAGGCCATAGGTCATATTTCAGAAGTACTTTTCCATTATGAATCGTTGGAAATAATGATGGAAAAGTTAAAGCCAACTATAATAAATAAAGTGATAAATAAAGCAGAAGATGTTGAACAAGAGGAAGAACAGAATCTGGAAAAGAATGAGGATCTACTTTCCATAATCATTCCTTCTAAGGATAATCCTGCTGTCTTAAAGAAATGTGTTGAGTCTATTATAAATACTTGCGAGAATTTAATGTATGAAGTAATTGTAGTAGACAATGGTAGTACAGAAGAGAATAAGGTAACAATTGATGTTTTCCTGCAGGAAATGTCTACTCAGGAACATTTGATGTATTATCTCTATTATCCCATGGAGTTTCATTTTTCTAAGATGTGTAATTTGGGAGCTAGAGCTGCAAAAGGAAATGTGTTCTTATTCTTAAATGATGATGTGGAATTATGTCAAGAAAGTGGCATAGAAGATTTGCTGAAAAATGCAAAATGCGCGTATACGGGTGCAGTAGGTTTAAAACTATACTATCCAGATTCACGTCGTATGCAGCATGCAGGAATTGTCAATCTACCTATGGGACCTGTACATAAGCTACAGTTTATGGAAGATGATAAGGAATACTATTTTGACAGTAATCAATGTCCTAAAGATGTAATTGCAGTGACTGCAGCGTGTATGATGGTAGAGAAGGAGAAATTCCTTGAAGCAGGTGGTTTCCCAATGGATTTGAGGGTGGCATTTAATGATGTGTCGCTGTGCTTTCGCCTGTTTGAGTTGGGATATCACAATGTATGTCGCAATGATTTTTACGCATATCATCATGAGTCCTTAAGCAGAGGAGACGACGAAAGCACAGAGAAATTGGAACGCCTTATGCAGGAGCGAGATGTGTTGTATCAGAAACATCCAGCTATGCAAGGGTATGATCCTTATTATTCGGTTCATTTTAGCCGTGAAGGATTAGATACCAGAATCCGCCCTATCTATGAGACTTGTAAAAATCAAGTGCAAAAGCCAGAGCGGGAAAGCGTTACTATGTTGCAAAATGAAGTGCTAGAGGGATATCGAGAAGATGCCTGTGTATTGGTACGAGTAGAATCTTTTGTGGAGAATAAATTGCAAGGATACGGAGTAGTACTAGGGGATAATAATGCGTGCTATGATAAGTATGTGTTGTTGCAAGACGAGGTTGGCAAGGTATATCAGTTGGCGATAGAGGGACAGTATCGTCCAGATTTGGTGGAAAATCTGCCAGACCAAGTAAATGTAGGCTTGAGTGGCTTTTGTATGGACGTGACCAAGGCCATTGCAACAGAACAGACTGCACGAAGCGGAGGAAATGGTGTAACTGGTTTGTTTTCAGGACGATATCGGGTGGGCGTGCTTGCTCGTAATCGTGTGGGAAGTCTGGTTCTATATAATTGGAGTAACCGATATATAGATATTTAACCAAAGATTCATATTATATAAGTTTAGTGGAAGTGGAGAACGTTATGGACAATCATTCTCAGAATTTTGATTACAAAGAGGCATATGAGGCAGAGCATTTAAAATGTGCGGATCTTGCGGCTCGCATTGCGGAACTGGAAGATAAATGTGATGATTTGACATGGAAGATTAATCGCATTAAGAATAATCCACTATGGAAGCTTAGCAAACCAGCTAGAGATGTAATGCACTATCTGATTCGTCAGAAAGATAGAGTGGCGAATTTAGGTGGAGTAAAAGGTTTTATCCATAAGTTGAATTACAAAAAAAGAGAACGAGAAGCGATGAAGCAGTTCGGTACAGAAAGTTTTCCAACTCCTGAAGAGGCTGCTGCACAGAGAGCTACCAAGTTCCCTAATATGGTGAAAATCAGTATCCTAGTACCACTTTGGAATAATCAAAGAGAATTTCAGATTGAGATGCTAGATTCGGTAATGAATCAAACTTATGAAAACTGGGAGCTTTGCTTGGCAGATGGTTCTGATGCCGAGCATGCTTATATTGAGGAAATCTGCAAGGAATATGCAGCACGTGCCAATGGACGTATTGTATACAAAAAGCTTGAGAAGAATGGTGGTATTGCAGGGAATACCAATGAGTGTCTAAAGCTTGCTACTGGTGAATACATTGGCCTTTTTGATCAGGATGATATTCTTCATCCATCCGTATTATTTGAATATGTAAAGGCAATTAATGAGCAAGGTGCAGATTATTTGTATTGTGATGAGACTACTTTTAGAAGTGGCGACATTAATAAGATGTTGACTATGCATTTTAAGCCAGATTATGCACCAGATAATTTGCGTGCTAATAACTATATTTGTCATTTTAGCGTATTTTCCAGAGAATTACTGGATGGCAATGAACTGTTCCGTCCTAAGTTCGATGGTAGTCAGGATCATGATATGATTCTGCGTCTCACGGACAATGCCAAGAAAATTGTCCACGTACCAAAGCTAATGTACTATTGGAGAAGTCATGCAGGTAGTGTGGCGTCAGGAATTGATGCAAAACCATATGCCATTGAAGCTGCAAAAGGTGCAGTAGCAGAGCATTTACGCAAGCATGGATATGACCATTTCCAGATTATTAGTACCAGGGCATTTGAGACTATTTTCCGCATTCGCTACCAGATTATTGGCAATCCTAAGATTTCCATTGTCATTGCCAACAAGGATCACAAGGCAGATTTGGAACGTTGTGTAAATTCCATTGTTGAGAAATCCACATATGATAATTATGAAATAATTATTGTGGAGAATAATAGTGAGACACAGGAAATTAAAGACTACTATACCAAATTATTAGGTTATTCATATGATGAAAAATGCACTGACAACGAAGCTTTGCGCAGTGAAGATGGAAAAGTAACTGTGGTTACCTACAGAGATAAATTCAACTATTCAGCAGTAAACAACCTAGGTGCAAGTTATGCAACGGGTGAGTATATTTTATTGTTGAACAATGACACAGAAGTAATAACCGTTAACTGGATGGAAGAACTTTTGATGTATGCACAACGTGAAGATGTCGGTGCGGTAGGTGCGAAGCTTTACTATGCAGATAAGACTATTCAGCATGCAGGTGTGGTCATTGGATTAGGTGCACATAGAACGGCAGGTCATACTCATTACAAACAGCATCGCCAGAACTTGGGATATATGGGAAGACTTTGCTATGCACAGAACGTTACTGCGGTGACAGGAGCGTGTCTTTTGGTGAAAAAGAGCTTGTTTGATGAAGTGGGGGGCTTAGAAGAAGGATTTGCTATTTCCTTGAATGATGTTGACTTCTGCTTGAAATTACGCAAGAAAAACTTACTGAATGTATTTACTCCTTTTGCGGAGCTTTATCATCATGAATCTATCTCCAGAGGATTGGATGACCAAGGGGAAAAAGCGGAGCGATACAATCAAGAATCAGCGAAATTCCGTGATAAATGGAAGGTTGAGTTGGAAGCTGGGGATCCATATTATAATGTGAATTTCTCGTTGGATAGAAGTGACTATTCTTTGAAGATAACAGGCCAGTAAAAAATACATGGATATCTGCAAAGGTATGTGTTAAAATGTAATCAAATATTGGGATAGGAGGATTCATCAATGGGTTATATGGAAGAATTTAAATTTTGGTTGGAAGATGATTATTTTGATCAGGACACAAAGAACGAATTGTTAGCAATTCAAGACAACGAGGCAGAGATTGAAGAACGTTTTTACAAGGAATTAGAGTTCGGTACAGGTGGACTCCGTGGTATTATTGGGGCAGGAACCAATCGTATGAACTTATATACTGTTAGAAAAGCTACACAGGGCTTAGCTAACTATATTATTAAGCAGGGAACTCAGGATAAGGGAGTTGCAATTGCATATGACTCTCGTAATATGTCACCTGAATTCTCAGACGCAGCAGCACTTTGCCTTGCTGCCAATGGAATTAAGGCATACGTGTTTGATGCTTTAAGACCAACTCCAGAGCTTTCTTTTGCTCTTCGTACTTTGGGATGTACAGCTGGTATTGTAGTAACTGCTAGCCACAATCCACCAGAGTACAATGGCTATAAGGTATATTGGGATGACGGTGCACAGGTTACTGCTCCTAAGGATAAAGAGATTATCGCAGAAGTACAGAATATCAAAGATTATCATACCGTTAAGACCATGGATAAGGATGCGGCTATGGCAGCAGGACTTTATCAGGTAATCGGTAAAGAAATCGATGACGCATACATGGTTGAGTTGAAGAAACAGATTATTCATCCAGATGTTATCAAAGAGATGGCAGAGGATATTAAGATTGTTTATACACCACTTTGTGGTACAGGTAATGTACCTGTAAGACGTGTACTTTCTGAACTTGGCTTCAAGAATGTATATGTGGTTCCTGAGCAGGAGAATCCAGATCCTAAGTTCACTACTTTGGATTATCCTAACCCAGAGGATCCTAAGGCATTTACATATGCGCTTCGTCTTGCTAAGGAAAAGGATGCAGATATTATTCTTGCGACTGACCCAGATGCAGATAGATTGGGTGTATACGCAAAAGATTTGAAGACTGGAGAATATGTGGCATTTACTGGTAATATGTCTGGTATGTTGATTGCAGAATATATCTTGAGAGAGAGAACTGCAACCAAGACTATGCCTGCTAACCCAGCGATGGTTACTACTATCGTAACCACCAACATGACAATGCCTATTACTCAGGCTTATGGTGTGAAATTAATTGAAGTATTAACCGGATTTAAGTTTATTGGTGAACAAATTAAATTATTTGAACAGACTGGATGCAATAATTATGTATTTGGTTTGGAAGAGAGTTATGGATGCTTAGCTGGTACTCATGCAAGAGATAAGGATGCAATTGTTGCAGTTATGTGTTTATGTGAAGTTGCTGCATTCTGCAAGAAACAGGGTAAATCGCTCTGGGATATGATGCTTGAGATGTATGAGAAATACGGCTATTTCAAAGAGACTCAGTACACCATTACCTTAAAGGGTATTGATGGTTCTAGACAGATTGCTGAGATTATGAATAAGCTTCGTGAGAATCCACCTAAGGCATTTGGCGACTTAAAGGTTCTTAAATTCAGAGACTACGAGAATGATCGTGTAGTTGATATGGAGACTGGTGCTGAGACTACTACAGGTCTTCCAAAATCGAATGTATTATACTTTGAATTACCAGACAATGCTTGGTGTTGTGCACGTCCTTCCGGTACAGAACCTAAGATTAAGTTCTACATGGGCGTAAAGGGTGACAACCTTGAGGATGCTCAGGCTAAGAATGATAAGTTGACCGAGGATATTAAGGCGTTATTATAATGGTTGATATATAAGATTCAATAGTATATTAACAGGTCATACGAAATGCATTTGTAATGAATGGAATAAAAATATATTGCAACGAATCGCCTCTTATGGGGCGATTTGTTGCATGTTTAGGAAAGGTAGTAAAGTAGAGCCTATGGCGAAAATAAATATTGCGAATCTTAAGAAAACAATATATTATCTCCAGCGGAATGGATTAAAAAACATGTGTTATGCTATAAAAGAGCGTATGGATAAGCGCAATGAAATGTCATATGTTTTTCAACCAGCAAGTGCTGAAGAATTGGAAAAGCAACGTACATTGGCTACTTCTTTTATGACTACAACATTCAGTATTGTGGTGCCTACTTATTGCACCAAGGAAGAATATTTGCGTGAAATGATTGATTCTTGCATAGAACAAACCTATTCTAATTGGGAATTAATATTGGCGGATGCCACTCCTGATGATAGAGTGAGTTCCATTGTGCAGACCTATACAGATGCACGTATTAAGTTTGTAAAATTGCGTGAAAATAAAGGGATTGCAGAAAACACAAATAGAGGCTTAGAAATTACAACGGGGGAATATGTTGGACTTCTTGATCATGATGATGTATTAGAGCCTAATGCCTTATATGAAGTGGCCAAGGCTATTGAAGATGGACAAAATGTAGGAATAGATGTGCAGATGGTTTATTCCGATGAAGATAAATGTAATGGGGACAGAACCAAGTATTATGAACCTCACTACAAAGAGAACTTTAATTTAGATTTAATATTGAGCAATAACTATATCTGCCATTTTTTAGTGCTCAAGGGTGAGTTGATTAGAAAACTGGGATTTCGCAAGGAATACGATGGTGCTCAGGACTATGATTTGGTATTGCGTGCTGTAAAAGAAATTTTACCAAAAGAAGAAAAGATTGTGCATATCTCCAAGGTACTCTATCACTGGAGATGTCATGAGGATTCTACTGCACAGAACCCACAGAGTAAGCAATATGCCTATGAGGCTGGGCGTAGGGCTCTTCATGACTATGCTGAGCAAGCTGGCTGGAAAGCAAAAGCGGAAGATACAAAGCATGTGGGATTCTATCGTTTGACGTATGAAGGAGAACTTTGGGATAGTAGAACTAACGTAGGTGCTGTTGGTGGAAAGGTGCTACAAAAAGGCAAAATTTTGTCTGGAAGAATGAGTCTAGATGGAAAAGTCTTTTACGAGGATTTGCCTAAGGGATACAGTGGCTATATGCATAGGGCAAGTCTACAACAAACAGCAGAAGTACTGGATATTAGATGCCTGACACTTAATCCACAGTGCTATGAATTGTTTGAAGAAATCGTTGGTGTTCCATACAAAGAGCGAGAGGCTACAGGATATTTTGTTTTTGATGTGGCAACTTTACCAGACAATATTGATATGGTGAAAGTCAGCATTAAGTTGAGTCAAGCATTACGAAATGCAGGCTTTACATTGGTGTGGGATCCATACATGATTTGTCGAGTATATGAAATGTAAGAACAGATAGGAGAGACAATGGAAAAGATAACGGTTGTTATACCTAATTACAATGGAATAAAGTATCTAAACGATTGTCTCCAGTCGTTATATATGCAACACCCAGATACACCAGAATATCAGGTAATTGTGGTAGATAATGGATCTTCGGATGGAAGTATTGAGGCTGCAAAGGAAGCATTTCCAGAGACAAAAATTATTATGTTAGGGGAGAATACGGGATTTTGTCATGCTGTTAATGTTGGAATATTAGCGTCTAGTGCTGAATATGTACTGCTTTTGAATAATGATACAAAAGTTAAAACAGAATTTATTAAAAGTTTATATGATGCAATAGAGAAAGATGACAATATTTTTTCCGTAAGTGCCCAAATGCTTATGTGGGATAGACCAGACTTAATAGATGATGCAGGTGATCGATATAGTGTTCTTGGTTGGGCATATGCTAGAGGCAAAGGAAAACCTGCTACCGATTATGAATGCCCATGCGAGGTGTTTTCTGCTTGTGGTGGTGCGGTGATTTATCGTAGATCTCTGTTGGATAAGGTGGGACTTTTTGATGAAGCCCATTTTGCCTACTTAGAAGATTTGGATATAGGTTACAGAGCCAAGATTTTAGGTTATAAAAATTACTATGAACCAAAAGCCAAGGTATTGCATTTTGGTAGTGCCTCAACTGGTTCTAGATATAATGAGAAGAAGACAGTGCTAGCAGCGGCAAATAACATATATGTGATTTATAAAAATATGCCACTACTGCAATTATTATGGAATCTTCCGTTTATACTATTTGGAATTTTAATAAAGTTTCTGTTTTTCTGTAAAAAAGGAATGGGAAGTCTTTATCTTCAAGGAATAAGACAAGGAATCCAAAGGAGTATTTCAAGCGAAGGACACCAAAAAAAGGTACATTTCAATTGTAGGAATCTGAGGAATTATCTGCGCATACAGTGGGAATTATATGTAGGGACAATTCAAATTATTAAGAAATCTTAAGAATTGCTTTCATTAATTCTTAAGTTGTATCTTCCATAATATTATTGTAAAATACTTGAAGATGCAGGGGTGGCTTTGTACACTTAATATGAGAAAAAGGTGAGCTTATGATAAAAGACAATCAGAAAGTATTTAATCGGCTGCTGATTGTAGTAGATGCAGCTATTACCGCAATTTCTTTTATACTGTCTTACTACATTAAATTCTATATTTTGGAAGATGGTCCTGGAATTGGTGTCTTACCGATTGAAGACTATTATGTATTGCTGGTCTTCATTGTTCCAGTGTATTTGTTCCTTTATCATCGTTGTAATGTATACGAGCCAAAGCGAACAGCGCACAATAGATATGAGATTTTTGGTATTATTCAAGCGAACACAATTGGTCTTGCATCCTTGATTATTGCAATTTATATTGTTATTCGTGAGATTAACTATGCTCGTTCTGTATTAGCAATTTTTTATTTGCTAAATATTGCTACCATATCAGTTAGTAGGTTAATCGTAAGAAAGATTTTAAGGGCTATGCGCCGAAAAGGGTATAACCTTAAGCATATTTTGCTAGTGGGATATTCTAGAGCAGCAGAAGAATACATTAATCGTATTATGGACAATCCTCAGTGGGGATATGTGGTTTGTGGTATTTTAGATGATCACATTCCAAGTGGAACATTGTATAGAGGTGTAAAAGTATTAGGTAGTACAGGTAACTTAGAAGTTATTCTACCAGAGAATAAGTTAGATGAAATTGCAATAACACTTTCATTGAAAGACTATGATTACCTTGAGAGTATTGTAGATACTTGTGAAAAATCAGGTGTGCATACAAAATTTATTCCTGATTACAATAGTTTAATTCCGACAAAACCATATACAGAAGATTTGATGGGATTGCCGGTTATTAATATTAGGCATGTGCCGTTAACTAATACGGGCAATATGTTGTTAAAGAGAGTAGTTGATATAATAGGCGCAACAGCAGGTATTATTATCACATCGCCAATTATGCTAGTAGCTGCTATATTAGTGAAGCTTACAAGCAGAGGGCCCATTATTTTTAAGCAAGAACGTGTAGGATTACACAATAAGCCTTTCTATATGTATAAATTCCGAAGTATGGAGATACAAGAAGCTAAGGAAGAGAAGAAGGCATGGACCGTTAAGAATGATCCAAGAGTTACAGGAATTGGGAAATTCTTGAGACGAACCAGCTTGGATGAATTACCACAGCTATTTAATATTTTAAAAGGTGATATGAGTTTAGTTGGACCAAGACCGGAACGCCCTCATTTTGTAGAGAAGTTTAAGGAGGAGATACCGCGTTATATGGTAAAACATCAGGTCAGACCGGGACTTACTGGTTGGGCGCAGGTGAATGGATATAGAGGAGATACTTCTATTCGTAAGCGTATTGACTGTGATATTTACTATATTGAGAATTGGACAATGGGACTTGATATGAAGATTATTTTTATGACATTTTTTACAGGTTTTATCAACAAAAATGCATATTAAATAAAGAATTAAGGAGAAGGTAACAATGGCAACAAATTCAAACCAAAGAAATACTGAGGATAATAAGAAGAAGCTTTCTGCAAAGCAGAGAGAAGCTAAAAAAAGAAGAAAAATTATTATTTTTGGTGTAGAAATCGTAGTAATTTTAGCTATGATTGCAGTATTGTATGTAGTAATGACTCAGGGAAATGAGGAAGGACCAAAGGTAACTGTATTGGAGACTGAGGAACTTGAGATTCCAGAAGCAGTAGTTGAGAACGAAACCATGAAGGGTTATATGAACATCGCTCTTTTCGGTGTAGATGCTACAAAGGATAGCGAGCTTTATAAAGGTAGCCGAAGCGACAGTATGATGATTGCAAGTATCAATATGGATACTGGAGATATTAAGCTGGTCAGTGTATATCGTGATACCTATATGAATATCGGTACTGATTCTTATACTAAATGTAATGCAGCATACTCTTTTGGTGGTGCTGAGCAGGCAGTTAAGATGTTGAACATGAACCTTGATATGGATATTACTAACTTTGTAACCGTTGGTTATAAGGGCTTAAGTGAAGTAATCGATGGTTTGGGTGGTGTATACATTGATGTCGATGAAGAAGAGATTAAGTATATCAACGATTACCAGTATGCTATTTCAGAAGTATTAAAGTGTGAATATGAACCAATTACCAGCACTGGTTATCAGTTGGTAGATGGTGTACAGGCTACTGCTTATTGTCGTATCCGTTACACTAAGGGTGATGACTTCATGCGTGCAAGTCGTCAGCGTGAAGTATTGAAGTCAATTGAAGCACAGGCTAAGAAAGCAGACCTTGCTACTTTGACTAAGGTATTTAACAATGCAATTGATGATATCTACACAAGTTTAGATACAGATACTATTATGGATTTATTAGCGAATATTGCTAATTATAGTATTGTTGAAGAATCTGGTTTCCCACAGGAGAATATGCGTGTCGTTGCCAATATTGGTGCTAAGGGAAGCTGTGTAGTGCCTCTTGATTTAGAAGAAAACGTAGTATGGTTACACCAGTTCTTGTTTGAGGACCAGGAGTATACCGTTACTGAAAGTGTTAAAGAATATGGCGAGAAGATTGAAGCAGACACAACACCATACATTAATAAGGGTTCAAATGTGAATGCTCAGTAAAGAGTCACAAAAGGGAGCTGAATAAGCTCCCTTTCTAATGTCCAAATATATGTCAGAAGAAAGCTGAGGGAAACATGAAGATTGATGTAATTATTCCTCTATATAAGCCGAATGAAGAGCTTTTTGAGCTATTGGAACGTTTAAATAAACAGAGTGTTCCTATACAGAATATTATATTGATGAATACAGAAGAGAAGTATTTTGAAAAGCTTATCTATAATCATCCTTTACAGGAGAAGCATAGCAATGTGAAGGTACACCACTTATCCAAAAGAGAGTTTGATCATGGAAAGACCAGACACACTGGTATCAAGAAATCGGATGCAGATGTTGTAGTATTGATGACACAAGATGCATTGCCCGCAGACCAGCATTTGATTGAGCATTTGATTGCACACTTAGAGGATAAAGTCGCAGTAGCGTATGCAAGACAATTGCCTAAGAAGGATTGTAATGAAATAGAGAAGATTACACGAGCATTTAATTATAAGACAGAATCTCGCATTAAGACTGCAGCTGATTTGCAGGAATTAGGAATTAAGACATATTTTTGTTCTAATGTGTGTGCTGCGTATCGCAGGGATGTATACGAGGAATTAGGTGGCTTTATTCGTCATACGATATTTAACGAAGATATGATATATGCAGCAAATGCTGTTAAAGCAGGATATGCGATAGCGTATGAAGCTAATGCGCAGGTCTATCATTCTCACAACTATACATGTAAGCAACAATTTAAACGTAATTTCGATTTGGGAGTATCGCAGGCTGAACATCCAGAGATTTTTGCTAATGTGCCATCGGAGGCGGAAGGGTCTAAGATGGTTAAAATGGTAATGGCACAACTGAAAGCACAAGGGATGTGGAAGGAAATCTTTTACTTTATTTTCCAGTGCATTAGCAAGTATGCGGGCTATCTTCTAGGAAAGCATTATCGTAAGTTGCCAAAAAAAATAATTTTTGCTTGTACAGATAATAAAGAATACTGGAAATAATTCAATTTATGTGTATAATAAAAAGTTGTGCGCCTAGAGAGCGCTAGCAGAATGGAGGGCAATACATATGTGTGGTATTGTTGGATACATTGGAGAAAAACAAGCTGCTCCTATCATTTTAGACGGTTTGGCAAAGCTAGAGTATCGCGGATATGATTCTGCAGGTATGGCAATATACAACGGAGAAAAAATCGAGACTATGAAGGCGGTGGGACGTCTTAAAGTTTTAGAGAACATAACACATGCAGGGGAGACCATGCCTGGTACTAGTGGTATTGGACATACAAGATGGGCAACACATGGAGCACCAAGTGATTTGAACTCTCACCCCCATATGAATAAAGCAGGTACCATTGCAGTAGTACATAATGGTATTATTGAGAATTACATTAAGCTAAAAAATAAAATGATTTCAAGAGGATATGAATTTGTATCCGAGACCGATACCGAAGTATTGGCTCATATGTTGGACTATTATTACAAGGGCAACCCATTGGAAGCGATTACGAAAGTGCTTCACCGAGTAGAAGGCTCTTATGCTCTTGGCATTATGTTTTCAGATTTCCCAGGAGAAATCTATGCGGCAAGAAAAGATAGTCCATTGATTGTGGGACAGAATCAAGATGGATGCTTTATTGCATCTGATGTTCCTGCTATCTTGAAATATACTAGAACGGTATATTATATGGATAATCAGGAAGTAGTAAAATTAAGCAAAGATAACTTGCAGTTTTTTACTGTAGACGAAGAAGAGATTACCAAAGAGTCTGTACAGATTGATTGGGATGCGGATGCCGCTGAAAAGGCAGGATATGAGTATTTCATGTTAAAAGAAATGTACGAACAGCCTAAGACGATTACAGACACTATCTCACCTAGAATCAAGAACAATGACATTGTGATTGATGAGTTGAATATGACAGATGAAGAGATTGCGGCAATTCGCAGAATTCATATTGTAGCATGTGGCTCTGCTTATCATACAGGAGTAACTGCGAAATATATCTTAGAAGGTCTTGCTAGAATTCCAGTGGAAGTGGATGTGGCAAGTGAGTTCCGTTATCGCAATGCTATTCTCGATAAAGATGACCTTGTCATTGTAATCAGTCAATCTGGTGAGACTGCAGATACTTTAGCAGCCCTTCGTGAAGCCAAGAACAGGGGCGTGAAAGTATTGGGTATTGTTAACGTAGTGGGTAGTTCCATTGCAAGAGAAGCGGATGCATGTCTCTATACATGGGCAGGTCCTGAGATTGCAGTTGCTACTACCAAAGCATACAGTGCACAACTTGTGGCACTTTATATGCTTTCTATGAAGTTTGCTAAGGTTCGTGGAACAGTAGATGAAGAGCAGTTTGCGAATCTTTTGATTGACTTAAAACGTATTCCTGACCAGATTGAGCGTTTGCTTGGTCAAAAAGAAAAAATTCAGCATTTTGCCAATCGTTATGTAGGCGCTAGAGATATTTTCTTTATTGGTAGAGGTATTGACTATGCGATTTCTTTGGAAGGATCATTGAAATTAAAAGAGATTTCATACATTCATTCAGAGGCATATGCAGCAGGTGAACTAAAACATGGTACTATTTCCTTGATTGAGGAAGGTACTTTGGTTGTAGCATTGGCTACCCAACCAGACCTGTTCCAGAAGTCTGTAAGTAATATGGTCGAGGTTAAGGCTAGAGGTGCTTTTGTAATGGCGGTAACTAGTGATGGCAATCGCGAGATTGAAAAAGCATCTGATTACGCAGTATACATTCCAAGAACCAATCCATATTTTGCCAATTCATTGGCAATTATTCCATTGCAGTTGTTTGCTTACTATATTGCAGTGGGACGTGGTTGTGACGTAGATAAGCCAAGAAACTTGGCAAAATCTGTAACTGTAGAATAATATATAAGGAAATTCACAGGTGTTTAAAGATTTTATCACAGTTTAGTCACAAATCAGGAATATACTAAGTGCATAAAGTAAAGAAAAGCGGGAAAGTATTTTCTCGCTTTCTTAGAAAAGAGGGAAAGTTATGTACGAAAACGATATTTACTCCGGTACAAGCACCGGTTCGGATACAACTGGTGTGTATAGTGGAACTAATAACAACACAATCAATGATGCGGCACAGACCCACTATAGTACCTATCAGACTACTGGAGCGACTACATTTGAAGAAGTGAAAACAAACAATGCTTCAAATGGAAACTATGAAAATTCAAATAATTCACAAAAAGAACCGAAAAAAGGTGGCTTAATGCGTAAAATTGCTTTAAGTGTTAGCATGGGCTTATTCTTTGGAATGTTTGCAGGATTAGGTTTCTTTGCGGTGCAGGAAGCAACCAACAAGATGCTTCCACAAGAGAGCCAGGAAAATGTGACCTTGGTAAATTCCGATAATGTAGCAGTTGAGTCGGAATCTGGAATCAAACTGACCAATGCAAACACTATCTCTGTAATTGAATCAGATGTGTCTGATATGGTGGAAGAAGTAATGCCAGCAATGGTATCCATTGTAAATAATTATTTACAGGAAGGTTACACTTTTTTTGGACAGACCTACAGTGAGGAACAGGCTTCTAGTGGTTCTGGTATTATTGTAGCGGAAAGTGACTCAGAGCTTTTAATTGTCACAAACCATCATGTAGTGACAGATGCAACCAAGTTAGAGGTATCTTTTATTGATGGTTCTATTGCGGAAGCACAGATAAAAGGTATGGATTCGGATATGGATCTGGCGGTAATTGCCATTTCTCTTGATTCCTTAACAGAAGAGACCCAAAATGCAATTTCTATTGCTACCTTAGGTGATAGTGATAATCTAAAATTAGGCGAGCCAGTGGTTGCTATTGGTAATGCTTTGGGTTATGGACAATCTGTAACCAATGGTATTGTTAGCGCATTAGATAGAGAGATTACCATGGATGATGGTTCAACAGGACGTTTTATTCAGACCAATGCAGCAATTAACCCAGGTAACTCAGGTGGAGCTCTTCTTAATATTCGCGGTGAAGTAATCGGTATTAACTCTAATAAAATCGGTGGTACTGCTATCGAGGGTATGGGTTATGCAATCCCAATTACCTCAGCTAGTCCAATTATTGCTGATCTTATGGAACGTCAGACTAGAACCAAGGTAGAAGAAGGGGAAGCTGGCTACATGGGAATCTCCTTACAGGTTGTAGATGAACAGGTTGCTATGATGTACAACATGCCACAGGGTATCTATGTTGTGGATGTGGAGCCAGGTTCTGCAGCAGACAAAGCAGGTCTACTTAAGAAAGATATCATCACAAAATTTGATGGTGAGAAGATTACTTCTTACGATGATTTGCAGAATATTTTGAATTACTATGCAGCAGGCACCAGTGCAACCCTAACAGTTCAGCGTCAGGAAGCTGGTGAATATGTAGAGTACGAGCTAGAGATTACTCTCGGTAGAAGACCTACTAGTAACCAATAAAAAGGGGTGCTGCACTCCTCTCATAAATGACATTTCAAGGGCACACCGTAGTTTCTGCGGGTGCCTTTTTGAGTGTGCAAAGTTGTAGAAAGTATGTACCAAACAGAACATGTTGCAAGAATGCGGAGAGCAAAATGTGGAATTTCTAAAATGCGCGCCTTTGCTAACTGTGATTTGTTCGAGTTTTTCTGAGGTATGTACAATTTGGGTGGCGAGTTCGGCAGGGGAATACGTTTTCAAAATTCGTTGACTAAAATGTGA